>PEYJ01000011.1 GCA_002774425.1 Parcubacteria group bacterium CG08_land_8_20_14_0_20_48_21 | reverse complement strand
CGAAGGCGAGAAACATTACTACGCCATAAGGATGAAAGAGCAAATCAAATAGTGTGGTGGCGATAAAGAAAAGTTTTGGGTAGAAAAGATAAAGTTTATTATCACCGAATATGGAGTCTTGATAGTCAAAGGATTGATGTGCCAAGATTTCTTGCGTGACGACGCGGTTAAATGCGCTATCGGACAGGAGAAAGCCATGGGCAAAAATTGCTATGTGCAACAATACGGTAAAAAGCATGAATGTCAAAATACCAATAAAAATACTCTCCCAATATTGTGAGAACAAGGGGATGCGGGTGCGCACCCGTGAACGCAGATAGATGAATCTTTCTGGTAATTCCAGAAGGACATTTTTACTCTCACACAAGATTTGACCAAATTTTTTGAAGAAGACCAGCATACGTTACCAAGGGATTTTGAGTGAGATGTGTTCGGTTTTACCATCTCTGATTTTTACACCTACAGCAAGTAGCACAATAAATGCAACGTTGACCATGGTAGTTGTTGAACTGTTTATTTTCATACCGAAAAGCCCCAAGTCAAAAATGAGGAAGAGGTTACAAGTAAGGGATAGCGCAATGGCCATAACCACTTTTTCCCAAAGTGTCCCAATGTCGTTTGTAACTTTGAAAAGCGTAAGCAGCAACCATCCCGGAATAAATAAAAAAACATACCCTGTAAATAAAAACCACAAAGGACGTACGAGTTCATTTTGTGCAACAGGTGAAAGAAAAAGCAGTAGATATACAAGTGTTATGGCGATAGCGTAGGAGAGAGATGAGGTGTTAATTTTCATAGGCACTTGGTATAGTTGCGATACGTTCCTTGCTTTTTAAGTTGGTAGAGCATCTCCTCTTCTATTTTTCTGTTGGTCGCGAGCAAATCTGCAAGAACACCCAATACGACAGTAATAAATCCGATAAGTAGCAGCACGGAACTTAAGAGGAGTGAGGGTATATGCCCGGGTGATTGATGTGTAACAAGCCAAAGGTACCGTGTGCCAAGCAGCACGCCAAACAGACATATACAGGTACCGGTTACCAAAAATGTTTTAAACGGCTTATAAGTTACCACCGTGCGCAGAATAATTTTTAACGATTCACGAATATGCGACGGCAGGGTTTTGATGAGTTTTGACTTTCCCGCAGTACGTCTTTGCGAGGTAATGGGGATTTGGGAAAGGGGAAATCCTTTGAACAATGCTTGAATAAGCATCTCGTGGGTATAGGTGTGATTGGATCGCAGATGTACATTGAGCGCGACTTCCCGCGTAAACGCGCGAAAGCCGCTGGACGCGTCCAGCAATTTTTGTCCGGTGAGCTTTCCCAGCACCCAATTCCCAATCTTATTACCATATCTATTTCCCCAGTACATACTCTTGTCCGCATCTATTTTTCGTACGCCAATGGAAATTTCCGCCTCCCCGCGAAGGAGTGGCGCAACGAGTTGCGGAATATCGTTGGGGTCATGCTGCATGTCGGCGTCCATATTGACGATGATGTCCGCGCCATGCGCAAGGGCAAGCTCAACGCCGAGCTTAAAGGTATAGGATAGTCCGCGATTGGGCGTGTGGGTGTAGACGGTCGATCCCGCTTCTTTCGCGCGCGCAGCAGTTGTATCCGTTGAGCCATCATTGATAACGAGTACTTCAATAACATCAATGCCCGTGATGAATTTTGGCACATGGTGTACCACACGTGCTATGGTTTCTTCTTCATTGAACGCGGGAATGATGCTTACCAGTTTCATACTATGTCGTTGTGTCTTTAAGAGTCAGCTCCGCCGGTGCGGGAAGCGTAAGGAAGTGCATGCCTCCCAAACCATTGCAGCAAAGCCGCAAGACACGAAAAATAAGCGCCGCGCCAAGCGCGGTTGCCGCCGCGACACCAAACCAGCCAAACAGCACAACAAAAACACCTTCCGTAACCCCAAGTCCATTTGGCGTTAAAGGGATAATACTGGAGAGGTAGGCAAGAGGAACGATGAGGCAGAGCGAAGCAAGAGAAGGCGCGACATGGAGTGCGGAAAAACTGGCAAACGTAATGTAGAGTGACGCGCCATTGACGCAGAATGCGAGCGCTGTTGCGCCAAGTAGAGGTGGCGTGCAGCGCGTGTAGAGTTTGATGGTGGAAAGAAAGGCGTGCATTTTTTTAAAAAGATACGGTGTACGTCCTACGCATAGTTTTTTGACAAATACTTGCACGCGGGGAATAAAAAATATGCCGATTACCAGAATGAAGCTTACCAGGAGGGTTACCGCATAGCTTTGCGCGTGTACAATACCCAGCATGCGCCAATTCAGCGCTATGCCGATTGTCAACAGCAAGAGGATACTTACCAAACCCGTAAAACGTTCCATAAATATTACAGCAAGCGACTGCGTGAAAGAGAGGCGCGTATATTTTTGCAGGTACAGTGCTCGCACGCCGTCTCCGCCAAAATTAGTTGGCAGAAAGGTGCCGAAAAAAAGCCCTATAAAAAATAATTTATATAACAGCCTGTATGGTATATTAGCAAGAGACCGTAAGAGATATTTCCAGCGATAGATACCAATCAGTATGGTTCCATACATACCTATTCCCGCAATGCCAACCCACATCCATTGGACATTTTGAAAAGTAGCACGCAATGCTTGCCAGCTTATTTGCCGCATGATCAGCGCAATAAACCCGATGCCCAAAAGAAACTTGAGAAATCGGATAAATTTTTTATGCTGCGGTTTCATAGCAGCTTCTTAAACTCTTCCACCATGGCGACAGGGACGGGGTCAATGCGGTAGGTGCGCACAGCGAGGAAATAGGAAGTCCATAGCGAGATGATGAGTGAAGAAAAAACTTTTTCAAAGAATGTTACTCCTACGAGCGGCACGACAGTTGTCCCAATCTTTTTTTTGCGCATGAGTTGCGCAAATAACCGCATGTGTTGTATGACGCGCGGATCATCCTGTGCGTCTGCCAGCTCGAGAAAATGGTACTTCCCTATGAGATGCGTAAATCCCACCATTTCGTTGTGGCTGATTTCGGGAAAGCAGTTGAAAAACGATTGAATTTTTGAGTTTTCGTTAAAATTTATTTTCCAAATCATCGCGAGTATCTTGTACGTATGCGAGCTGTAGACCAACGGCATCCGCGTGCCGATTTTTTTTGCTATTGCTGAACCCTGTTTTTTATAGGATGCCATGTTTTTTATCAGGGAGGGAATGCTGCGTTGCAGATCATTGCTTGCGGAACGCGTTATGCCGAGTGTGTCAAGCAATACGGCGGCGGCGGCTACAAAAAAACCCAATGCCATGCGCGGCTGATAGCCTGCGGGTATACTGATAAATGGCGTGTTGTTTTTATGGCAAAGATTTGCGAGTTTTCCGCCGGAGGCAATGCCCACAACCGGAAATTTTCTTTTTATTGCTTCACGGTACGCGGCAAGCGTTTCTTCCGTATTACCAGAATAAGAAATTATCAGCAACAGACTGTCGGTATTGGCTTCTTCGGGCAGGGTGTAGGTACGGTTGAGGTGTACGGCAATCTTTCCCAATACCCCGAGATCTTTCAGATACATACGCAGTATTTCTCCCGGCAAAGCCGATCCGCCCATGCCGCATACGACCATGCTCGTAAACTTTTTCGCGGGAAGTTTTTCAGCATTGGTAATAGGAGGAATGTAGAGTAATTGTTCCGGAAATCGCGTAATAATAATTTGCATAAGGATGCAGTAAAAAAATGAACCCGATGGCACAAAGACAGTGTATCAGCTATCCCGGTACTGCACAAGTTTTGGATGTGATATACTCCGCTTATGCGTCAAAACGAGCTTACCTTGCATGACTATGCCTTCTTCATTGCCTTTGCAGCCGTATGGGTTGCGGTAGGTTTGCTTGCGTTTTTATTGACTTTGGTTGCAGTGTCTTGATGCCGCGCCCCTACTGCTTGCCGCAGGAGCAGGTATGGCAATTGTTATACGCAAAGCGGCTCGCGCGGATATCTCTACGCAAAGCGAAGCGGCGGCATGGCTTGCGCAAAATCATCACGTAACGTTTACAATACCGGCGAGTGAAGAATTTTTTCGGCTGTATGGACCGGGTAAAGCTGAAAATTTTCCCGGATTTTACTATACGGATGACGGCAAACTCACGACGCGATTTCTTCCGCCGTATACTGCGTGGCTTGCCATGTTTGGCGTTGTTGGATTAGCGTTCGCAAACGCGCTTCTTTTTTATATAACGGTTATGCCCTGTACCTGCTGTTCAGAGTAGTTGGCGGATGTTGTTTGGTTACCCGTTACTCTGTTTTGTGTTTACATCCTACGGATTGTGGTGGATTGTACGATTTACTTTAAGCGAGAATATGACCGCCGCGTTGCTATGGTTTTCTTTGCTCTTGCTCGTTCTTTTATCACGCCAAGGAAACAGTGTACCACAGGAAAAAGCCGCTACGCCGGTTATGCTTCAGCCGCTCAACTTGTACGCGCTGCTCGTACCTTCATTATTTCACCTCTTTTTTTCGCGGATTGAGGGTATATGGTGTGCGCTGGCATGATACTCATGGCGCTTGTATTGCATTGACCAACGCGTCGTATGGTGCGCCGACGTTTTATAACCATGGCACTGCTGCCTTTTTTCTTTTCGTCTTGCTATGGACATGCGTTGTTATAGTGAATCTGCCGTGGTATACCACTATGGGCAGGGCAGCTCTGGATATGGGCGACGCGATTGTCGCACACAAAGAAATAACCTTCGAACGATTACGCTATTTTAGGGATGTGTTTCTGCTCTATGGCATGGCGGGGTTTGTACTCTGCGGTGGCGCAGGTATGGCGTACGTACTGTTTTCAAAGCAGTGGAGGGCCGCCAGTCCGTTGTTTGTTATCGCACCGACTTTGCACTACCTCTTTAATCCCCAGGTGAGCTCCGACCATCCGTGGATGCTGCGTCGGTATGCGTTTTCCGTCTTTCCGGTGCTTATATTGTACACGACGTTTTTATTGAGCGAGTGGTATCCGCGTTTGACTCTTAAGAAAAGAAGTATGGTTCTGGCACTGGCACTCTTGCTTATTGGCGGGAACATGCCGGCGTTCATGCGCTATGCCACCTTTAAGGAATTCGCGGGATTGCGCCAGCAAGTTATGCAACTTGGGGAGCGTTTTGACGAGCATGATCTCGTGATGATGGACTGCGGGGTGTCTGCTGATTGCTGGACATCTGCGGACGGTCCTTTGCGCTTTCTCGCGGGAAAGAATGCAATGGTCTTATTAAGGTTTCCCGGTATGGAGTATCTTGACACCGGGAAATTTGAGCATCTCTATCTTATTACACCAAATGAAGTTGCCGCATTCTATACGCAGCAGAGCGATTTTAAAAGTCGGCTCAAGTATGTGGATGACTATACTATCAGCTCCACGAGGCGCACGCTACCAAACAACACCTATCCGACATCACTTCCCCAAACGGAGCGTGTCATCGTACGGGGAAAAATATTTGAAATAGAGCAGTAGAAAAGGGGTCAGAAAAGGGGGGCAGATACCTTTTCTTATAATGGGTGACATTGATTTTTCTCCTTAAAAATGATAGGCTTAAGCAGCTTAGAAATATGAAATAGTAACAGGATATTTGCTGTTCGGATTTTTGCTTACCCTATGTCCGGTCACTCAAAATGGCATTCCATTAAACATCAAAAAGGCGCGGCGGACGCGAAACGCGGCGCGCTTTTTACGAAGCTTGCCAATGCGATAACACTGGCGGCGCGCGAGGGTGGCGGCGATACCGATACCAACTTCAAATTGCGCCTTGCGATGGAAAAAGCGAAACAGGCAAACATGCCCAAAGACAACATTGAACGTGCGATCAAACGTGGCACGGGCGAGGGAGAAGGCACGCAGCTCGAAGAAGTGGTGTACGAAGGATTTTTGGTTGGCGGAGGAACGGTGCTGGTTGAAGCACTGACGGACAACCGCAACCGCACGGTTGCGGACATCAAGCACGCGCTTGCGAAAAACGGCGGATCGCTCGGCGGTCCCCATAGCATTTCTTGGCAATATGAGCGCAAGGGCGTTGTCCGCGTGGCAATACCGCAGGAGCATATAGCTGATAAAGATGCATTTTCGCTCAAGGCTTTGGAATGGGGGGTAGAGGATGTTCGGGAGGAATACGGCGGGCTGTTGCTTATCACCGCAGTCGTAAATCTTCACGAGGCGCACCAACATTTGGAGCGGGCGGGTATTGCGGTGGAAAGCGCCGAACTCTCGTATCTTGCCAAAGAAGAAGTTAAGCTTACTGGCGACAATCGCGAGAAATGCGAAAAAATTCTTGAAGCGCTGGATGACATCGCCGATGTGCAAGAGTTGTATACGAATGTGAAAATCTCATAACTCATATATGCTACGGGGGTTGATGAAAAAGTTATGAATTCCCAACGTCAAGTGAGAAAGATCATGGGCATTGACCCCGGGATTGCTACAACGGGATATGGCGTAATTACCTATGCGGATGGCGTTTTGGCGCATGTGGCGCACGGCTGTATCACGACACCGGCGAAGCAGGTTTTTAGAGAACGGCTGCTCGCACTCCACCGTGAGCTCAAAGTGCTGGTGCGAAAATATCGGCCTGATGCGGTTGCGGTTGAGGAACTTTTTTTTGCCGCAAACGCAAAAACCGCTTTTGCGGTTGGACAAGCCCGTGGATGCATCTTGCTGACGTGCGCGCAGGCACGGCTGTCCGTTTCCGAACATACACCGCTTCAAGTGAAGCAGGCATTGACCGGCTATGGGAGGGCGGATAAGCGGCAAATCCAGGAAATGGTAAAAGCACTCCTACATCTCCGTATACTACCACAACCCGATGACGCTGCGGATGCCTTGGCAATCGCTATCACCGCCGCACACACGCAAACGCAGTTTACGGAAGACAACCAGGAGGTACCGAGGCGTACATGATGCCGCATACTCCTACACATTTTTTATGAGTAGCACAAAATTATCAATATGCATGGTGGCTTCAGAGATGACGCCCTATGCGAAAACGGGCGGTCTTGCCGATGTCGTACAATCACTGCCCAAAGAACTTGTGCGCAAGGGCCATAAGGTTACGGTGGCGTTGCCGCATTATGGATTTGTGCGGCAGCAGGAGTATGTGACCGAAATTTTTCGTGATCGTGTTTCCATAACGTTTGGCGGGGCGATGTATCCTTGCCGGATAAAATATTTGAAAGTCGCAAAAGGTCTTACGGTGTTTTTTATCGGCAATGAGGAATTTTTCGGTAAGTTCAACTGGCGCGTCGGCAATGAGCGCCGTGACAACATGCGCCTATATAGTGAAACGGAAGACAATATGCGCTTCCTTTTTTTTACGTATGCCGTTAAAGAATTGCTGCGCGAGCTTGCAGCCGAGAACACGATATTTGACGTGGTGCATGCGCATGATTGGCAGGCGGGACTGCTGCCCAATGTCTTGCGAAAAAGCAAAGATCCGTATTTGCGCCACATGCCGGTGGTATATACGCTGCACAATCTTTCCTATCAAATGGGCGGGTCATGGTGGAAAGTGCCGTCAGCCAAACAGGATACAGGATCCAATGGCGTCCCGCTGGAAATGCGGCGCGTACCCTTTATTAACTTCATGCGGCGCGGCATTCTCAACGCGGATATTATCAATACCGTATCCGAGCGTTATGCCCGAGAAATTTTAGATCCCGAGTTCGGTCAAAAGCTTGAGGGCGTTCTGCAAAAGCGGTCGCAAGATTTGTATGGTATCATCAATGGCATTGACTATAGTGTGCACAATCCGCTTTTTGACGGCAATATCGTGCAAAAATTTGACTGGAACTCACTGAACAATAAACTGCGCAACAAACGCGCATTGCAACGGAGATGCGGCTTGACCGTTGCCAACGATATTCCCTTGCTTGGCATGGTAAACCGGCTCGTGGAACAAAAAGGTCTGCAACTGGTTATGGAAACGATTGAGGTACTTATGAAGCAACGGTTGCAATTGGTGATTTTGGGCGAGGGAGAAAAAACCTACCGTGATTTTTTTCGCAAAGTGGAAAAAAAATATCCAAAGAAATTTGCGCTGCTGACGCCCTTTACCAATGAACGGGAATCGCGGATGTATGCGGGATCCGATATGCTGCTGATGCCTTCTCGTTTTGAGCCATGTGGCATCTCGCAGTTGAAATCGCTTCGCTACGGTTCGGTTCCCATTGTTCATGAGACCGGAGGATTATCGGATACCATTACCAATTTTAATCCAAAAACCGGCAGAGGGAACGGCTTCGTGTTTCCCGCGTACACGCGCGAACTCCTCCTCGTTGCGATTACGCGCGCGCTGGAAACTTATAAATACCCTGCGGCTTGGGTGCACTTGGTGTGGAAGGGGATGCAGCAGTCATTTTCATGGGAATTGCCCGCAAAAAAATATATCGCGCTCTATCGGAAGGCAATAGCCAAGCGCAAACGCATATAACCCATAACTGACAACTCGCGACCTAAGTGCATCGTATCAAGGTTATCCGTTGCAAGTTCTGTGTAATAAATTGTTTGTATGCTCTGGTCATTCATACTCCACTTCTATCAACCGCCAAACCAAGATAAGCGTATGGTCACGCAAATCGTTAACGAGTGCTACCGCCCGTTAGTGCAAGGTTTGTTGCGCGCGCAAAAAGGAAAGTTGTCTATAAATATGGCAGGCACTTTAACGGAGCAGCTGGCGCGTTACGGGTATCATGAGGTGCTGAACGGTTTACGTCGTCTCGCGAAAAGGGGCAGCGTGGAGTTTCTTGGATCGGCAAAATATCATGCGTTCTTACCCCTGCTCCCTGCTGCAGAAGTGCGGCGGCAAATCATGCTCAACAACCGTGTTAATCGGCACTATTTTGGCAATGCATATCGGCCAAAATGCTTTTTCTCCCCGGAAATTGCGTTCAGTGCCCGCCTCGCAAAAGAAGTTCGCAACGAAGGGTTTGCTTCCATGCTGGTTGATGAGGTAGGATATAATGGCACGTTACAGGCGGTTCCTCACGATCGTCTTTTTGCGCTTCCGCGCCTAGCGGATTTTGCGCTCGTGCCGCGGAGCAGACGCTTAAGCGAGTATTTTGGGCAAGCGTACGCACGTTCGCTCACTACCCTCAACCCGTATCTTGAAGCTGAATTTTCCGGTAAAAAATATATGGCGTCGGCAATTGACGGTGAAACATTCGGTCATCATCGGCCGGGAATGGAAAAAGTTCTCTATGCTATGCTGCGCCGTCACGCGGAAAAGCTGGTAACCGTGTCCGAACTTGTAGCGTGCGCGCGCGAACGCGAAGAAAGAGAATTTTTGCCTTGTACATGGTCATCGGATCCGGAGGCGGTACGGAACGGTATTCCGTATCAGCGATGGAACCATCCGGATAATCCCATACATCGCATGCAGTGGGATTTTACGCGTTTGGCGCTGCGGGAGATAGGAAAGCTTGACCCAAAAAAACCGGCAACCAAAAAAGCCCGACGGGAGCTTGATGCGGGATTGAACAGCTGCCACTACTGGTGGGCGAGTGCGAGGCCCTGGTGGAGTCTGGAGATGTTAGAGCGGGGTGCGTGGCATTTGCACGAAACACTGGCACATCATCCCGATGTATCCTCTGCGTCGAAACGGCGCGCGCGGAAATTGTATGACACTATTATTCACCAAGGGTTTGACTGGCAACGCACCGGTTATGTGCGGAAACTGAATGAAATGGCGGAGCCGTGGCGTACCGTACCGTTGCGAGTGCGTACGCCGGCACATTGGTTCAACCAAATCGTGCTGGAATTTGAGTCGGAAATGCGGCAAGCGGCAAGAAATTTGGAATACGAAAAGGCGGCGATGTGGCGTGATGCTGTCATTCGCTTGCGAAAAGGTTTTGATGTGTATGATGTTGTGCATGCGGTGGATCAGCTGCATGCGGTACGGACCATTCCAGCCGCCGAATCTTTTTTAACACGCAAAAAACACCCAAAATTCGCTCAAGAGCATTATCTTCCGGTTGGCGCAAAAGTGCTGGAGAGGGAGCGAAGAAAACTGGAAAAAGGCAGGGGGTAGTGTACCCAGCAAGCAAAATATATCCAATACTCGCGATACTATGTTATACTGCGATCATAAAAAATACTCGTAGGAACTATGTCCCGCGCCTATAAAAAATCTGACTATAAGCGCTTCACCGATGCAGCCTACATGCTGGAGTTTTTTCGTTCGCATAAAATGCGGCTGTTTCCCCGTGCCTACAGGGTTGTTTCCGCGACCGCGGACTATCAGCGCGGACTCGCAGCCGAGAGCTATCTTACGCGCTACAGAGTGAACATCATTCAAAAAAACGGCTTGGAGGTGGATATCAAATTGCGCGGCAATCGCACGAGCATTCAGACCTACAAAGTCTGGCGATATCTTTGGCAAACGTTCGGCGTTGCGCACTACACGGTTCCCAAACCGATCTATTTTTTTCCTGAGGCAAACTTTGTTCTCTATGCAAAATTTTTAGGGAGGACGCTGCGCGATTTTCCACAGGTAGGCCGTGAACGCGAGCTTCATTTTAAGTGTGTCGTTGCCTTATCCGCAAAAAAAATAGCGGCACTGCACGGTATGCATGCCCGGTACCTGCATCAGCGCACCAAAGCGGAAGAGCACGCGAGTTTGCGCAAACTCGCGCGGAAGGTGCGGGAAGTGCGGACGCGCGATGCGCGCAGACTTGAGTGTGCCATGGAGACACTGGAGGAACTTATGGACGCGTACGTATTGAACAGCAGGCAATTTTGGACCTACGTACATGGCGATTTTCAGCCGAGCAATGTCATTTATAACCGCAACACGCAGAATGTCGGCATCATTGACTTTGCTACTTTTCAGTACTTTCATCCCGCGCACGATATTGCGAATTTTATGCTCCAATTGGAGATGCTCCTTACCTCGTACGCCGAAGAGCTGTTGCCGAAAAACTATCCAAAAAAATTTTTGTATTCCTATCTTGCCGAATGCGCGCCCGACGTACGGCAAGAAATCAAGAGGGTGCTTCCGGTGTTTCTCATGCGCTCCGCGCTGGATATGGCGGTCATTCGCCTAACATCGCCGTACTATAAGCAACACGGCGATCCGCGCAAGCGGCTTGAAAAATTATTTGGCATCGTTGCAGAGCAAAAAGTGAAACTTAAAGCATGAAACTCGCAGTATAATTTAGATTTTAAGTTGTAAGTATACATGTACGTTGATCTCCATTGTCACAGTCATTACTCGGACGGGATACATGGTCCTAAAGATATTTTGGCGCGCGCGAAGCGGCTCAATATAAGCGTCGTATCGCTTACGGATCACAATACCGTTGCGGGGCTTCCTGAAGCGCGCGGTGAAGCAAAGCGCCGAAATATAGCGTTTATTTCCGGAATTGAATTGTATATACGCTACAAACGCTATCGGCTGCATGTGCTGGGATATGGATTTAATCCGCATAACGAGGAGCTGCTTATAACGTTGGAAAAATTGCGCAAACGGCGTATTGCGGACATACATCGGTCGCTGACCGCGTTGAAAGCGACAGGATTTGTCTGTAATGTTGAGCGATTGTTTGACACACCGTCGCACTACATCGGTTTGGGCAGAATTATCGGGATACTGATACTCTCGCCAAACAACCGGGAAAAAATGCGCAAAGATTTCAGGTTGGAAGAAGGCATGCCCGATTTTTTTTCCATCATTAACCGCTATTTTAAAAAGGAAAGAAAAACGCGATTGGAAGAAACGGCTCTTTCGGCAAAAGATGCGATCAGGCTCTTAAGGCGGGCGGGTGCGGTTACGGTCCTTGCGCATCCGGGGCATCATTTAAGCTGGCGGGAAGATACGATTATCAGCGAGCTTAAAATACTCGGATTACAAGGCATAGAAGCATACTCACCCTATCACAACTGGCATCAGGTTGCGCACTACCAGCAACTCGCCGTTGCACAGCGCTTGTTCGTAACCGGAGGTACGGATTTTCACGTGGAAACAACATACCGCATTCCCGAAATGCTGGAGAGCGCGGGAGAATATTTTAAGGTGCCTAAAATCGCGGTGCAGCCATTTTTAGAAAAGATACAGCGCATATGAAAAAAAATCTATCCGTGCTTTTTGTTGCGGCTGAGTGCGCGCCTTTTTTTAAGGTAGGAGGACTTGCGGACGTTATTGGGTCGTTGCCCTACGCACTGCAACAGCGGGGCATAGACGTTGCCGTTCTCCTGCCAAAATATGGCGTACTGGACGCGCAACCGCATACGCTCCGTACAACGTCGCATCAATTCTCTGTTGATGCGGAGGGTACAACCTATACGGTTGGTGTGTGGCGGTCGGAACTCCCGCAGAGCAGCATCCCGGTGTATTTTTTGGAGCAGGACACCTTTTTTGCGCAAGGTAACGTGTACTTGCAGCAACTCACGGCACCGTCGAGCGAGCGCAAACGCATGCGCCGCTTTGCCTTTTTTGCCCGAGCGGTGGCACAAGCGATCATGCATCTTGATGTGCAGCCCGATGTGGTCCACTTCCACGACTGGCACACGGGGCTTTTGCCAACAGAATTACAGCTACTTGTTCCAACCCATAACGTATACGCGAAAATAAAATCGGTGCTGACCATTCATAATATTGGTTACCAGGGACGCTATCCGATGCGGGATGTCGCGAAGTTTTTTGGATGGAATCGGCGCGAGCAAAGAACAATTGCCGCCTATGCGCTCAAAAGAGGAGAGTTGAATTTTCTCAACCTTGCGGTACGCGCGAGTGATGCGGTTACCACCGTAAGTCCTACACACGCGCGGGAAATACGGACGAGAAGTTACGGATATGATTTGGAACGTACGTTGCGCAAAAAAGGAGTAACCGGCATCCTGAACGGCATCGATGTGGATGTATTTAATCCGCAAAAAGATGCGGCGCTTGTGCGGCGGTACAGCGTAGCGGGTTTTGTCAAGGGTAAGCGAGCAAACAAAAAGGCGTTACAGCGCGAGCTGGGGCTTTCTGAAAATCCGCAAGTGCCACTCATTGCCGTTATTGGGAGATTGGCCTATCAGAAAGGCATTGAGCTGCTTATTGCAAACAGCCAATGGCTTGTTGAGCAAGGTGCGCAGGTAGCGGTTTTGGGCAGCGGTCTTCCCGACTACGAACAATCGTTGTGCAAGCTTGCAGCGGCTTATCCGCGGCATATCTTTGCGCACATAGGCTTTAACGCGAAACTTGCGCAGCAGCTATACGCGGGATCCGATATATTGGTCATGCCTTCCCGGTACGAACCATGCGGCTTGGGACAAATGATTGCCATGCGGTATGGCACAGTACCCGTTGCGCGATCTACCGGCGGTCTTGCAGATACGGTGGTGTCGCATCCTCACCATAGTGCAAACGGCTTTCTTTTTACCGCACCAACCGCAGCGGGATTGCGGCACGCGCTTTCCCAAGCGCTTGAGGTGTACACACGACAACCAAAAACTTGGAAAAAAATTGTACGCAACGGTATGCGAGGGGATTATTCCTGGAATACGTCGGCAAAGGAGTATGTGAAACTGTACCATACCGTAGTACGTGGCAGGGAGTAAGGGGGGGGGATTGAGCGTTTCAATATTGGCTTCGGGAGTTTCTGCACATTCTCTATAATTGTGTTATACTACATACATAAGAAGAATTGAGTAACTCATTATGCAATCAGAAATTCGTAAGGACTATGTGCAGGAGAAATATGTTATTATCGCGCCGCGCCGCAAGGCAAGGCCACATGCGATAGCGCGGCAGGCGGTGCGCTCCCAGGAAAAAACCTTTTGCTATTTTTGTCCGGAAGCATTACACGGCGTTAAAAAATTAGCGCGCCGCGGATCGGGAACTGCATGGCAGGCGGTATCCATTGCCAATATTTTTCCGGCCGTGTCGCAAAATAATCCTAAGGCATACGGGTGCCAGGAGGTTGTGGTGGAAACACCGGATCACACCAAAGAGCTGGACGACCTCTCGGTGACGCATATCAGCCGTATTTTTGAGGTGTATGCGGAACGTACACGTTCCATTTCCCGCGATAAAAAAATTGAGTATATTCTTATTTTCAAAAATAACGGCGGTCGTGCCGGAGCGTCGCTCCAACACGCGCATTCGCAGATTTTTGCAACCGAATTTCTCCCGCCGCATCTAAAAGATAAATCGCAAAAAGTTCAGGAATATAAATTGACAACCGGAGGATGTATTTATTGCGATGTGATCGCGAAAGAACAGCTCGGACCGCGCCTGGTTTGGGAGGATAAGCATGTTATTGCCTTTACACCATATGCCAGTATGCACAACTATGAAATATGGATTATGCCAAAACGACATCTTGATAACATTACGGTTTTAACTTCTGGTGAAAAACGTTCCATGGCAAGAACACTCAAATATGTTTTACGGAGGATTACCGATCTCAACCTTCCGTATAATTTTTACTTTCACCAAGTCATCAATGACGAAGACCAGCATCTCTACATGAAAGTAACGCCGCGGGGAAGTGTGTGGGCAGGGGTGGAAATCGGTTCGGGACTGATTATCAATCCCATTACCCCTGAAGACGCCGCAAAGTTTTACCGAAAAGGGAACTTGTTAAAATAGTATTTTGGTATTGCGAGAGAAGTGTGGTACAATGGCACAGAGCATGAGAGGCACTTAGTTAAGGGGTCTGAACTCATGAGTTACATCATCACTCCCTGTTCCCGATATATTATTATACCGGAAAGTGCTTGAAAAATTATGAAGTGGCAATGAACATACCTATCATTTTTTACTATACTTACTTTCTTTTTCCCCTATGCCTGAAATTAAAAAACGGTCCGTGAAGGACCAGGACGTGGAACAAAACCGCGCGATTGCCGCGGTTGGTTATGTGTCCATTCTGTGCCTGCTTCCCTTGCTGTTAAAGCGAGAAAGCGCGTTTGCCCAACATCATGCCAAGCAAGGTCTGGTGTTGTTCGGTTGCGCCGTCGCACTGTTTGTTATCGCCATCATACCGGTTCTTGGCTGGCTTATATGGATGTTTGGCAGTTTGGCGATTTTTGTTTTGAGCGTTATCGGTTTTGCCAATGCGCTCATGGGTGAGTGGTGGGAGCTGCCGTATTTCAACGAGTGGGCAAAAAAGATACGCCTGTAATCTTCAAGGTGTTTCGCTACCTATTTATGGTGTTAGCGGGGTTGTGTCAGGTGCACGGTGCCGTAATAGGGAGTAGATGGTGCGGAGTACGGATGCTGATGGTGAGACTCCCAGTGTGCGTACAGCAACTACCTATCCGCGTATATTGTACTTCCCGTAACCAAATTACGTTATGCAAAAAAACAGGAAAGAAAAGCTCGTGCTTCCATTTAATGAACTGGGTATCAAAGACGTACCACTGGTTGGCGGTAAAAACGCCTCACTTGGCGAGATGTACCGCTATGTGACGGGGCGTGGTGTGCGCGTGCCTAACGGCTATGCGGTAACCGCATACGCATATCACTATTTTCTGCGAGAGGCGGGTATCAAGCGAGCGATACGAGATACGCTGAAGGATTTGGATACCCATAATATTCGCAACTTACAGGAACGGGGGAAAAAAGTCCGGCAGATTATCATGCGCGCTAAATTCCCGCAACAACTTGAGGAGGAAATCATTGCCGCTTACAAACAATTGAGCAAGAGCTATGGCGTTGCGGCCACGGACGTTGCAGTGCGGTCTTCAGCAACTGCAGAGGATTTGCCTGATGCGAGTTTTGCGGGTCAGCAGGAAACCTATCTTAACATTACGAATCCCCAAGGACTTCTGGATGCGTGTAAAAAATGCATGGCCTCGCTCTTTACCGACCGGGCTATTTCCTATCGCGAGGACAAGCATTTTGACCACTTTAAAATCGGGCTCTCCATAGGGGTGCAAAAAATGGTACGCTCCGACAAAGCGGTGTCAGGCGTTATGTTCACGCTGGACACCGAATCGGGATTTCGCGACGTGGTGTTGATCAACGCATCGTACGGTCTGGGGGAGAACATTGTCAAAGGTGTGGTAACGCCGGACGAATCAATGGTGTTCAAACCAACGCTCAAAAAGTTTGCAACCGACAAACGCATCAATCCCATTATTGTCCGCATACTCGGCACCAAAGAAATGCGAATGGTCTATGGCAAGGGCAGGGGAGCAACAACAAAAAATATTCCGGTACCGCAAAAAGAGAGAAATCGTTTTGCACTAAAACCCGGCGAGGTCATCCAACTTGCCGAGTGGGGTGTAGAGATAGAAAAGCACTACAAGCGTCCCATGGATATTGAATGGGCAAAGGACGGTGTGGATGGAAAACTCTACATTGTTCAGGCGCGTCCCGAGACGATTCATGCCCAAAAACACGCACAAATACTGGAGGAATATATTTTGGAAAAAAGAAGCGCAGTGTTGACTCGCGGCAGCGCGGTAGGGAGCAAGATAGGGTCCGGAAAAGTCCGAATTATCAAGGACGTGAGCAAGCTCGATACCTTTCAAAAAGGTGAGGTGCTCGTGTCTGAAATGACCGATCCGGATTGGGAGCCTGCTATGAAAATCGCCTCCGGTATTGTAACCAACTCCGGAGGGCGCACCTGCCATGCGGCAATTGTCTCCCGCGAAATGGGTATTCCTTGTGTGGTGGGTACCGGAAATGCTGATGCAGTGCTGCGCAATGGTCAGGAGGTTACGGTAAGTTGCGCCGAAGGGGATGAAGGGTATGTATATGCGGGAGTTCTGCCTTTCACATTGCGCAAAACGACGCTTACCAATTTACCACGTCCAAAAAAAACCAAGATCATGATGAATATCGGCTCTCCGGACTTGGCGTTTGCCGCATCGTTCATTCCGAATGACGGCGTTGGACTGGCGCGGGAGGAGCTGATCATTACCAATGCCATCAAGGCGCATCCACTGGCGTTGCTCAACTACAAAAAATTACCTCCCAAGATAAAAAAGGAGATAGACCGGGTTTCTCCGGGATATGTGAACAAAGAGCAATTCTTCAAAGAAAAACTCTCGCAGGGCATCGCGCAAATTGCGGCGGCGTTTTACCCGAAAGACGTTATTTTGCGACTCATAGATTTCCGCACGAATGAGTTTGCGGGTTTGATCGGCGGCAGCACCTATGAACCGGAAGAGCGCAATCCCATGATTGGCTGGCGTGGTGCCTCGCGCTACTACGATCCGGTTTTTCGTCCCGCATTTGAGATGGAACTCAAGGCAATTTATGCGGCGCGCAAGGACATGGGACTCAACAACCTTAAGCTCATGGTGCCATTTTGCCGAACAATAGCCGAAGGAGAAAAAGTGCTTACGATTATGGCGGAGCATGGATTTGTCGGAAGGAAATTCAAAAAACACCTTCCGAAAGGGACGACCGTTCCGCGCGATGCGGAAGAGGTTGATATCTACGTCATGTGCGAGATTCCTTCCAATGTGGTGCTGGCGCATAAATTCGCAGAGATATTTGACGGCTTCTCCATCGGCAGCAACGACTTGACCCAACTGACGCTTGGCGTGGACAGGGATTCGGAGATCGTCAGCCACGTGTACGATGAGCGGAATCTCGCGGTCAAGACACTCATTGCAACCGTGATAGATACCGCGCACAAGCATAAAACAAAAATCGGTATCTGCGGACAGGCACCATCGGATTTTCCGGATTTTGCCGAATTTCTCATACTAGCTGGAATTGACAGCATCTCCCTCAACCCGGATACGGTTATCAGAACAACGGAACGGTTGGCGAAGATGGATGCATAACCTCCGGCATGTGCAGTTGGCAGTTTGGTATAGAACACTATCGGCGGCGTAAAGCGACCGATAGGCGCGTTGCAAACTCGCGCAGTATACCTTAAAGCGCATTACGGTAGTACCTCGTATAGTGTGCATAAAAACTGCTTGAAACAAGGTGAGAAGCATGCTATACTAGCCACAATATGCCCATGTCGTTTGGATTGGCTCTGAAGCAGGCGAGAGAGGTAAAAAATCTTGACTTGAGCACGATCGCGCGAGCTATCAACGTGCAGGAAAAGTATCTCCAAGCTCTTGAAGAAGAGCGGGTACGAGATATCCCCAGTCTTACGTACGGTAAGTACTTTTTGCGTCGTTATGCGGCGTACCTCGGTGTTTCCGCGGCGGCACTGGAAAACAGCTTGGTGAATGCGCATCGCTTTCTTGAACAGCATAATTTGGTCGTTCGGCCGAAAAAGGAAAAGCACAAAACATTCTCCCTGCGATCGCATACACTACTCATTCGACGATTTAGTATCGTTGCGGTGATTACTTTATGTGGTATTGGCTACTTGAGCTTCTCGCTTGCGCAGAGCTTGCAGCCCCCGCAGCTGCGGATCACTTCACCTGCACAGAATCTGATCACCCATGCAACAGAGTTGCGTGTGAGCGGCTCTACAGATTCAGAAGCGCAGGTGACCGTGAATGACCAAAATGTCGCAATTGACGAGGAAGGTAATTTTTCGTTTCAACTCTCCATCCAGCCGGGAGCGCAAATTATTCGCGTACATGCGGTGAAAAAGCACGGATTAGCGAGTGAAGAAGAGAGGCAAATACTCGCATTGGAATAAGCAACTTTACACAATCGTATTGTATACCCTTACAATTTTTTTATGCCTAAAGAGGAACAGCGCAAAGAAGGAAAACGACAGGAAGCCGCACTTGCCGCGATGCATCAAATTCAAGAGCGTTTCGGAGAAGGCGCTATTATGAAGTTCAGCGAAGCTCGCCATACCAACGTTGCCTCGGTGACAACAGGATGTATTTCACTGGATTTGGCATTGGGCGTTGGTGGCGTGCCTCGCGGGAGGATCATTGAAATTTATGGTCCTGAATCTTCAGGAAAAACTACATTGGCACAGCATATTATTGCGGAAGTGCAAAAAGCCGGAGGTATTGCCGCTTTTGTAGACGCTGAGCATGCGTTGGACCCCGACTACGCAGAAAAAATAGGCGTGAAAACCAGTGACCTGCTTATTTCCCAGCCGGATACCGGTGAGCAGGCACTGGAAATCGTAGAGACGCTCGTTCGCTCAAACGGCGTAGATGTGATTGTTGTGGATTCGGTTGCGGCGCTTACGCCGAGAGCGGAAATTGAGGGGGATATGGGTGACTCGCACATGGGGCTTCAGGCGCGTCTCATGAGTCAGGCATTGCGCAAATTGACAGGCATTATCAGTAAATCGGATACTATTCTTGTCTTCATCAATCAGACGCGCCAAAAAATAGGGATCGTTTTCGGCAACCCGGAAACCACTACCGGTGGAACAGCGTTAAAATTTTATGCCTCCATCCGCATTGAAGTCCGCAGGTCGGCACAAATTAAAAAAGGCGATCAAATTATCGGCAATCGTGTTAAGGTGAAAATCGTCAAGAATAAGGTTGCGGCTCCGTTTCGCACGACTGAATTTGATATTATGTACAATGAGGGAATTTCGCTCGCAGGAGACTTGCTGGATACAGGTGTCGCGGTAAGTGTCGTGGGTAAGAACGGTAATTCATATGCGTATGGAGAAGAAAAGTTGGGTGTTGGACGTGAAAACGCGAAGCAGTACCTTAAGGATAATACTAAACTCGCAAAGGAAATTCGCAAAGCGATTTGGGCAAAAGTGAAGGAAGCATGAAACAGGGAATAAAATGGACCATAAAAACAGCCTACTCGGCTGTTTTTATGGTCCATTTTTGAGAATCGGTTTCCGGTTTGTTGTCCGTTGTTTTTAGGCTCTTTCCACGTATTCTCCCGTTTCAGTATTAATGCGTATAGAGTCTCCTGATTTGACAAAAAGAGGAACGGGCAACTGGTAGCCGGTTTCCGTAACAGCAAGTTTTGTTGTGCCTCCTTGAGATGAGTCCCCGCGAACACCTTCCGGAGCTTCAGTAACTTTTAAGGTTATTTTCTTAGGGATGTCCAGTGAAACCGGTTTTTCGTTAAAATACAGAATATCCACCACAACACCTTCGGTAAGAAAAGGTAATTTTCCCTCCATAACATCTATTCCAAGCGTAAACTGATCGTAATTTTCCATATCCATAAAATGAGCGCCCATAGCATCTGCATACAGAAAGCTCGCTTTTGATCGCGCGAGATGGGCCTCTTCCATGGAGTCCGAGCTTTTAAGGGTTTTTTCAAGCACCGATCCGGTTATCAGATTTTTAATCTTGGTACGTAAAATGGCTCCGCCCCGCCCCATTTTTACATGTTGCGTGTAGGTAACGACATACGGTGCATGGTCCACTTGCACAACGGTGCCGAGTTTTATTTCGCTCATGCTTAACATAGCAAGACAACGGATAGGGGGTTGAGCAAGGTAGTGCGGGAAATGCGGAAAAGAAGTAACAGACCCCTACTACAGGCTATGAACGCCTCCTACCGTCGTACGAACGGTACTAAGACCATAATGCGCGCGCGCTTAATGGCGGTGGCAAGTTTGCGTTGGTGCTTGGCGCAGGTACTCGTTCGGCGCTTCGGCAGAATCTTCATGTAGGAATTCATGAACTGTCGCAAGAGAGATGCATCCTTGTAGTCAACGTCTTGAATGCCATTAACACAGAAGTAGCAAAAATCATTCTTCTTTGCGGTTTTTTGCAATGCCATAGTACGGTGTGAGCCCCAGGTCATTTCCACGACCGCCCGCTTTTGGTTGAAAGGCGGGCAGGCTATGAAAGAAAAAACATTACGGTATAAACAGGGGCGCGGTAGTATAAATGATTAAAAGGGGATATCTTCAACTTTTATGTCGTCGTTTGCTGGCGTGTCCTGCGCTGGTATTGGTTCATCTACACTGATTGTCGGTACTTCTTCCGAAGCCGCAGCAGGAGCGATTGCTGCATGTGGAGCGGCAGCCCGATAGCTTTGTCCCATGCCGGTACCTGATTCCATGCGGTCCAACATGATCATATTTTCCGCTACGATTTCGGTACGGTAACGCTTCACGCCGTCCTGACCTACCCAGTCGCGCGTCTGCATACGACCTTCAAGATAGATGCGCTTGCCTTTTTGGAGGTATTGGTTGCAAATTTCAGCAAGCTTACCCCAGGCAACAATGTTGTGGAATTCCGCACGCTCCTGCTTCTGTCCCTGCTGGTCGGTCCACGCGCGATTGGTCGCAACGGAAAAGCTGGAAACCGATTGGCCGGAGGGTACCACACGCGCTTCGGGCTGCTGGGTAATACGGCCGATGATCATAACTTTGTTGAGGTCCATACGAATAGAATAGTGTAGAGAAAAGAAAAGTAGAGGAAACGTATGATTTAGACCAAATCCTTTCCTTCCAATATTTCATCAAGTTTTTCATCAAGTTGCTCTAAGGTGATTTTATGATCTTTTTCGGTGCCAGACTCCTGCTTGAGCTGATCAGCAGAAGCTTGCACTTTTACCGCTTCTTTTTTTGGAGCATCTTGCCTGCGGTTCCCACCCTCCCGTTCTTGCGCGATTCTGCGGTCTGTCTCGGCGCGGCGCTTCAATTCGGTTTGAATTTCTTCCTCTGTGCGTTTGCGTTTTTCAATAATTTGATGCCGCAGCAATTCCTCGGTTAGGCGCAGATCGTACGTAAGCGCAGGAATATTTTCTGGCTCCGCGTCAAACTCAACCACAACGTAATTACCGTGGGTCATGTGATCAATGGGGTAGGCAAGCCTTTTTTTTCCTAAGTTTTGATTCAGCGTGATGGCGGTGCTTTTGGCAACGCGGGCAGTCACTTTTTTTGCGATACCCTCAACCTCGGCATCGGTATAGGTGTTGGGGATGAGGTACAAAAGTTCGTAATGCCGAAAGTTCTCCGAACGTTCGGCGGACATATTTTCAGTCATGTGTAGAGCGGGTCGCTACGTGACAGGTTACTAGCAAGCTAGGTAGATGGGCGTAGATCCGCTTACTTAGACGCCGGGAGGCATACTTCCGGTGTCTTCCGGCGAAATGCCAGAAGTGGATAAGTGCAAGAGAGTGTACCACGGAATCGTTTTTTTGAAAAGGAGTTGACAAATAGAGCAAAAAATATCTCACTAAAAATCTATCTATAGACCTAAAAATAGCTTTTTGCATGCGTTCTTGGTGCGGGGAAATTCATTCCGTACACCTATCTATTCCGCGCCAGCTTGCTGAGCGGATATTTATGCAGACTTGAGCATTTGAAAGCTTACCTGTTCTACAGTCTCCACCGCAAGGTAAGGGTCATTGATTGTTTTATCACTGTTTAAAACTGTCCATAAAATTCCGCGGTCGCAAAAATTTGTGAACAGTTAAGTTGTATTATTTTTTGTACGGGAGAGTCCCTGTATCAACATGTGCAAGAACATCAGTATAATCATTATATACGCACAAACATGTCGGATAATCACCATATTGTTTCGCTTGGCTGGGGTGCTATACTGTACAATATGCAAAGTGCACCTGCCTACTTTTTTATCCTCGGCAAGAATCCGGATGTGTCGCTCGCGGAGGTGTGTGCGGTATTACGACGCCAGCATGTTGTCTGGCGGCCGTGCTTTGTGTCGCGTCAAGCATTGGGTATTGTAACGCAACAGCAGCTTGATGCGCGGGGGCTCATGGCAGTAATGGGCGGGGTGCAGAAAATAGGGGAATTACGGGAGCAAACAACCGTTACTGCATGCGCGGAAAAACTGTCAGCCTATTTTCCCCAAACGTCTCTCAAGCGATATGTTGGCGTGAGTGTGTATAGTGCACGTATATTGTCCCATCATAAAGAAGTTGAGCACGTGCGCAAGCGGGTAGAAAAAGGATTGCTTGCGCAAAAACATGAGCATGGATCCATGCGCGTGGTAACGAGCCGTGAACAGCAGCTCTCATCGGTGATTGTCCAAAAGAACAAACTGCTTTCCGAGAGAGGTGTTGAAGTAACGCTTTTTGTTGATGAGGCATCCGTGTGGCTTGGTACCACGGTAGCTGTACAGCCCTTTGCATCGTATGGCGCACGCGACTACGCGCGTCCCGGACGCGATATCAGGTCGGGCATGCTGCCGCCAAAACTTGCGCAAGTACTCATCAATCTCACGGGAGCAAAATCGCACGAGGTGCTGTGGGACCCTTTTTGCGGGTCGGGCACGGTTGTGCAGGAAGCGCTGCTCATGGGATTTACCAAACTCATCGGAAGCGATAAGCGTGAGCGGGCGATAGAAGACACTAAAAAAAATCTTTCATGGCTGGAAGAACATGAAACTATTGCAGGTGCGGATGTTGCGCTCTACGTGCTTCCCATTGAGGACGCGAAAGAGCATATACACACCCATGCGCCAACGGTCATCGCTACCGAACCATACCTCGGACCGCCACTTACCGGAAAAGAAACCTCCCGACAAGTGGATGATATACGCAAGAGTCTCACTGAACTCTATGCCAAGAGTTTCAAAATATTTGAAGCGGTACTTCCCCAAGGCTGCGTCGTGAGCATGGTATTTCCCGCGTGGCGTGTGGGCGATGCCATAACAACCATTGATATCGCGCACGTGATAAGAAATACGGCATTTCAGCCACAACGATTATTGAATGACGCGCTTGCGTCATTCGGATTTCAACATGCTAACGGCAGACTTTCAGTTCTCTACGGTCGCGAAGCTCAAAAAGTATTGCGGGAGCTTTGGGTGTTTAAAAAGTACTAACACGTAACTCATAATCTACGGCAGGAACAATAAAAATGTACTCTTAAGTTTTTCTTAAATGTAGCTTTCACGTCATCACTATTGACATGGTTATAGTTGCAAGCAGTTAGTTTCCTATCCTAAAATGACAGACATCGCCGTCCTGCATGACGTAATTTTTTCCTTCAACACGCAAGACGCCTTTATTGCGCGCGCCTACTTCACCGCCGGAGGCGATAAAGTCATTATAGCTTATCACTTCGGCGCGGATAAATTTTTTTTCAAAATCGGAATGAATAACACCTGCTGCTTGGGGTGCGAGTGTTCCTTGAGAAACTGTCCATGCGCGGGTTTCCTTGGGGCCGGTTGTGAAGTACGTGAGCAAATGCAAAAGTTCGTAGGAAAGGGTTATGAGTTTGTCTAACCCCGTTTTTTGAATGTCCAATTCTTGCAAATACTCTCGCACCTCTTCTGGGGGAAGCGAGGCAAGCTCGGATTCCAGTTTTGCATTCAGCGGCAAAACCTGCGCGTTTGTTTGGGTAAAAACATCCTCGGCAACCGGCCTGTCATCTTGATTGAGCACAAACAATTCCGGCTTTAATGTAAGGAATTGATAGGATTTTAAAATGACTCTTTCGTCTTCACTCCAGGAAAGTGTTGCAAGCCGTTTGCCGTCTTTGAGTACCTCATAAGATCTGTCCAAAACGGCTATTTCCGCAAGGGTATCTTTGTCCGCAACACCCTTGGTTTTTTTGCGTGCGGCTTCCAGCCGTTTTTCCACGACCGCAAGGTCCGCAAACACCAGTTCCAGCGCAATGGTGGTGTAGTCGTCGTCGGGATCTATTTTTCCCGCGACATGGATAATATCCGGATGATCAAAAATACGCATAACATGCGCTATCGCATCCACCTCGCGGATATGGCTTAAAAACGCGTTGCCCAATCCCTCGCCCTTGTGCGCGCCTTTAACCAGTCCCGCGATATCTACAAATTCAATGACGGTCGGCACGATTTTTTCCGGCTTTGAAATTTCCGCGAGCTTTTGCAACCGTTCATCAGGTACGGCAACTACGCCTACATTCGGCTCAATCGTGCAGAACGGATAGTTTGCAATATCTACCGCTTTTTTGGTGAGCGCGGTAAACAGAGTTGATTTGCCGACATTCGGCAGCCCGACAATACCGATTTTTAAACTCATAGGATTATATACGACATCACATGGAACATCAGGAGCAATGCTTGAACATGGGACTTACGAAGTTGATCGATTGAGCGTGTGGTATGCAGGATCCATATTGTATGCTTTATCTCTCATGAAGCAGAGCGTAGCATACTGTTATTTATAAAACAAGCATTTCGCGTGTGCGCCAAGGTATGCTATACTACGGATGTATGATCTACAAGTCTTTCTTGGAAAATACCGCGCGAGAGGCCGGAGGGATTTTGGAAAAAGCATTCCGTAATCCGCACGCGGCAAAAACATCACTCAAGAGCAGGCATGAATTGGTGACGGCATACGACGTAGCTGCGGAGCGGGTCATTATGCGTGCGATCAGAAAACAATTTTCCGATCACGAGATTTTAAGCGAGGAGTCCGGAAGGCATGCGACGCGTTCCGACTACCTTTGGATCATTGATCCGCTGGACGGCACGACTAATTTTACCATCAAGCATCCCATATTTTCCACGACGTTTGCACTTGCATACAAAGGGGATGTGCTTGCAAGCGTGATATACGCACCTATACTCAAAGAAATGTATGTCGCGGAAAAAGACAAGGGAGCAACGCTTAATGGAAAACGTTTAGTGCCTTCTTCCACCGAGCGTCTTAACGACAGTGTGTTGACGTTCTGCTACACGCACTCGGCTGCGAGTCATAAGCGCGTAACCACATTATTCAGCTATTATAAAACCCGCGCGCGCAATTTTCGGCATTTGGGATGCGCATCCATGGAACTCGCGTTTGTTGCTGCGGGAAGGATTGATGGGTTTATGGTGATGGACGGCAAACCGTGGGACATGGCGGCTGGCGCGTTGCTTGTTCAAGAGGCGGGGGGCGTAGTGTCTGATTTTCAAGGACGTGGATGGCAGTGCAAGAGCAAGGGCATCATTGCCGCGGGAAACAAAAGATTGCACAAAGTATTGGTGCAATCCGGCAGGAAAATCTTGCCAACGTAACACTTGCGCATAGTAAGGAAATAGGGTACACTGCAGCGCAGTGTTTTTTTCGTTCCTTGTTTTATGGGGATACCTATGCAGAAAAAAGATGTTCGTAATGCAAAACGATTTAAGCTCATTTCTCGTTTTCGCAGGATTCAAATGCGGGGAGAGCTAGTCAAAGAAGAATATGAGTTTGGAGGGGAACTTCCTCCCGACACTGATCAGGAGAATCAGCAAGAATAGCTTTTATTCACAGTCGTATGTTGTTGTACCAAAGAGGGAAACCTCTTCTTTTTTTATCATTTCTCCTTTTTCCACAGTGTGTAGGTATTATGCAAAAGGTAAGCAACAGTCATGGGACCAATGCCACCGGGGACAGGGGTGATAAAACTCGCTTTGGGTTGGACGTTTTTGAAATCCACATCTCCCACCGTTTTTCCGCGACAGTGTGTCGTGCCAATGTCAATGACTACCGCGCCGTCTTTGACCATGGATGTCTTAAGGAGATTCGCTTTGCCTACCGCCGTGACGAGCACGTCGGCGGTAAGTGTTTTCTTGCCAAGTAACGGATCCTGCGGAGATGCGGTCGCGACGCGCAAACCTACTTGCCGCAATGCATGTGTAAGTCCTTTGCCGAAAATCTCACTATTCACGATACACACCGCCCTTTTATTTTTGAGTGGTAATTTTGTTTCCTGCAAAAAACGTACGGTTGCGGCGAGCGGAGGGGAGAGTACGGATGTTCGTTTATGGAAACCATCCGCGTCCTTTCGCGGATCAATGCGTTGAATGATTGCGTTTTCATCAAGTCCTTTGGGAAGAGGCAGTTGCACCAAAATACCATGAATACTTTCGTCAGCATTTAAAAAATCAATAACTTCTTCCAAAATATGCTGCGAGGTTGTGGCGGAGCATGCATAGCGGTGAAAATGGATACCAACCTCTTGCGCAGCTTTTTCTTTGAGGCGCACGTACACATGTGATGCCGGATCATCGCCAACCAAAATTGCGGCCAATCCGGGTCGTTCTGTGTAGCCGGCTTCTTTGCTGTGGAGCGCAGTTTTAATTTCTTTGCGAATTTTTTCTGCAAGTATTCTGCCGTCAAGGACTATGCCTCGTGGTTGTATCTTTTGCATACGTATATTGTTGGATGCTACAGCATGCAAACGTCTAGTATCTTCCAGTTGACGCTTACGGATTTTCGGATGTTGGCTACGGTGCAATGATCCCTCCTCCGGGCTCCTGCCAATTTTGGATAAAAGGACTGACAATAAAATGTATGACTACATAACTGCTAAATACGATAGCAATGCCAATAACGGAAGCGACCAAGATGCGCTTGCCTTGGGATATTCTTTCGGCGGATCCCGCAGATGTCAAGAAGGTGAGGCCGCCATAAATGAAGAAGAGCAGTGCGAGCGATCCGACAATGCCTAAAATGAGTTGTGAAAGGTTAATAGAAAGCTGGAGAAAAGCGAGAAAACCACATTTTGTATTATCATACTTTGTAGGATCATCAATTCCCGATTGAACACAATCTTCCGGTACCACGCCTTTTTTTAAAACGTCTTGTCCTGACTGCGCTTGTGCGAAGTTGGCCGTGCTAACACTACCATACCTCGTTTCGGGAATACTCGGCACACCGAGAAGCAGCAAGAATGTGGCAACGATCGTAAGAGGTTTTATGTTTTTGAGAAAATAGATATGCATAAGGAGGATTATGAGCATACGGGAAAGAAACGAGAAACTAGAAGATGCAATGTGCAGAAGTATATTTCCCTAGTTCCTCTATTCCCCATTCTCTATGTTATTTTTCGGTGTAGGTATGGGAAAGCGCAGACAAAATTCTTTTACTTCTGCACGGATGTGCGCGAGCGCCGCTTCATGCGTATGGTTTTCAAGCGCGCGGTTGATCCATCCGGCAATCAACTCCATTTCTTTTTCTTTCATACCGCGCGTGGTTATTGCCGGCGTGCCCAAACGTATGCCGGAAGGGTCAAGTGGCTTGCGCTCATCAAACGGAATCATATTTTTATTGACGGTAATACCGCAGGTCTCCAAGGCTGTTTCCGCTTCCTTGCCGGTCAATCCCTTGGATGTCAGGTCAATAAGCATGAGGTGGTTGTCCGTTCCTCCGGAGATAATACGAAAGGCGTTTTTGGCGAGAGATGCGGCAAGCGCTTGAGCGTTCGCGATAACCTGCTTGGCATACGCCGCAAACTCCGGCTGCAGCGCTTCGCGAAACGCTACAGCTTTTGCGGCGGTGATGTGGTCGTGCGGTCCGCCTTGAACGCCCGGAAACACCGCTTTATCAATTGCTTGCGCGAATTCCTGCTTGCACATGAGCATAGCGCCCCGAGGACCGCGCAGCGTTTTGTGCGTGGTAGTGGACACGACATCAAAAATCGGTACGGGATTTTCCAATTGTTTCCCGGCAATGAGTCCGGCAATATGCGCAATGTCGGCAAAGGTGATGGCGCCGACTTCATCGGCTATCTCCTTGAACCCCCGCCAATCCATGTCGCGCGAATAGGCGGAAAATCCCGCAATCAGCATTTTCGGCTTTTCACGCAATGCGATCTCACGTACCTTATCCATGTCAATGCGCTCGGTGTCCTTTTCCACCTCATACGCGACAACGTTATACAGCTTGCCGGAAAATGACAGGGGATGTCCGTGCGTCAAATGTCCGCCGTGTGCCAGGCTCAATCCCATTACCTTATCACCCGGCTGCAACAGCGCCAAATATACCGCGAGGTTTGCGGGAGATCCCGAGTAGCATTGCACATTGACGTGTTCCGCAGCGAAGAGTTGTTTTGCGCGATCAATGGCCAACTCTTCAACCGTGTCCACGAATTCTTGTCCACCGTAATAGCGCTTGCGCGGATAGCCCTCGGAGTACTTGTTGGTGAATACGGATCCCATGGCTTCCATAACCGCCGCGGATGCGTAGTTTTCGGATGCGATGAGTTCCATACCTTCCTGCTGCCGCTTGGTTTCGTTTTGGATGGCGTCAAAAATTTCTTGGTCTTGTTTTTTTAGGTACGACATGAAATTATGTGTTATCAGCCATACATTCTGCAATGTAGTGTAGGTGTTTTATGTCATTTTGTCAAAAAAAATCCACCGCAAGGAGCCGGTGGATATACTGGCTATTTAATTGGCGAGCTGTTCGTTAGCTGCGTGTTTGAGTGTATGGGCGTAAAACACCAATGTGAGATTAACTTGACGCATCCTCTCCAAATCATTGTTAAGCAGAGGATATACATTTTTTATACAGAGGGCTATTGCCGCATTGTTTCCAACCATGCTTGGCAGAATAGCATGCGGTTCTTTTGAGATATACAGCGCTTTGTGCAGATAAAAAAGATCTTGCACCAGATGACAACAATCATGTGCTTGTGTGATTGCCGCCGTCATATCTTTATGGGTATTCTGCGACTCGCATAGAGTATAACCCGAAAGACTTGCTACCAAGTCCTTGACCTCACGAAGTATGCGTTCATATGACACATCGTTTTCGTCTTGAATCTGGTACGCAGTGTGTCTTGCGAGCAATTCCTCCAAGCATAAGAAGGATTGCGCAACGGAAATGGAAAAGTAGCGTTCTGCCACTTGCAGCCACTGTTGAGCAAGAAAATACAATTCAAGCGAACGCAGGGTCCCGTAGTAGTGTACCGCATGCAGCACGGGAGGCGCATAGTATTTCTTTACGGAATATGCTTGGTAACTATCGGTAAGTGACATGGCAGCTCCTTTGAGTAAGAGATATTGGAGATGAAAAGAACGGCCGCACAGGTATAGTGTATACTTTATACGCATGCGTGCGTTACGTCAATTGCGCACAAGATGCTTACACATATATTCTCCTTGCAAGCGGTAACCGAGCTTACGGTAGTAGGCACGTACGCCAATGCCGGAAATGACCGCTATTTTCTTATATCCGTTTTCCCGAGCGATACGCTCCGCTTCCGCCATGAGTTTTTTGCCGAATCCCTGATGCTGCGGCGCGCCCTTGGTGCTTTTTGCGGCAATGGATACGAGCTTGCCGTACGTATGCAGTTCTCTAATGAGCGCTGCGCCCTTAAGCTCCGGGAGTGCGTGGGTCATGATCGTGTCCAGAGCTTCCGAAAGCCGCAGGCGCACGAACGCATACAATATTTTTTCGTTTTTTGAAGTATAGGATAAAAAGTATTCCGTACCGAATCCGGCGCGGTACATATGAGTTGTAAGTTTTGCCTGCCGAAATGTTACGGTTCTCCCGCGCGCTTCGCGGCAACGTATGCACCTGCACGCGATACCTTGCTTACCGAGTTCTTCCTGTAACGCTTCGCGCAAATTGGTGATGCGATTTCCGGCAACAATGCTTTCGGACGGAATATCGCGAATGAGCCGGGTGACGCGCACCCATGGCGGCACAAGTTTTTTCGCTTCCAGCAGGAGATTAAACAGCGTTGTTTCAGGATAGGGTTTGTAGGCGCCTTTCTTCCACCAGTGATAGAGAAGCGCCGATTCAATAACCGCGCAGGGATAAATTTTTAGCCAGTCGGGCTGCCAGTCAGGATTGTTAAAGAGTTCTTGAAACATGGCGAGATCTTTTTTAGGAGTGGATCCTGGTAAATCAGGCATGACATGAAGCGATACTTTGAAACCCGCATCGCGCAACAGCTCGATGGCGCGAATCATATCCTCGCGCTTCATATCGCGCCGTATGAGCTGCAAAATAGCGTTATCGGTGTGCTGGATGCCAAGATCAACACGCGTTGCACCGAGTTTGCGCATGCGCGCCACTTCCGCTGGCGTTATCCAGTCAGGGCGCGTTTCAAGCGAGAGTCCTATGATACGGTGTTGCGCTGATTCATTTTTCTTTTTCGCCGCAGCGAGTGAAAGAGCGTTCGTACCATTGCATGCATCAAAGCAGCGTTTGATGAACCACGTTTGATAGGATTTCTTATAAGAACTCCACGTGCCCCCCAGTACGATAAGCTCCAGCTTATCGGTGGGGTGGCCATTGCGCGCGAGCGCCTCAAGACGCACCTCAATCTGTCGAAAGGGGTCAAATTGTGTGCGCGCGGCGCGCATTGCCGCAGGTTCGTTGGAGAGGTAGCTCTTAGGCATGCCTTTTTCAGTCGGGCAGTAGACACATTTTCCCGGGCACGGATAGGGTTTGGTGAGTACGGTCAGGACCGCAACGCCGGAAAGCGAGCGTATCTTCCGCCTTTTGAGCGTATCCAAAAACGTTTGACGTAAGACTATGTTCTGTGATTTACTATAGGTAAGGACCTCTTTGCGCAGTACTGCGTTGGTTGGTATGGATAAACCGTAATTTTTTGCCGCCCCGCGCAAAAAAACAGCAAGTGCATCCTGCGTTGTCGGTTGTAAGCGGCAAAGTTCCGCTATCATTTTTTGAGGAAGAGTTTTATTGGTATCAGGAGTTTGTATGCGCATAGGTATATCGCATTATGCAAGAATCGTACGCCGAACAACTGCTGGAAAAAACAAAAATTGATTATGACCGCATTGCGCGGCAGTTTTCGGAAACACGACAGCACAGCTGGCCCGAATTTCAATTGTTGGAGCCGTATCTCAAGGGCATTGGTCGCATGTTGGATGTCGGTTGCGGTAATGGGCGACTCTACACATTTGCCCGGCGCGCTGTAGCTGCGTACGAAGGCATTGACTATTCTAGCGCGCTTATCAAAAAAGCTCAAGAAGAAACGCGTGGTCACACCCATACTTACTTTCAAGTCGGGGACATGCGCTCCTTACCTTATCCGGATGAAAGTTTTGATCTGGTGGTATCCATTGCCGCGCTGAATCACCTGCCGGGAAATGTATTTCGTGAAAAAGCGGTTGGAGAAATGGTACGCGTTTTGCAAAAGGGTGGCACGTTATTCATGAGTAACTGGAATCTCCGGTCGTTTAAAATTATCATGCGGTATGGATTATGGAAAGGGCTTGTATGGAAAGCGGATGTGGATTGGGACAGAGGAGACTGCGCGGTACCTTGGCGCAGGGGCGTGTTTATCAACCGATACTATCATGCATTTACGCTGCGTGCCTTACGTTCTTTGGTGGAGTGTGCGGGGCTTACGGTTACGGAAAATTTTTATACGAGGGGAACGCATCGGGCGCACGTATGGAATGCGAGAAATCTCATTACGATAGCAAAGAAATCATGAAGTCTGAAACTTACAACCCTTAATCTCAAGAGCTATGCGTAAAGAGTATGTTTTTTTGTTGCTGGGCATCGCCTTTATTCCACTATGCGCGTTTGCGGCGAGTGAGCGGCAACAAGTTACGGTGAGAGTTGCGAAAGAGGAAACGGTTACCCACAACTATATCCGTTATGCGCCTGACCTTATCATTGAAGGAACGATGGCAAAAGACGTTATCGTTGCGGGAAATACGATTACCATCTCCGGACCTGTGGCGGGGGATGTGCTGGTATTCGGCTCGCGCGTACGCATTTTAGGGGACGTTTCGGGCAATGTGCGCGGTATTGCCGACATATTGGAAATAGACGGCGCGGTGGGAAAAAACGTGAGCGTTGTTGCCAAGAGCGTACTTTTGGGAGCCGCAACACAGGTTGGTTGGGATGTGCTTATTGGCGCGCAATCTGTTGAGGTGCGGGGGGTAGTGCACGGTGATATTGCCGGCGCAGTTACGCAAACAACGGTGGCAGGCAGTGTTGGCGGCAATATGTCGCTGGCGCTTGTACACGGGGGCGGCATTATGCTTTTGCCCCAGGCGCATATAACGGGTAATGTGCGGTACAGCTCACCTGATACCGCACTGACCTTGGCGGAAGGGTCGGTTATAGAAGGGACGGTGCAGCATACGCGCACGCCTGACAAAGAAGATACCTTCAGCGGTTTTGCGGTAGCTGTGCATCTACTGCTGCTCTTGGCGTATCTCTTCGGGATGCTTGTCGTGGGTATGGTATGCTTGCACATCGCCAAGCCGTTTCTTGAGGGTACGGCAAAACAACTGTATAAGACGTTGGATAAAGCGCTGTGGCACGGAATTGCGGTAACGGTATTGTCGCCCCTTATTGCGCTTGCGCTGTTACTCACCATTATCGGCATTCCTTTGGGATTGCTGATGCTCGCCGGATGGGTTGCGGCTATGTATTTCGCCAAAATCGTGGTTGCGCACGCTATCGGGAAAAAACTTCTGCCCAACATACCGACGAAGCCATACGTACAGTTTGCCGGAGGTGCGTTCGTGCTCGTCATGCTCATGGGTCTGCCGACAATCGGCTGGATTTTAAAGCTTCTCACGGTCTTTGTGGGTATGGGAAGCCTCTGGTTGTATGTTCGGAAATTTACGCACCATACATCTCACAAAACATAAACTTCCTTACTTTTATTTTGCAACTATGCATGTCCATAACACACTCTTCAAGGCGTATGATGTTCGCGGTATCTATCCGGAAGCAATTAATGAACAAGTTGCAGGTGCGATAGCCCGTGCGTATGTCGCGTTTCTCTCCGAGGCGCAGGGGAGGGATCCGCGTGCGATGGCGGTCGTGATGGGGTCGGATGCGCGAACGAGCTCTCCCGCACTTGTGCAAGAAGTTGTACGGGGATTGTCGGAAAGCGGCGTCGCGGTGATTGATATCGGCGAAGTATCCACACCGGTATTTTATTTTGCGGTCAAGCACTTTCAAGTGCAGGGTGGCATGATGGTGACCGCGTCGCACAATCCGGCAAAGTACAACGGCTTGAAGCTTACGCGAGAAGAGGCTATACCCATCGGCGAAGATACGGGGCTTAAAGAAATCAAGCGCAGGGTAGAGGAAGATGCATATACGCAAAGCAAAGAAAAAGGTGTCGTACGCAGCGAAGATATATGGCGGGCGTACGTGGAGCATGTCGCTCAGGACTACGCGCTTGCCAGGCGCTTGAAAGTGGTGATAGATGCGGGTAACGGCATGGCGGGGAAGGTGGTTCCAAAACTCTTGCCGTATCTCACCGATCTTAAAGTTACCAAGCTTTTTTTTGATGTGGATTTCACCTTTCCCAACCACGAGGCGAATCCGTTAAAAGAAGAGAATATGGTGGCGCTCCAGGACAGAGTTGTGGAAACGGGATCGGATATTGGTGTGGCGTATGACGGGGATTGCGATCGTGTGGGGTTTGTGACGGAAGAGGGGGTGACGGTACGTGGCGATATTATCACCGCGCTTCTCGCACGGGAACTCTTGAAAGAGCGTCATGGTGCAACGATTCTGTACGATCTGCGTTCAAGTCGTGTCGTGAAAGAGGTGATTGAGGGGCGTGGAGGTCGAGCGGTTGAAACGCGTGTCGGGCACGCATTTATCAAAAAGCAAATGCGTAAGGAAAACGCACTCTTTGCAGGCGAGCTCTCCTCCCATTTTTATTATCAAGACGAGGGGTATGTGGAAAACGGCGATCGAACCATGCTGTTGCTGTTGCGGCTCTTGAGCGAATCGGGAAAAAAATTCACCGAGCTTGTACAACCGCTGCAAAAGTATTTTCATACCGGGGAAATAAATTCCGAAGTGTATGATGTGCAGACAGTGTTGCAGGCACTCAAGACAGCCTACCCCGATGCCGAGCAGTATGAGTTGGACGGCTTAACCCTGCGGTATGGCGATTGGTGGTGCAACGTGCGACCTTCCAACACCGAGCCGGTGTTGCGCTTGAACCTTGAAGCCGATACGCATGACTTGATGAAGAAAAAGCGGGACGAGGTTTTGCGGATTATACGAGGAAACTAAATAACTAGAGGTAATACAATTTACTGTATTGCGGTGAACATGCTTTTGAGAAACATCTTACAAAAAAACCACCAATCTCAATTGGATTTTCTCGGTCTAGACCTTAGGTACTATTTGCGGTCGTATACAATAACATGTACTTATTCTTATGATCGGTATTTTTGATTCGGGAATTGGCGGACTCACCGTGGTAAAAGCTTTTCGGGAGCTTGTTGCCGAATATTCGCTGCTCTACTTCGGTGATACGGCGCGTATGCCCTACGGAACCAAGAGCTCCGAGACGCTCCTGCGCTACGCGCGGCAAAACACCGAATGGCTTCTGGCGCATGGGGCGCAAATGATCGTGGTTGCGTGCAACAGCGCTTCAGCCGCCGCAACGGTGCAGCTCCGCAAAGCTTTTCCCGATGTGCCATTCTTTGGTGTTGTTACGCCCGCAGTTGAGGCCGCGATCGCTGCAACGAAAAATGGACGCATAGGATTAGTCGGTACGCGTGCCACGGTTGCGAGCGGTATGTATGAAAGCTATGCCGAAAAATTGAGCGGGGGCAAAGCGAAGGTAGTAAGCGTGGCATGCCCTTTGCTCGTGCCTCTCGTTGAAGAGGGATGGCTTGATTCTGGAGAAACGAAGCGCATCATACGCAAGTACGTTCATCCCTTGCGGGCTAAGGGCGTGGATACGCTCGTACTGGGCTGTACCCACTACCCGCTGCTCAAATCGCTCTTTCAGCAAAAAATTGGTAACGGTGTAGCGCTCGTTGATTCGGCTGAAGCGCAAGCCGCATCGGTTGCGCACTTTCTCAATAATCACCCGGAATGGGAGAAAAAATTATCAAAAAAGAAAAAAGATGCGTTTTATGTATCTGACCTGACGCCACAATTTCAAAAAACCGCTTTGAGGCTGTTAGGAGAATCCGTCACCCTGCACAAAGTTGATTTTGGAAAGTGAAAACTTGCAGTTTTTTGAGCATAAGGTATACTGCAAATAGTTATAGTTGACTATAAAAAAGAAAAAGTCCGATATACTTATTGTCTTGCCACCTCGTCGTAGTACTGCCTGCCCTTTTACAGTAACACTCGGGAGATCCCCCGAGTTTTTTTACGTCTGTAATTTAATGCTTCATGGCATCATACCCACCCACGCGCCTGCATAGCGGATGCAATACGTTCCAAAGCTACCATAAACGCTGCGGTACGCATATCCGTTTTATGTTCCGCTTGCTTCTTGCATACGGTATCAAACGCTTCCACCATAATTTTTTCAAGTTTGGTGTTTACCTCGTCTTCTTTCCAAGAGAAGTTTTGCAGATTTTGCAACCACTCAAAATACGAAACCGTGACTCCTCCGGCATTTGCCAAAATATCAGGGACGACCGGTATACCTTTTTTGAAGAGCATCTCATCCGCCTCGGGCGTGGTTGGACCATTGGCTAATTCCAATACAACTTTCGCCTTGATCTCACGCACATTCTCTTTGGTAAGCTGGTTTTCTATGGCGGCAGGCACGAGTATATCGCAATCGGATATCAGGAGTTCGGCATTGGACATCGGCTGGAAATTCACCGTATCACATACAGTGCCTTTGCAGTATATGCCGTCAATCAATCCTTCTTCCAGCTTGCGCTTCAAAACGAGATTTGGATTCATGCTCTTGCCAGTAGTGCTATAGATAGCACCCTGCGAATCCGAGAGTCCTACGATCACATAACCCGCTTTATAGGCAAGCTGGGCAAGCGTCAAGCCGGCATTGCCGAAACCCTGAATGATCAAATGCGTGTCTTTCGGATCTTTCTGCAATCTCTTGCGCATGATATCCAACAGCACGAAACCGCCGTATGCGGTGGATCTTGCGCGTCCCTCCGAACCCCCGACTTCCAGAGGCTTTCCCGTAAATGAGGCGGGAGCGGTGTAGCCGATCATGCGCGAATACTCATCCATCATCCAGCCCATGATCTGTGGGTTGGTATAGATATCCGGCGCCGGAATGTCTATTTGCGGCCCCAGCTCCAGAAAAAGCGCGCGGACATATCCGCGACTCAAGCGTTCCAGCTCACCCTCGGAAAGTTTTTTTGGGTCAACTTCAATACCGCCTTTGGAACCTCCTAAGGGAATGCCAACAACGGCGCACTTCAATGCCATCCAGAATGCAAGAGCCTGCATTTCCTGCAAATCAACCTGCGGGTGGAAGCGTATGCCACCCTTATATGGTCCGCGTACATTAGTATACTGGACCCGAAATCCTCGAAAATTTTTCAATTCCCCATTATCCATGCGAATGGGAATGGCTACTTCATGGATACGCTGCGGACGCTTCATGAGTTCATGAACGTGCGGGTGTAGTTTGAGTACACGCGCAGCTTTTTCAAGCTGAGTGAGCGCGTTGGTAAAAGCGGATGACATAACATGAAATGCTAGATTCTCATGAAGAAATGCACCATACGCATTTTTTCAAAAACCCGGCTACTTTTTTGGATTTGGAAACTGCTGTTGTGGAGTATTGATGATTTCGTGCTTAGTGTATGTCGACTCAGTATACATTAGTTACTCAAGCCCGTTTTTTTTCGAACCTCCCGCATAGTATCTCGGGCGATTTTTTGTGCGCGTACCGCGCCTTGCTCCAGTAGCCGTTCAAGCGAAACGGTATCGGCGAGAATCTTTTCTTTTTTCTTGCGAAATTCCGCAAAAGAAGATGCGATAGCGTCTGCAACGGCATTTTTAAGTTCCGCATAGCGTATTGTTCCCTCCGCATATGCGAGTTCAAACGCTTGCACACGTGCTATACTACCAAATATATTAAGGAGCGCAAAAAGATTTTCAACGCCGGGAGATTTTCTTCCTTTTCCGGATGGTCCGGTATCGGTTACCACGCGGCGTAATTTTTGTTGCAACGCCCCCGGTGCATCATCCAGATAGAGGCAGTGAGCATCACCTAGGGACTTACTCATCTTCTTTTTTTCGGGGTCCAAGGGACTCATGACTTTCTCGGTTGCGGTTAAGAGCGCTTTTGGTTCGGAAAAAGTTTTTCCGAAGCGACTATTGAAAAACCGCGCGATGTCGCGTGTCAGCTCCACGTGCTGTACTTGGTCTTTGCCTACAGGTACGGCTGTAGCTTTGTATATGAGAATATCCGCGGCCTGAAGCACCGGATAATCAAACAGACCCACATTTACGTTTTTCTTTTGCGCCTGAGCTTGATCCTTGTATTGGGTCATGCGTTCCGCATACGCCATTGGCGTAATAGTATTGAATATCCAACAAAGCTCCGTGTGTTCCAGCACGCGAGATTGTACGAAGAGCGTGCTTGCATCGGTGTCAATGCCAAGCGCAAGCAATGACGCGGCCATGTCAAGAACCTCTTGATAGCGGGTTTTGGGGTCGTAGACGTCGGTCATTGAGTGCCAATCCGCTATAAAAAAATAGCATGTATGGGAGTGTTGCAGCTCTACCCATTGCTTAATCGCACCCAGATAATTTCCGATATGAAGGCGGCCAGTTGGCTTAATGCCACTAATGATAATTTCTTTATTTGAGGGCATAGGCTTTCGATTACTACGCACGTAGTGTACCTTTTTACGGGATTTTTTGCAAATCTTTGCAAATATAAAACGCGGCAGTTATCCTGCCGCGTCGTATGTTTTGCACGTTTTATACTTCAATGACCACTGGCAGAATCATCGGTCGGCGATTTGTTTTGGAGAAGAGAAATTGCCCGATATCATCGCGGATTTTGTTCTTGATATACGTATCGTTTGCCGCCGCTTTCGGATCGTGCGTCCGCAAAATATTTTTTACTTTTTCGCGGGTTTGATCAATAATTTCTTTATTTTCTTTGAGGTAGATGAAACCTCGGGAAATAATATCGGGTGAGCCAATGAGCGCACCGGATCTCGCGTCAATAGTTGCGATGATGACGCACATGCCGTCTTCCGCCATCGTGCGTCTGTCGCGAAGCACGATATTACTCACATCTCCAACCCCCAGCCCGTCAACAAAGACGTAATCTGCAGGGACTTTTTTGTTTGTGAGCTTGCCTTTACCTCCCTGGAATTCAACCACCTGACCGTTATCCGCCACAAAAATATTTTTAGGGTCCATGCCGATGGATTCGGCCAACTCCGCATGAATTTTGAGGAAATAGTGATTGCCTTCAATGGGCATGAAGAAGCGGGGATTGACGAGGCGCAGTATGAGTTTCAGATCTTCCTGCTTGGCATGGCCTCCCGCGTGAATATCCATCATTTGGTAGTGAATGACTTTCGCGCCCTCGCGGTAAAGCGTGTCTTTGAGTCGCTGAACCGTGCGTTCATTTCCCGGAATAACCGAAGAAGAGAAGATAATCGTATCACCCGCTTCAATGGCGAAGTAGCGATGCTCGCGATTGGCAATACGCATGAGCGCCGCCTTATCTTCACCTTGCGCGCCGGTGCAAATGATGATGAGCTTGTTTTTTGGGATGCCCAAAGCCTGATTGACGTTATCCAGCACTACGCCGCGCGGTAGTTGCATGTAGCCGAGATTGCGCGCAATCTCCACATTATTTTTCATGCTGTAGCCTTCAATCAGCACCTTGTGGCCTGTTTTTTCGGCAATTTCTATCACTTGCTTGATGCGGTTGAGCATGGAGGCAAAAGTGCCGATGATAATTCTCCCCTTGGCGGTAAGGAGGATTTGCTCAAGTGTTCCTTTAATTTCCTTTTCCGAAATTTGGAAACCCGGCATTTGCGCATTCGTGGAATCACTCATCAGCACCAATACGTTCTGGTCATGCAATTTTGCGATTTTAGCGATATCTCCCGCCACACCAGATGGATTGTGGTCGATTTTAAAGTCGCCCGTATGCACCACGATGCCTTCCGGCGTGTGTACAATCAACCCCATGCTATCAGGGATGTTGTGATCCACGCGAAAAAATTCCACGCGGAAGACACCCAACTGGAGCTGGCCTTTCTCAATATCAATTGCTGTTGCGGGAAATGGCAGACCGCGAGAAAAATCTTCCTGTCGCTTTTGAATGATACCCAATGCGAGCCTTGTCGTGTAGAGGGGGGGATTGCCCAATTTGGGCATCAAGTGCGGAATTGCGCCGATGTGGTCGTAGTGGCCATGGGTGATGATGACGGCACGGATATTTTTTTCTTTGCCCTGCAAGTACTCAATATTGGGAATAATGTAGTCAATGCCCGGCATATCTTCTTCTGGGAACTGCAGACCCATGTCAATGAGGATGATGTCGTTTCCGTATTCCAAAAGCGTCATATTGCGGCCGACTTCTTCGCAGCCTCCGAGTACAATGATTTTGAGCTTGTTTTCCGGTCCGGTTTTAGTGTATTTTTGCGGCTCGTCTTTTTTCTCTCGTTTCACGGTAAACGATTTTTTACGGCCGTTTCTTTCACCGCGAGTTCGCGGTACATGATCCCCCGAAGGATTCTTTTGGGGGCGTTTTAAGTGAGGTTTATAAGTTTGTTCCATAGAACGTACGCTGAACTTTATGCTTACAACTAACTCCAGCAACAAAAAGCAAAAATACTTTAAGAAGTGTACATTAAAAATTGTAAGATAGGTTGCGTTATTATTACGTAGATAAATAAATAGGAGGATACATAGTAGAGGTTATTGATGGGGAATGCCTTTCGGCTTTACTCCGCATAGACATCTTATCGTTCGCAAAAATGGCTGGCTACTCTGAAGTTTTGGCGAAGGATGGTACCGCAGGAGAGATTTGAACTCTCACGACCCGAAAGTCACAGCGCCCTGAACGCTGCGTGTCTACCAGTTCCACCACTGCGGCAAGGTACAAGAAGTACGGAGCATGAAGTATGAAGTTTGTGCTTGCGGTAGGTGCTACCCTTGTTCCCTCCCAGCTTACTTGTGTATTATTTCCACACCCACTGGGTTTTTACGTACCAGTTGGCAATGCCCGAGAAGCGATTTGCCGGTATAGTAACGCGCTCAACGGCAATACCCTCCAGATTGCTGCTCGTGAGATAGGTATACGTTGGTGTGTAGAGGAAAATTGCCGGTAATTCACCTATGAGTAACTTTTGGAATTCTTGGTACTTTTCGGCGCGTATGGTCCGATCATTCGTTTGCCGGGCTTGTTCTAAGAGTTCGTCCACGTGCCGATTGGCAAGCTTCGCGAAATTTAGTCCGGGATGTTCCGTTTGATTTGAGTGCCAGAACACATAAGGATCAGGGTCAAAGCCTACCACTTCATCTATGAGGAGTATCTCATAATCGCGCGGACGCAGTATTTCGCGCCGTATCGCATTTGCCGCTATAGAACGAATTTCCAGCTGTATACCTACCGCACCCCACATATCTTTTAAGAGGTATGCAATATTTTCGTTGATGGGGGTATCAATCAAAGTCAGCGTCAGCACCAGCGGCTTGCCATCTTTATTGACTCTCAAGTACGGCACGTCAGGCAGGGGCTCCTTGACTAGGGGTTGGGTGGTTGATGCCAACGCTTCCGTTGTCGTTCCCTCGGGCGGTTGTGCAGCAGCATTGATAGTTTTTGCGAGATTTTCCTGTTCTTTGATGTGCTGCGCTTCCACGAGAGCGGCGTAACCTTCTTTTTCCATGCGCTTCCACTCCGTTTTGTCAAGGAATGCCTCGGCCATAGGAACATCGTATGCGTGTCCCTCAAGCGAAGGATCGTATCCTACATAACCGGGCAGTATCGGTGAGTGAATGACTTGACCTTCGCCCGCGACCGCTTCGCGTAACATACGATCTTTATCAATTGCATGTGCGAGTCCGATGCGCAAGTTCTTATCGGCAAGTATTTTTTGTTGTTCCTGGTTAAAGAATAGTGCAGTGTACTGGGGGAGCTGGAAAGTGTGAAAAACCAAATATTTTCCGGCCGTGATGCTTGATTTAAGACGCTGTGGCACAAAACTTACTCCTTCAACGCTTCTCTGCTTAACTGCCGCAATTGCTTCTTCAAAAGACGGGTAGAATTTGAATACCAACTTATCAATATATGGCGCCGTTCCATAATATACCTGACTGCGGGAAAGCGTGTAGTCGCGGATAGTACCGTCTTCACCGAGGGTGAAGGTGAGCGCGCGATATGGCCCTGTACCTATAGGCTGAATGTTTGCCCGTGCGAGTGCTGTATTTTCGGGGGCAATATGTTCCCAGATGTGCTTCGGAATAACCCCGATGCTCAAAAGTGTGATGAAGGGAGCAAACGGCTCTTCAAGTGTGAATTGTACGGTGAAGTCGTCAAGTTTTTTAACCGTAATTCCGCGGAAGCTAAACGTGCGGGGACTTTTATAGAGCGGATCTTGCATGCTCTCAATCGTGAATAGGACATCGTCGGCAGTGAAGGGCTGACCGTCGTGCCATACGACATCGTTGCGCAGCGCAAACGTATATACTTTGCCATCTTCACTTACCGTGTAATCACGTGCCAAGTCGGGAGTGAGTTCGCCGTGGACATCATAGGCGAGAAGACCGGAAAAAATAAGCGAAGAAATGTCCTTGTCGGCATCGCTCGTTTCCAAAATCGGATTGATGAACTGGGGTAGACCAACAATTGCTTCCGTATATCTTCCTCCAACCTTTGGTACGCGATCCACATGTGCGGCTATGTAACGAAAAGTGATGATGCCCACGCCCGCCAGTATGAGCAACATGCCCAGTTTGAGGAGTGGGCGCTCTTTCCCGGATAACGTGGTTGAAAAATAGCGAAGTTGGTTTGCATGGGGAAGTGCGCGAGATCGTAGCCTACGTATCAGCGTCCGATCAATATGCGCTGTACGCGCGAGCATCTTGCGTTCCTTGCGTATTGCAAAAAAATACTGCAGCCGTGTTACTATGCCTCGTAGCATGCGCGGTGTCGTTGATTCTTCTCCCCCGGGATCTTCTGTTGCAGCGGGAGCAGTGCCGTCTTTTTGACGAAATGAAAAAGAGTTGATAGGTGTCACAACGCGTAAGAAATTCGCGGATATACCCGCTTATCGTATGATCCTTCGCACATTAACTAAGAAATATGGCGGCGATTGCCATACCGAAAAAGAGGACTGCAAGCCCGATTGTAGCTTGAAAGAGTCTTTTTTCAAGACCGCGTTTTGTACGATAGACGTTACCCTCGCCGCCAAATGCACCTCCCAAACCCGATCCTTGATTTTGCAAGAGAATAGCGGTTATAAGGAGGATGGAGAGAATAATTTCAACGATTTGGAGTACGTGTAACATAAAAACAATAACAAGTCCCAGTATAGCTGAAAAACCGATTCGTGTCAACAACCAAAGGCAATGTCCACACACATATGGCGGTTTTTGCCCCAAAGCGTTAGCTTTGGGAAATGAGTATAAATATGCCAAAAACAATCAAAGAAGAACGCCTAAGGTGATACTGCCAATACACAACAAGGATCTGGAGCTGTCCTACGTGGCCATGCTGTGTCCACACAGCCAGAAATCAATTACTCATTTTCATACCTATCCTAAGACTCCAAAGATGAACGCTCACCGCGAAAGGTTAAACCGAACATTGCAGGAAGAGTTCATTGATTACAATATAGATGACCTATTCAACAATATCACTGCTTTCAATACCAAATTCCGCTCATATTTAGAGTTTTACAATACAAAGAGAGTTCATCACGCGTTCAAGAACAAATACTCTCCGTTAGAGTTCATGCTACAATCAAATCATTACAAGATTAATCTGCCTGAAGACTGAAAAAATGGGTGGACTTATACATCTGTGGTTAAAATACAAATCCATACCTGCGATCCATATACTCTATGTTAAAACGGTTTTGCGAGTGCGCGGATCTTACTGCGCGCGATTCCGGTTTTAGCGAATTCCAGCCAGTCGCGGTTGGGGTACTTGCGGTTCTTGTCGCGGATAATCTCAATGACGTCACCGTCCTGCAGCACCGTGTCCAAACTTACCATTTTTTCGTTGACCAAAGAACCGGTTGCCTGGTTGCCGATGTCCGTGTGGATTGTATAAGCAAAATCAATCACGGTTGCCCCGTCAGGCAAGTCAATAACGTCTCCTTTGGGTGTGAAGACGAAAATATGTTCAGAAAAAATATCAATATTCCGCAGTTTTTTAACGTACTCGGTATTGTCCGCGATTTCTTTTTGCCAGGTAACAAGCTCTTGAATCCACTGCAACTCTCGCTTTTGTTGTCGCTTATCTTTTTCTTTGTATACCCAGTGCGCCGCGATACCAAATTCCGCCTGGGCATTCATGTCCTCCGTACGAATTTGCACCTCAACCCTTTCCCCGTCAGGACCGAATACCGTGGTATGCAGCGACCTGTAGCCATTGGGCTTAGGCATGGCGATGTAGTCCTTTAAGCGCTCGGGCAAGGGAGGCCATAACCCGTGTACGATGCCAAGTACCGTGTAGCAATCGGCAACCGCCGGGACGATAATGCGCAACGCAACAAGGTCATACACTTTGTCAAAATCTTTGTTTTTGCGCAGCAGCTTTTTGTAGAGGCTGTAGAGGCGCTTCGGGCGACCATAAACTATCGTATAGGCCATTCCTTGCTTGAGCATCTCTTTTTCCAGAATTTTTTGCAGTTTTGCGACATACGCGAGCTTTTGCTCGTAGCGGTGTGTCGTGGACGTGCGCAGCCATTCGTAGTCTTCGGGATTGGTGTACTTGAATGACAGATCTTCCAATATCCCTTGCATTTCCCAAATGCCCAAACGGTTGGCGATCGGTGCGTAAATTTCCAGAGTCTCGTGCGCAATACGCTCTCGTTTTTCTTTTGGCAGGTGTTCCAGCGTGCGCAGGTTATGCAAGCGGTCGGCGAATTTAATGAGAATTACCCGAATGTCCTGAGCCATGGCGACGAACATTTTCCGGAGATTTTCCGCATAACGTTCAATACCGCGGTATTTGAGCGTTCCGAGCTTAGTGATACCTTCCACGAGTTGCGCGACTTCGGCTCCGAAATTTTTTTTAATTTCTTGTAAAGTTACTGGCGTTTCTTCCGGAACGTCATGGAGCAGGCCCGCGATAATAGTCGGCTGATCAAGTCGCATGCGTGCAAGCGTCAAGGCAGTTGCCAACGGATGCGTGATGTAGGGTTTGCCGGATTTGCGTACCTGTCCTTCGTGAGCGGCTGATGCGAATACATAAGCAAGCTGAACCAACTCCTCGTCAATCGGATTGGGATTGTTCTTGAGTTCCTCAAGCAGATTCTCCAACGTGTTTTTTGCTTGGGTTAAAGGCACAATAAGGGAAGTAAGAAATTCCAGGTCAGTAAGCGGATGAAAAATGATAGCTAGTATATTCTCGCGAGAGTCGGGAATCTGGCATCTCGAACTTTATCTTTACCGTTACTCTTGCAGGTGATAGGGCAGTTCCTTTTTATTATACTACTTCCATACTATGCATACTTATGATTTTTTCTCAAACCCGCACTCTTTGTTACTGCACTTAACCGTGTCCTTGGCGGCGAAGACGAGAAGCGAGCTGCACTCGGGACACTTTTCGCCCGTGGGTTTGGACCACAGCGCAAAATCGCATTTGGGGTAGTTGTTGCAGCCGTAAAACGTTTTACCCGCGCGGGTGCGTCGTTCCACCATATCGCCTGTCGAGCACTTGGGACAGGTAACACCCGTTTTCTTTTCTATCTTTTCAATATATGTACAATCAGGATAGCCGGAACAACCCAAAAATTTTCCGTAGCGTCCGTGTTTGACCGCCATGGGCTTGCCGCACTCGGGACATTTTTTATCTTCCAACATTTCTTCCGATTTTTGTTCCGCGCCACCCAACGGCTTCGTGTTTTTGCACTCCGGGTAGCCGGTGCAGGCAAGAAACTGCCCGAAGCGTCCCGTTTTAATCACCATCGGCTTGCCGCACTTGTCGCATACCTCGTCAGTCTTTTGTTCGGTCAATTCTTTTTTGGTGAGTGTTGCTTCTTTTTGCACAAGATTCGCTTTAAAGGGTGTATAAAATTCTTGCAAGGTCGGACGCCATGCGCACTCGCCGCGCGCGATGCAATCAAACTTCTCCTCCATCTCCGCGGTAAAGTCAATGTCCACAATATCTTTAAAATGTTCCACCAAAATGTCGTTGACGAGTTTGCCGATGTCGGTTGGATACAGGCGTTTCGCGTCGTCTTTCGCAACGTAGTTGCGATCCTGAACGGTGGAGATGGTAGGTGCGTAGGTGGAAGGGCGGCCGATACCGTGTTCTTCCAGAGCTTTGACGAGCGTCGCTTCGGAGTAGCGCGCGGGGGGTTCGGTGAAGTGCTGCTCGGGTTCCAGTTTTTCCGCGGTGAGTACATCACCTTGCGTTAAGCGTGGCAACGTCTTTTCTTCGGTCTTGCTCACATACACTTTTTGAAAACCGTCAAACGTACGCAGGGAGCCGTTTGCCTTCAATCCATACACCGTGTCCGCGGATTTCGCGTCAATGGCGACGCTCGTCTGGTCGTATACCGCATCCGCCATTTGGCTCGCAAGCGCGCGGCTCCATATAAGATGATAGAGCTTCCACTGTCGCGCATCCAGCGCGCTTTTTAAGTTGTCCGGCGTTCTGGTCGCGTCAGTCGGGCGAATGGCCTCATGCGCTTCTTGCGCGCCCTTGCTCTTTGATTTGTAAAAACGGGGTTTTTCGGGAAGATAGTCCTTGCCGTAATCTTTTTCAATAAAATCGCGCATGAGGGCTACCGCGTCATTACTTAAATTAAGCGAGTCGGTACGCATGTAGGTTATCAAACCCGCATGCCCTTCGCCCGGAATTTCCACACCTTCATAGAGTTGCTGCGCCAAGCGCATGGTCTGCTTTGCGGAAAACCCGAGCTTGTTACCGGCTTCCTGCTGGAGGAGCGATGTGGTTAAGGGAGTTGGAGGTTTTTTGTTGGCGGTTTTTTTCGTAACATCCGCAATGATGTAGGATGCGCTTTGGAGATTCTGGACGATTGCTTCCGCGTCCTTTTGTGTGCCGAGCGCGAACTTGTCCAGCGTTGTGCCGTCTTTTTTCGCAAGCTGTGCCTCAAACGTATCCGCGCCCTTCGCCAAAAGTGCTTGTATCGTCCAATACTCCTGCGCTTTGAATGCTTCGCGCTCGCGTTCGCGTTCCACGATCAACCGTACCGCGGCGGATTGCACGCGCCCGGCGGAAAGTCCATAGGAAACTTTTTTCCACAGAAAAGGCGAAAGTTCGTAGCCGACCAATCTATCTAAAATGCGCCGCGCCTGCTGGGCATCCACCAGTTCTTGATTGATGATGCGCGGATGCGCCAATGCTTCTTCCAACGCTTTTTTCGTGATCTCATGAAACACGATGCGCGAGATTTTTTGGTCGGTTTTCTTCTTTGTATCCAAACCAAGCGCTGCAACCAGGTGCCAAGCAATGGCTTCGCCTTCACGATCTTCGTCGGATGCCAGAATAACTTCTTCTGCTTTGCTGGCGGCGGACTTAAGCTCCGTTATAATCTTTTTCGCTTTTACGGGAATGGTGTAGGTTGGCTCAAATGCATGTTCCACATCCACGCCCATTTTACTCTTGGGCAGGTCCCGTACGTGTCCGAATGAAGACAGCACTTTGTATCCCTTACCCAAAAATCGGGAAATGGTTTTTGCTTTTGTGGGGGATTCAACAATGACGAGTTTCATACTTCATGACTTACAACTTGCAGCATAGCGCCCTTGCACACGTTGTTGGTTGCTATTAGTACGTTATTTCGTTTTTCCTGTCAAGAGATAGCGGCCTCCGGAGGATTGTACCAGTCCTCGCAATTCCAGCGCGGTAAGGATACCGTTGAGCTCAGCAAAAGTTACGCCTGCCGCTTGCGCAAGCATGTCGGGGAGTTGCGGTTCATGGGTTAAGAGGGAGAATATCCGACCGTGTTCGGGCGGCAAATTCGGCTTGGTCGCGTATCCATTTTTTTTCGCAGTGTTGGAGACTCCAAGCAGCACGAACAATTCTTCCATATCGGTGATTGGAATCGCTCCTTCTTTCAAAAGCGCGTGCGTGCCGTGGGATACGGGGGAGAAAATGCTTCCCGGAATCGCGTATACCTCGCGGTTGTAGTCCAGTGCCAGGTGTGCCGTGATAAGCGATCCGCTTTTCAACCCCGCCTCTACAACAAGCGTGCCTTTTGAGAGTCCGGCGATAATACGGTTGCGTTCCGGAAAATGGTAGGGTTGACTTGCTGTGCACGGCGCGTATTCAGAAATGATCGTTCCGTCTTGCCGCAGAATTTCATGCGCAAGCGGCGCGTGGTTGCGCGGTCCGATGCTCGCATCATCCACACCGCCTCCTAGAACCGCTATGGTCGGCACTCCTGCCGCAAGTGCCGCACGGTGGGCGAGTGCGTCAATGCCAAATGCCAAACCGCTGACAATGGTTATAGAGTACTGTGCAAGTGCCGCCGCAAATCGTTGCATGACCTGTGTACCGTAGGGACTGGCTTTTCGGGTGCCCACAACTGCAAGGCAGGTATTGTGCAAAATATCGGTATCCCCGCGCGCGTACAGTATTGCCGGCGGGTCGGCGATCTCTTTGAGCAGAGGCGGATAGTCGGGGTGCGTGAAGGAGAGCGCGGCTATACCCTGTCGCTCAATTGATTCCGCGAGCGTTGCCGGATCCCTTTCGCCCCGTCCCGCAACGATTGCCTCAACCGCCGTTTCGCGCAGACCGCACCTCATCAATTCCGCATACGACGCATGCCACGCGCGTTCCATTTTGCCGAAGTAGGCATGAAGTGCGAGGAGATGTTTTGAGGTGATGCCTTCCAGATGATTGAAGGCTATCCAATAAGCAATATCGTGCATAGTATGGTAAGTATAGCATGTGCAAAAATATGCAAAAGATTGTGTTTTCCCCACGAGGTGCTATACTGGATTCGTTCTTAAAATTTCTTTTTTAAGGAGGATACCATGCACAGTTCCTATACGCATTTTCTTCCCCGTGTCCGCTTGCGCAACATTGCTCTTTTTATTTTCTTTCTCACCTTGTGGTACATCGGTGATGCCGTCTGCTTCTATACGGAACAAGCGTATACTATGTTGTACGCCGCTTGCAAACGCTTGGTACGCATTTGCCAAGCAAGAAGGTATTGTGTGTGGCATCTGCGGCGCATGTTTCCATCCGACAACCCTTAATGCTTCTTGTTTACGGATTTACGTATGCGCCATAATGAGCGGAATTTTCACTAAAGGAATTATCATGGATGCAAACGATCAAGAGATCGAGCTGGTGCGGAAATGGGCTGCTTCACCGGAAGGGAAGAAAACTATGCAACGCGCGCTTGCGCGATCGCTACGATTGACCGCTAGACTGCAAGAAGCGCGCCGTGTGCACCAAAAAAGTTTATACAAACCGTTCACCATCTGAACGTCCCTACTTCCAAGATCTCGCGAGAGATCTTTTTTATTAACGGATGTTGGAAGTCAGAAATCAGCAGTATGAGGTTGGAAAAAAGCAGAGGTTATTCTTTGTCAAGCGTTGTTTTGGATGCTATAGTGGTACAACATGCAAGCTTCATGTGTTAAGCTTCACGTTTCAAGGTTGGTATGTTACTCAAAGATTTAAACAAAGAACAACTCAAAGCCGTAACGCACCAGGATGGCCCGTTGTTGATTGTGGCGGGAGCGGGAACGGGAAAAACTGCGGTTATCACCCAGCGTATCGGCTGGCTGATAGAGCAGGAACTCGCAAAGCCGGATGAGCTGTTGGCGTTGACGTTTACCGATAAAGCGGCGGGCGAGATGGAGGAGCGGGTGGATCGGCTTTTACCCTACGGCTACGTGGATCTGTGGATTATGACGTTTCATAGTTTTTGCCAGCGCGTCTTGGAGCGGTATGGACTGGATATCGGGCTATCCAATGAAGGGCGCGTGTTGGATGAAACAGAGCAACAGCTGCTGATCCGGAAAAATTTTGAGCGGTTCCATCTCTCCTACTACAAGCCGCTTGGCAACCCAACCCAGTTTATCGGAGTACTGCTGCGCCATTTTTCCCGATGCAAAGACGAAGCGATCACGAGTGTACAGTATGCGGCGTATGCGGCGGCTCTTCGGGAGAGCGACGAGCTGGATGCGGAGGAAATTGCGCGCGTTCGGGAAGTTGCAGGCGCGTATCAGGCGTATGAAAAGCTTCTTTTGGAAAACGGCTCCTATGATTTTGGCGATCTGCTGGTGCACGCGTTGCGACTCTTTACCGAACGAGCGAAAATTTTGGAAATCTATCGCAAACAATTCAAATATATTTTGGTGGATGAGTTTCAGGATACCAACTTTGCGCAGTATGCACTGGTCAAACTTTTGGCGGGGAGTGTGGGTAAGGTGACAGTGGTGGGGGATGACGACCAAAGCATTTATAAATTCCGCGGGGCCTCGGTCAGCAACATTCTGCAATTTCAAAAAGACTTTCCCCAAGCGGCACGCATATTTTTGCAGACCAATTATCGCTCAAAACAGGAAATCTTGGACAAAGCGTACGAGTTTATCCAGCTCAATAATCCTGACCGGCTAGAGTATCAAATCCAACAAACGCATAAGCCCCAGGAAGATAGTGCATTCACCAAGCGTCTTACGGCGCATCAGGGAAAGGGCGCGGAGCTTATCCACCTGCACGCGCGGGATGCGCAGGAAGAAGCGTTGCTTGCGGTAAAAAAAATTCGTGAACTTGTTCGAGCGGGTGCTTCATACGGCGCGTGCGCGATTTTGGTGCGCGCCAATGCGCATGCCGACCGGTTTACGGCGGAACTGGATGCGGCAGGCATTCCGTATCACTACTTGGCCGCAAAAGGACTCTATCGCAAACCGGTGATTCGTGACTTATTCGCCTACGCGCAAATTTTGGATGCGTACCACGAATCTCCCGCGCTCTACCACATTGCCACTTTATCGGTGTTTCCCGTGTTGCGGCAGAACATAGCACACCTCACCTCGTTCGCGCATAAAAAAGGGCTGTCGCTCTTTGAAGCATGTACGCGCGCCACAAGCGCGGAGGGTGTGGGGGAGGATACGCTTGCGGATATCGCGACACTCTTGCGGCTCATGGAAAAACATCGGGGAGTGGCGAACAGTCAAGCGGTGCGCGAAGTGTTTTTAGCGTTTTTGGAAGACTTCGGTTACCTGACCGCTTTGGGTGAATTGAGCAGCGTGCAGCCAAAAACGCCGGCAAAGGTTTTGTCCGGCTGGGTATGGAATGAAGCGGAACGCCAGGAGCGCGCGCACACGCTCGCGGAATTTTTTCGCGAGGTAGCACAGTTTACGGAACAGCAGGACAATCCAACGCTGAAAAATTTTTTGGACTACTGGAAACTGAAAATGGAAACGGGAGACGCGGGTACCCTGCGGCAGAATCCGGAGGAAGCAAGCCCGGATCGGGTCGCGGTCATGACGGTGCACGCGGCGAAAGGATTGGAATTTGACCACGTGTTCATCGGGAGTTTGGTAGACAAGCATTTTCCATCTATCCGCAAGAGCGAAGCGATACCCGTTCCCGATGCGCTCATCAAAGAACAGCTTCCGAATGCGGATATGCATTTGCAAGAAGAGCGGCGGCTCATGTACGTTGCCATGACGCGGGCGAAGAAAGGATTGTATTTTCTCTCGGCGGACGACTACGGAGGGAAGACGAAAAAAAAGCTCTCACGTTTTTTGGTGGAGCTGGGATATGGAGATAACGGGAAACCAACCTCGCAGGATAGCGTTACGGCGCATTCCACGGATAGCTCGCAAAAAAAGGAATATGTACCCTTATCGGAGATGCCATGGTCAATGCCGCAGTATTTCAGCTTTACGCAGTTGCGCGCGTACCAAAAATGTCCCCTGCAATATAAGTACGCGCATATTTTACAGGTGCCGGTGCGGGGAAAACCAGCGTTTAGTTTTGGCAAGAGCATGCACGCAGTGCTCCAAAAGTTCTTTCAAGAACGCATGGACGGCACATACCCTGACGAAACCGCATTACTTCGCATGCTGGACGACGTATGGATTGATGACTGGTATGCGCATGCGCGCGAGCAGGAGCGAGCAAAGGAAAAAGCGCGTAAGGAGTTGCGGGAATTTTACAACAAGCATGATGGTCTTTGGCCCGACACGCAAAGCGTAGAAAAGGGGTTTCATCTCAAGTTCGCAGGCGTGACCTTTAAGGGTTCCATTGACCGCATTGACCTCCTGCCCGAAGGCAAGGTACGCATCATTGACTACAAAACCGGCAAACCGAAAGACAAGCTCAAACCCGAAGACAAAGAGCAGTTGTTCTTATACCAGCTTGCCGCGCAAGATGTACTCAACGAACAGGTAGCGGAGTTGGCGTTCGTCTATTTGGAGGATGTCAGCGAACAAAGTTTCATTGGTGGAGCAGAGGATTTTGAAAAATTAGAAAAGAGCGTTTCCGAGGTTGTAGGAAAGATACAGGAAGGGTCATTCGTACCCACACCGTCCCCATTCACCTGCGCCTCATGTGATTATAAAGACATTTGTCCGTATAGGAAGTAACGTACTTCTATAAAAAATACTACAGAAAATAGGTAATAAATGTACTCTTGCGAAGAGTTATTCGAAAAATTCAAAGCTATCCCATGCTCTCTGGTGATTACTCTCGTTATTGTAAAAATTTGTCCAAATTTGGAAGAGAATGCCATCTTTCATAAAAACAGTTTTTTTAGCGTAAGGAAAGGTAATTCTTTATAAGGTGGTACGCCTCCTTTGGGGTAGGTAACCAACGCCTCTTGTTCATCAATAAGAACCTTTTTTTCCAGCACTTGCGTTTCTCTCAATTTGATCTTGTTATTTACAAATGCGAGCCAATCCTCGGCGAAGGTACAGGATGTGTTGGTGTATATTTTGACACCCATCACCCCAGGTCCCCAACTTGCAAAACTTACCCATCCATTTTCATTAAATTCTCCATCAATAATAGATGGAGAAGAAATATTTACAGGAGTAGGAATTACTCGCAAACCAGAAGGATACCGAATGGCATAATGAAACTAACTGTCAGTGTATGTTAACCACTCTCTTTCACTATAAGGTATGAATTTTTGCTTCTCGGTATTTTCTGTGACTGGTTGCGGGACTTCTTTTTGTGGTTGTGGATGTGCTTCAGGAGCTACTTTAAAAAAATAGAGGTGCAACAAAACACAATAATCCCACCAAAAACTATTCTGGTGGCGAAACCAAGAAGAAGTTTTGATCACTGATATCGATGCATATTTTTATAATGCGACCAACAAAAGGAGATGGGTGGCAAGCAAGCGACAAAGCAGATTATTTATTCCAAAAAGCGGAAACTTTTTAATACTCTCTCACGATCTTCTTTCGGTAAATACCATATGTAGAGTTGCACTAACATGCCGTCGTGGAGCATGTATATTTCATCAGGTAACTGTTCGTCTTCGTATTGACCCTCAAAAGACGGGATACGGCGAATAAACAATGCTTCTTGGTTTGCTGCTCTTATGATGCGAAAATCCCATAACTCATTATGCTCCAAATAATCAGGTTGCGATGCAAGAAATTGAATACGCCATTCTTCGAGCGAAGAAATATGTGCGGGTTGCATACTCACGCCAATACGTGCTGAATCGCCGTCAGAAAAACTAACAGTGTATGCAACGTCTCCTGCTACCAGCTCGCCTTCAAAAGACTTACGAATACGACTTGTTGTTCGAGATTTGAGAATACCATACGCGAACTCGCGACTCGGGTATTCCAGTTGAAATTTTAACACTGTATCGGTGTATGCTTTCCAGCCATTCTCTAAGTAAACAGACGTGCCGTCGATATTTTGAGTGGGATCAATATGAGACAATAGTGTTTCTTGTTGTATATTCGCTGGTGTCCGCATTGTTTTTTTACTAAAAAAGAATATAGCTGCACCGATACTACTGACGACTGCAACAAGAAGTACAATTACGAATAATTTATTTTTTGGTTTCATGGTAGTAGTATACACTGACATTTACTTTTGGGAAAAAGTTGCGTATGGGAGAAAAAGCTCTCCCATACGCGGAGGTTGTATTACAATACTTCGTAAATGGTAAAGCAACTTACCTGGTCGTAGAAGTCATCAAAATTGACATACCGTACATGAATTTCATGGCAGGGCTTGCACCAGTTGCTTTCTATGAAAGTGACACCATACGGGCTGATGCCGAGTACGATTGCAGTGTGTGGTCCACCGCTGCTCAACTCCATTTGTACGATTTCCCCAGGAACTACATCTTCAATGTAGCCGGACCTAGGGGACACGTACGCACCGTAGTTCCAGTAGCAATCGTTACTAGAATTGGTTGGGATCAACCATGAGCCGGAAGCATCGTTTACTACATTCTGTACCCAGACCTTGCATTCGCCGCCGTCATCACCTTCGTTGTAGTTTGCCGTTTCATCAACGATGGCCTGATTCCTGGAGTTTTGACTCCACTCGTGCCATCCTGCGTATGCTTGGTCGGTGTTTACCGCCATGAATAATGCGGCAAATAAAAAGAGCGTACATACTGACATGCTTGTCTTCATTTCATCGCTCCTTCGTGAATGATGAGGCTGTAACTTGCGGTTACACAACCGCATGATGCTGTTTTGTGTAGAAACCTCCTTTCTCAAAGAACAAAAAAGAACCAATGCGTGCGCTTACTTTTCCTACATAATCTGCACTATCATCTCCTTTCCCGTCATGTTTCAAAAAAGCGACGCACGAGTGAGTGTAGCGTAAAAAAAACAACTGTCAATTGTGTATAACGTGGCTTATATGATATGCTAGAGCCGTGCGTAAACAAGTTTCAAGATTTGTATGTCTTTCCAAACCCTCAAAAAAACACTCTTAACATCATCACTCATCACCAAGCATGGGTTGCGAAAGCAGATAGAGGCGGCGGTAGTGGTGGAAGAAGCGCAAAAAACTTTGGCCAAAGTATGTGATGATGCTGTTGCCGAACGAGTTCGGGCGCACTCCGTGCGCGCAGGCATACTTGTATATGTGACCGCGAGTTCTCCCGCCGCATCTGAAGTGCGCGCCCGCGCGGGAGAAATAGTGCGACATCTTGCAAAAGTTCTTGGCACAACGGTAGTCAAAACAATCATCGTGCGGATTTCGTAAAAAGTGTGGTACAATATAGCACATCACACAAACTCTCTTCAAGAGTGCGTATAGGGTAAGAGTGTTTCATGTGATGCGTTAGAATTTTCATGCAATTATGTCACTCCGCTTTTTCATCATATCCATTCTCTTGTGTACGGTATTGTGCTGGCTTGCCTGGGTGCTCATACTCTTGCGCATCAATCCGTATGACGCAGGGGTAATAGGATTTGTGTTATTCTATACGAGTTTGTTTTTAGCGCTCGTTGGGACTTTTTCGTTGGCAGGTCTTGGCATGCGTCGTATATGCAAGCGGCATGAATTGCAGTTCCGACAGGTGCCGGTGTCGTTTCGCCAGGGCGTGTGGTTTGCGCTGTTTCTCGTTATCATGCTTTTCTTGCAATCCCAAGACATGCTAACCGCGGTGAATGTTTTTTTGTTTATCATGGCGCATACGGTTATAGAGCTTTTCTTTTTGTCCCGCAACGGCAAAGCGCCAAAAATTTGACAAAGGAACCATACAGGATTAAAGTCAAAAAAACGATCTTTCCAAAACACGGTGAGCTTTCCGACCAACCATAAGGAGGTAGCCCATGAACCGTATATCCGAAATATCCCGCCGTTTCGTGACGGTACGTAGCTACGCAGACGTATGCGAATTCTTTTTTGGCTGCATTACCGACACAACACTATATCCTCTGGATCCCGCGATACAACTATATCTGGCGCAACTCTTGGCGCACTTTAGTCACATGAAGCCGGTACAGATGATGCAAGAGGCCGAATCGCCAAACATTTCATGGCCATACCTAAGAGATGCGGCGCGCAAGATATACGCGTATCAAGATCAGCCGATTGAAGCAACCTACAGTCCATTTAAAGCAGATGTGCCTTTGAAGGCAATTGGCGATTACGCGCTGTTTGTTGTCGGCATATTTCCGGAGTTTGCCGACAAACGATCCACGATCAGCTATTTCATGACCATGGGAAGCATCGCGTATCGTATACACGCGCACGACCAAAGTGTGATAAGTGATGAGCAGGCAAAAGTATATTTTGCGCTAAGCTCCAAGTTTGCGTCGTGTGTGCATGCGTTATGGGATGTGCGCGATAGGTGGGACAACGCGCAAATTTTGCCCATTTCATCGTAGTGATGTACGGAGTGATAGCGTTGAGCGCAATCACTCTTTTTTATTTGTCTTGGCAGCCTGACTGCCAAGTTTACCATATACATTTGCGAGAAAATTGGCTTCGTGTACGCAGAGTGTATGTACGATGCCTGCGCCAAAGCGCTATGCGCTGTCCAACATCCATTTTTTTTGACCAACCTCGATATAAAACACATGTTGTTTTTTTACTACTGATCGCTTACGCCTGTCAACAGCTTTGTGGTTGACAAAACGGCAGGGGGGGTATGCTTGAAGAAAGATTTACTTTTTAAGCCATATTTTTATGACCCCAAGAGAACGAGAGCAGATGCCATCACCTGAAGAATTTATAGAAAGCCGCACGCTTTCCGATAGCAAGTAAAGTGTAAGGCGGACTGCCTGTCAAGACAGTATTTTAGCTTCAATTGGATGGATTTGATTTTTAAAAATTACTTTAGATATCTATGATAAATTATAAAAGATTAAGCGATTTAGAACGGGAAGATATCAGCTGGATGTTCTCGTAAGGATTTTCGGTTCGTAGTATTACCAAGTATCTAGATAGGCATGCAAGCACCATCAGTCGGGAAATCGGATTTGGCGGTTGCGATAAGCGCACCTATCGAGCAGTTACGGCGCAGCATCGGGCCAAACGGAATTCGTCCAAGAGGAAGACCAACAAATACAAGCTGAACGACAACCCGGCATTGTGGAAATATATTCTGAAAAAACTGAGAAAAAAGAAATGGTCGCCACGGCAGATTGCAGAAGAACTGGAAAAAGATTATCCTCTAGATATGACTATGCGCATCTCGCCGGAAGCGATTTACACCTACGTCTATGTTCTTCCCCGTGGCTCTCTTAAAAAAGAGCTGACAGCCTGTTTGCGGCAGAACCACAAGAGAAGACATAAGCAGTCCAGGAGCGTCAAAATGGAGCGGAGAATAGAAGATATGCTCTCGATCGAGGAACGGCCGAAAGAGGTGGAAGACAGGATTATCCCCGGGCACTGTGAAGGCGATTTGATTATCAGAAAGAACAATCGTTTGGCTCTTGGCACTCTGGTAGAGCGCGCGACCCGCACGACTATCCTCGTTCCGGTAAAAAGCAGAGGGGCTGAAATTGTAGCTAAGGCATTTGCCAAAGAAGTAAAAAAACTGCCTCGACAAATGAAATTGACCATGACCTATGACCAGGTGCGGGAAATGGCTCGGCATAAACTGTTCACTAAAATCAGCGGCATTAAAGTTTACTTTGCCCATCCGCGCAGTCCGTGGGAACGAGGCACGAATGAAAATACCAACGGATTGATCAGACAATTCTTTCCTAAGGGCACGGATTTCAACAAGATATCCAGTTAAGAAGAAGGTGCAGGATTTACTTAATGACCGCCCAAGGGCGGCGCTGGACTTCCAAAAGCCTTACGAAGTCTTTAATCAATTACTCGATAACGCTGTTGCGTTAAATTCTAGAAACTAAGATAGTTAATTTGCGGAAAAAATTAGTGGTAAAAAATATGCTTGAGCAAACAAAAAAAACATCCCAATAATTTTCTGTACACAACCCCGCCTTTCGGCGGGGTTGTGTACATACAGCAAGCTACCAGCTATACAATCTGCAAGCTATGTGTGGTTGACCACATAGAGCATTCTTTGCTACACTGGAGAAATCATTCCTTTACCTTTCCCCGTATGACGATACAAGAACAACTTAGGCAATTACAAAAAGAGGCAGATCAAGCGATCGCCAGCGCAAGGACACTGGATGATTTGGATGCCATAGACCAAAACTTTTTTGGCAGGAAAAACGGCAAATTGACGTTGTTCATACAAGGTGTTTCGGCATTGCCAAAAGACGAGCGTCCCGCGGCAGGTAAGGAAGCCAATGCAATAAAACGGCACATTGCAGCGGTATTTGCGGATAAGCGATCAGCGCTTGAAGCGGCGGCAATTGAGGGGAGTTTGCAGAAAGAAAGGATTGAGGTGACCCAACCCATCTTGGAGCGGCTGCTCATGGAAGAAGGGCACCTCCACCCCATTACCCGTGTTCGGGAGGAGTTAGAAGATATTTTTGTTGCCATGGGATTTGACGTATGGGAAGGGCCGGAAGTGGAATCCGAGTACTATAATTTTGAAGCGCTGAATATTCCGGCGGATCATCCGGCGCGCGACACGCAGGATACTTTTTGGCTGCATGAAACTGCCGGATCTGAACGGCTGCTTTTGCGCACGCATACCTCGCCCATGCAAATTCGCGCCATGCGCGCGATTGGGGCTCCCTTAAAAATTATTGTTCCCGGTCGCGTGTATCGGTACGAGGCAACTGACGCATCGCACGAGACCACCTTTGACCAAGTGGAAGGGTTGCTCATTGATGAGCATATCTCTATGAGTGATCTTATTGGCGTTTTCCGCACTTTTTTACGTGAACTGTTTCAAAAAGATGTGGACGTGCGCCTCCGCCCCGGATATTTTCCGTTTGTAGAGCCTGGGGTGGAGCTTGATCTCTCGTGCGTACTCTGCGAGGGGAAGGGGTGTTCCGTATGCAAAAAAACCGGCTGGGTGGAATTTATGGGTGCGGGATTGGTGCATCCTCATGTCTTGAAAGCGGGAAATATTGATGCAAAAAAATACCAGGGTTTTGCGTTCGGTTTTGGCTTAACTCGGCTGGTTATGATGAAATACAGAATCACCGATATTCGGCTGCTGCTTTCCGGTGATTTGCGGTTGCTCCAACAATTTTAGAAACATCTTCGCTACCTCCACATACAAGATCATACGCCGCTTTTGACGCATCCACGCTCATACGGATCTTGCGTATGGTGTAGCTTACCTACCATGCTTATTCCTTACCTTTTACCTTTGTGTTAGTGAGTCGTTCCTGGCTTGAAGCATACGTCCCCTTATCAAAGAAACTCACCTCTCAACAGTTGAGTGTCTTGATGACCACGCGCATGGTAGAAGTGGAGGGCGTGAGGGAACTTGCACCGCAGCCGCTGGATAAGGTGGTCGTTGGAGAGGTTGTGCGCGTGCTGCCACACCCTAATGCCGACAAACTGCGCGTGGGGGAAACGAACATCGGCAAAGAAACCGTACGCATCGTATGCGGAGGGGTCAATCTTCAGGAAGGCATGCGCGTGGCGGTCGCTTTGCCGGGCGCGAAAGTGAGGTGGCACGGTGAAGGAAATTTGGTGGAACTCAACGAAACGGAAATACGCGGGGAAAAAAGTTTTGGCATGATTTGTGCCGCCGCCGAATTGGGATTGGAGTCATTCTTTCCCGCCGATGATCACCATATTTTGGATATTACCTGTGACACGAAAGCGCGCGCCGGAACGCCGCTGGCGGATGCGCTTGATCTGATAGACAGTATTTTTGACATTGACAACAAGTCGCTGACGCATCGGCCGGATCTGTGGGGGCATTATGGTATGGCGCGGGATTTGGCTGCGGTTGCGCATGCAAAATTTATCGAGAGGGATTTTACGAAAGGTGTGTTTACCAAAGTGCCAAAAGAAAAATTATCAGTGAACGTTACCGATTCTCTTGACTGTCCGCGCTATACGGCGGTGCGCATGGAGGGCATACACATCGCACCGTCTCCCTATTGGTTGCGCAAGCGCCTCGTTGCGGGAGGGGTGCGGCCAATCAATAACATGGTTGATATTACCAATTACGTGCTGTTGGAACTGGGGCAGCCCATGCACGCATTTGATGCCGCGCGCGTGCGAGAAATTGGCGTGCGCCGCGCAAAAATAGGTGAAACGCTCACTACACTGGATGAGGCAGAACGCACGCTGGATGATATGATGCTCGTGATCACCGATGGCGTACAACCCATAGCGCTTGCGGGAATTATGGGTGGCGGATCGTCAGGCATTACCGGCGCAACAACAAGTATAATTTTTGAATCGGCAAACTTTGACGCCGTAACCGTTCGTACCACTTCCATGCGTCTCGGCCTGCGGAGTGAATCATCAGCGCGCTTTGAAAAAGGGCTGGATCCGGAACTTGCGCCACAAGGTTTGGCTCGCGCGGTAGCATTGGCACTGCAGCTTTTGCCGGACGCAAAAATCACCTCCGCGGTGAGCGACATCCATTCCAAGAAAAGGAAACTTGCAACCATTACACTGCCGCATGTGCTCGTGGAACAAAAATTGGGTACAACGCTGAAACCTCGCGACATCAAGGGCGTGCTCGCACGATTCGGCTTTTTGGTTGAGGAAAAGAAAAAAGGTGTCTTTACGGTTGTGGCGCCGCATTGGCGCGCCGGAAGAGACATCACCCTACCCGAAGATGTGATAGAGGAGATTGGCAGGGGATTAGGCTACGGCATGCTCAAACCCACCTTGCCCCTGCAGCGCATGAGCGTGCGGCATTACAACCCTCAATTGCGGTTGCAGCATACTATCAGAAAGTCCGCTGCGGCGCTTGGTATGACCGAGGTGCTCAATTATGGTTTTTCCGGAGGCGATGATCTGTTGTTGGTTGGGATGCCCCGGAAAAGCGCGTTGCATCTTGCAAATCCTATCAGTGAGGATGCGACGACATTGCGCACGAGCTTGCTTCCGGGACTCTTGCGCAATGTAGCAACCAATGAACGGCAGTTTCCGCGGGGGAGAATATTTGAAATAGGGAGAGTATTTTTTAATGCAACGGGAGAAGACGCGGCTCATCCGGATGCCAAGACGAAACTGCCATCGCAGCCGACCATGTGCGCCGGTGCGGTATGGAAAGATGAGGGGATCGCATGGAATGAAACGGCGGAGTTGGTACGACGGCTCCTCACAACGCTTGGATACGCACCGAAGTTTCGTGCGAGTGAGAAACTGTATCCACTTGTCCACCCCTGTCGTGGTGCGGAAATTTTGGTAGGCGATGCGCGCGTTGGCTTGGTCGGGGAAGTACACCCCAAATACTCCCGCCGCATGTTTGCCAAGAGTAAGGTCGGTATTTGGGGTTTTGCGCTTGACGGGCTTGTTGCTGCCATACGGCAGAAAATCGCTTTTACGCCGCTGCCGCACTATCCTGCCGCCATGCGTGATATTGCGTTTGTCGTAGATACTGAAATGGTGTACACTACACTTGCAAGTGTGGTACGCACCAGCAGTACCCTACTTGCGCAGCTTGAACTCTTTGATGTATTTGCAGGACAGGAAATTGGTCAGGGTAAAAAAAGTATGGCGTTCCACTTGATCTTTCGCGCGTCCGACCGCACGCTTACCGATAAAGAAGTGGAAAAGGAAATGCGGCAGATACGGAGTGCATTGGAGAGAGACTGCGGTGCGTTGCTCCGGGCGTAAAATCTCCCCTTGAAAAAAACAGCTCCTACATTCCAAAATACTCTTAACTCTTTTCTCCATACTTCTTCATTCCCCATGCGCTATGCTTGAAACCTCAAGAGACATTTTGAACATTGTTCTTGCGTTCTGCGTGCTGTGGTTTACACTATTCGTAACATGGACCATCTTCTACTTTGCGATGATCCTGCGCAACGCATACAAGGCGAGCAAGAAACTGCTGAGCGTGGTAGACGGTGTACAGGAGATCGTCAACGGTATCAAAGAAAAAATACATACCTCCACCGCGCATATTGCAACGCTCATTGATGTGGGCAAGCAGGTCGCGGACTACATGCAGAAAAAAAAGAAAAAACAGGCTACAAAAAAATCAGCAAAATAACATTTTTGTTTTGTATCTTTACAAATCATCTCTTCTGCCACCGGACGAGGTGATTTTGTTTGCAGGGAAACGTTATGTCATTTATCCACCTCCATACCCATTCGCACTACAGCTTGCTGGATGGCCTTGGGCAGATACCGGACTTGGTGAGGGCTGCGAAAAAAGACAATGCAACCGCGCTGGCGCTAACCGATCACGGTGTCATGTACGGCGCGTTGGCGTTTTATAAAGCGTGCAAAAAAGAGGGGATTAAACCCATTATCGGTGTAGAAGCGTATATGGCGCAGCACGGTCTTGCCAATAAAAATTCAGCGCAAGATCGGGAGCGGCGGCACATTACGCTCTTGGCAAAAAATAATATTGGCTACCAGAACTTGCTGAAGCTTACAACCATTGCGCACCTTGAAGGATTCTACTACAAACCCCGAATTGACTGGGAAACACTCCTCCGGCATAAAGAGGGGGTGATCGTACTCTCCGGCTGTTTAAACGGGGAGATCGCCACTTACTTGCGCACGCATGAAGTTGAAGACGCGGTTGTGCTTGTTGAAAAGTATCTCCGGGAGTTCGGCGAAGATTTTTATTTGGAAGCCTGGAGGCATACGCATTTACCGGAAGCCATGCGGATTTCAGAGAAGCTTACAGAGTTAGCCAAGCACACGGGTGTGCCGTTGGTCGCGACGCAAGATGCGCACTACCTGCGTCCCGAAGACAATGAAGCCCAGGATGTGCTGGTCTGCATTCAAACCAAAAAGAAAAAAAAGGATACGGATCGGCTATGCATGCTTGATGAAGATTACTCATTGACCTCGGCAGAGGCGATGGCGCATCTTTGGCGAGATGTTCCCGAAGCAATCACCAATACCAAAAAAGTTGCGGATACATGTACAGTGGACCTCGTGCTTGGGGAGACGGTGCTGCCGCACTTTACCGTTCCCTCTGGAGAAACCGAATACAGCCATCTTGAAAATCTCTGCGCACAAGGCGTTGCGACGCGTTTTGCAGACGCTTCTTCGGATGAGCTCACGCGTATTCAGGATCGTCTTTTCTACGAATTAGGGATTATTAGGAAAACCGGCTTCGCCTCCTATTTTTTAATCGTTGCCGATTTTGTCAACTGGGCGAAAGCGCACCAAATTGTGGTTGGTCCGGGACGCGGAAGCGCTGCCGGATCTCTCGTGGCCTATCTCCTCAACATTACCAACATTAATCCTTTGCAGTACGATCTGCTGTTTGAGCGTTTCTTGAATCCGGAACGCATTTCCATGCCGGATATTGACCTGGATTTTGCGGATACGCGGCGGGATGAAGTGCTGCGGTATGTGGAAAATAAATATGGAAAAGATCACGTGGCGCAGGTGATCACGTTTGGCACCATGGCGGCGCGTGTTGCTGTGCGAGATGTGGGGCGCGTACTGGATATGTCCTACGGTTTTTGCGACCGTATCGCAAAACTCATTCCCTTGTTTAAGACGTTGGATGAAGCGCTCGGGGCGGAACCCGAACTTCGGGCGCTCTATGATACCGACCATGACGCAAAAATACTTATTGATACGGCTAAAAAACTTGAGGGTGTGGTGCGGCACACCTCAACACATGCGTGCGCGGTTGTAATCACCCCAAAACCCCTGGTCACTTATACGCCGCTGCAGTACGCAAGCTCAAGCGACGCAACAGTAGTAACACAGTACGAAATGCACGCGATAGAAGACTTGGGGCTTCTCAAAATGGATTTTTTGGGACTCAAAAACTTATCCATTCTGGAGGAAGCGCTGCGCATTGTAAAGCGCACACGCGGGGTTGCGCTCTCTATTGACAACCTGCCGCTGGACGATGATGCCACATACACTTTATTAAAAAAAGGAGATACAACCGGTGTATTTCAGCTGGAGAGTAGCGGTATGAAGCGGTACTTAAAAGAGTTAAAGCCCACGGCTTTTGAGGATATTGTCGCGATGGTTGCCCTCTATCGGCCGGGACCCATGGATCTTATCCCGGACTTTATCTTGGGCAAGCACGGCAAGAAAAAGGCGACCTATCTGCATCCGAAGTTGGAGCCGATACTTTCGCCAACCTACGGCGTAGCGGTATACCAGGAGCAGCTCATGCAAATAGCGCGCGATCTTGCCGGTTTTACGCTTGGCGAGGCGGATGTGCTCCGTAAAGCTGTGGGGAAAAAAATCGCCTCTCTTTTGGCCAAACAAAAGGAGAAGTTCATTGCCGGATGTGTCGCACAAGGCGTTGCGCTGGAAGTCGCGCAGAAGGTATTTGAGTTCGTGGAACCGTTTGCGCGCTACGGCTTTAACAAGTCGCACGCGGCATGCTATGGGCTTATTGCCTACCAGACCGCATATGTCAAAGCGAATTACCCCGCTGAATTCATGGCGGCGTTGTTGACCGCTGACCAGGGCAATACCGATCGCATTGCCATAGAGGTTGAGGAATGTCGCAGGATGGGACTGGAAATTCTGCCACCCGATATTCGTGAAAGCTATAAAGGGTTTACCGTTGTTGTGGAAGATGGGATTGAGCCAACCAACATACGCTTTGGTCTTGCGGCTATTAAGAATGTGGGCGAACACGTCATTGAAGCGATTATTGAGGAGCGAGCAAAGAATGGTGCCTTTACCTCGCTGGAAGATTTTCTCGAGCGGGTCAAGAGCCGCGACCTCAACAAAAAATCTCTGGAGAGTTTTGTGAAAGCGGGGGCGTTGGACAGTTATGGCGATCGGGGAACGCTCTTGGCAAATCTTGAAACCATCATACAATGTATTCGGGATATTAAAGAGGAGCGTGCGAGCGGGCAGGAAAGTTTGTTCGGGAAAAACCATGCGTTGCGCAAACTGCAGTTTGCGGAAGTCACAGCCGTACCCGAAGAGGAATTTTTGCGATGGGAGAAAGAGCTTCTAGGTATGTACGTATCCGCGCATCCGTATGCGGGCATGCAAAAGGATTTAGAGGGGAGTATCACGCCTATTCGGGAAGTGCTGGAGCAGAAAAAGTTTCGCAAGAAAGACCGAGTGACGGTAGGCGGCATCGTACACACGGCAAAGCGCATCATCACGCGCACGGGTGAACCAATGCTTTTCGTTACGCTGGAAGACGGCAGAGATTCCATTGAAGTAGTGGTGTTTCCGCGTGTTCTTGCCCAGACCCAGCGGTTGTGGGAGGATGGTGCGCCTATTGTTATTGTTGGCGAACGATCACGAAAAGATGCGGAATGCAAACTCATTGCGGAACGGGTTTTTGCCTATGATCCACAAGCGGTTGCGGAGCTACGCCGAGAACTTGGCAGCATAGATTTTATGCAACCGACCGCGGATGGCACGAGGGAAATTCAGGATGACCCTAGCGCCGGATATCCAGCAGCCGGTGCGGGTACGGATACAGCAAGAGATGGAATCATACTAACGTTACGCGAGATGCCGGATGCCGCGCAACAGGACGCATTGCATACATATCAATTGTCGCACCCGGGATCACATCCGCTTACCATGGTCATTCACCAGGGGTTTGATGCATCGCGCAAGCTGGAAACGCACGCATCATACAATCTTACAACTTCCTTCACGCATGATATGCGGGTCATTTTTGGAAATAGTTTCATCCACATAGACGTACCATCGGAAAGTATGGTACTATAGAACCATCACACTATCACCAAGACAGTAGTTACCACAGTCGTGCAATAGAGTCATAGTTTTCCTACAAAGCCATCCCTATGCCTGCTCCATCGTCGTATTATGCGCGCGTGCATTTCTATCGCACCATTGCATTTACCTTTCTCTTCCTTACGGTTGTTGCGGTAGCGGTGGTTTTTTATTTCATTTTTGTTCGTGCTGAAGTGGTGGTAACAGTGGCCACGGAGCCTTTTCGCACGCATTTTATAGCGGATGTCGTTCCGAAAAGTACCATCACGGGTGTCATATCGGGCGAACGGCTTGCGGGAATGGTAGGTAAGGTATCGCTGACCGCATCGCGAAGCAGCGCAACCACGGGCAGAAAAACCATAGCCGATACGCAGGCAGACGGCATCATGCGCGTGGTGAACACCACGGTAAGCGCGCAGACGCTTGTTGCGACGACGCGTTTTTTGGCATCCGACGGCTTACTTTTGCGGACTAGGGAGTATGTGCGGGTACCTGCGCAGGGTAGTGCGGAAGTCCCGGTGTATGTTACCGATGAAACCTGGGCGGGAACACTGGAAAAAGAAACACATTTTACCATTCCGGGACTGCGCGATGCGCTGCAGGACGTTATTTATGGAGAGCTTGCCAAATCACTCACGCACGGTGTCGCCGAGATATCTACGGTTAAGGAGATAGATACAGTCAAACTTGAACATGATTTGCAAACACAGGTAGAGAAAGAGGCAAAGTCCATCTTTGAACGTGAACAGGCACTGACTGCGCAGGATATCGTGCGCTACCTCGTTGATTTCGGAACAACGGAATGGAGCAATGCCGCGGGTGAGGTTGCAGAGAATCTTTCCGCCACAACAACGATAACGCTCACGGGTGTCGTGTATCCGTACGCCGCGTTTACAGAGCTGCGCAAGGCAAAGTTGACGGAAGCGCTTCCCGATGACAAGGTATGGCAGGACGGTACGCCCGTGCTCGCGGACGTAACGGTAGAAACCGTGGATGCGGAGAAGGGAATGGCGCGATTGAGCGTGCAACTGGAAACATCAATAACAACCAAACAACAGGGACCGCTGTTTGACAAGAACGTCTTGACCGGTCTTACTCCCGATGAGGTGCGGGTCTACTACGAAACGTTTCCGCAAGTCACCTCGGTAACCGTGACCCTGCGTCCAAAATGGCTGACGACTTTACCGGAAGCTGTTGAGAGGATAGATCTGCGCTTGGTAACCGATGGCGGGATGTAGCATTCCCCTACACGACGTACAAGATATAAACATACCCGCTTTTGAGCGGGTATTCGTATGCATAAAATAATGATTTGAGCATAACACGTTTACCTTATTCAGCATTTGACGATTGACCCTGATTTTTGGTAGGATACAGGAGATCTATGAGCACAACACAACCAACCATTGAAACGATACGCCACTCAACGGCTCACGTGCTGGCTGCAGCGGTGACCAAGCTCTTTCCCGATGTGAAGCTTGGGGTAGGACCGGTCTTGGACTTCGGATTCTATTACGATTTTCAACTTCCCCGAAGTCTCACAGAATCAGACTTACCGAAGCTGGAAAAAGAGATGCGCCGCATCATCAAGACTGGCACTGCGTTTGAGCGCAAGGAAATGTCAAGTGATGAAGCGATAGACTTTTTTCAGCAGCGCAAGCAGGATTTTAAAGTGGAGCTTTTACGCGATCTGCAGCAACGTGGTACGACGCTTCTGCAAGGGGATGATTTTGCCGATATGGATCCAAAAAAAATTACTACCGTAAGCGTGTATATGACCGGGGATTTTGTAGATTTGTGTAGGGGTCCGCATGTAGGAAGCACGAAAGAATTAGGCATCTTTCAGTTGACGAATCTTGCCGGCGCATACTGGCGCGGCAATGAGAAAAATCCGCAGCTGCAGCGTGTGTACGGCGTCGCGTTTGCAACCCGGGAAGAACTGGACGCGCATTTGGCGATGTTGGAAGAGGCAAAGAAGCGCGATCATCGAAAACTGGGTGCGGAGCTTGACCTGTTCACCTTTGATGATCAGGTTGGTCCCGGGTTACCGCTGTGGCTGCCCAACGGAACGATTGTGTGTGATGAGCTTGAAAAGCTGGCAAAGGAAACGGAAGAAAAGGGTGGGTATATGAGGGTACGTTCGCCGCATATTGCAAAAGAATCACTCTACATTACGAGCGGTCATCTGCCATACTACGAAGAAACTATGTATCCACCTATGACCTATGAAGGTGGAAAATACTACCTCAAGGCCATGAACTGCCCGCACCATCACAAGATTTATGCGGCGCGTCACAAGAGCTATCGCGATCTGCCGGTGCGCCTTGCCGAGTATGGTACGGTCTACCGCCATGAAAAGTCAGGCGAGCTGTTTGGCATCATGCGCGTACGCATGATGCAGATGAACGACGCGCACATCTACTGCACGGAAGATCAATTCGCGGAAGAATTCAGGCGCGTGAACGACATCTACCTGACCTATTTTAAGATTTTCGGCATCAAGAAGTACCAAATGCGTTTTTCCACTCATGCGCCGGAAAAACTCGGAAAAAAATATATTAATGCGCCGGAATTATGGAAGAAAACTGAAAACATGGTGCGTAACGTACTGCAGCAATCCGAAATACCGTATGTGGAAATTGCGGATGAAGCGGCATTTTACGGTCCAAAAATTGATGTGCAGGTTTGGAGTGTCATCGGCCGCGAGTTCACCCTTGCGACGAATCAAGTGGACTTTGCGGTACCGGGTCGGTTCGGGCTTACCTACACCGACCGTGACGGCACTGCGCGGACACCACTCTGCATCCATCGCGCGCCGCTGGGAACGCACGAACGTTTCATTGGCTTTTTGATAGAGCACTACGCGGGGGTATTTCCAACCTGGCTTGCTCCCGTACAGATAGTGGTACTTTCGGTCGGAGAGAAGCATCGGGATTTTGCGGACGGACTTGGCAAAGAATTGTGTGACGCGGGTATGCGGGTCAAGGTTGATAACGGCGATGAGAGTGTAGGTTACAAGATCCGCGGTGCGGAAAAAATGAAAATACCGTACATGCTTGTGGTAGGTGATAAAGAAATGAAAAGCGCAAAACTTGCCGTACGCAAGCGCGGAGAAAAAGCCATGAGTGAAATAGCAAAAGATACATTCATCACCATGGTGCAACAAGAAGTACATGACCGGGTGTAGTATGACATATTTTATTTTGAGCATGGGGTGCCAAATGAACACCTCGGACTCGGAGCGCATCGCAACGATACTGGAAAACATGGGGTACACCAAATCAGCCTCGGAGAACGAGGCTGATTTTATTGTGCTCAATACGTGTTCCGTGCGGGAATCTGCTGAAAATAGGATGTATGGAAAAATGCGCATGTATCGGGAGTTTAAAAAACAGAATCCGCATCTCAAAGTACTCATCACCGGATGCATTCCGGGAAGCCAAGGAGAAGCATTCAGAAAAAAAGTTCCAGACGCTGATTTTGTCGTGAATATTCAAAATATTTCAAAAATTCCGGAAATTGTTGGACTTGCGAAGTCCAACACCATCGCGACACCCCTGACCTTAAAAGAACAGAACGATGAGTATTTTAACGTGCCACCGACCTACAACTCGCGCTTTCGGGCGTACGTACCCATCTCTATCGGCTGCAATAAATTCTGTACCTACTGTATCGTGCCAAAGGCGAGAGGGAGGGAAAAATCACGCAACTCCAATAATATTATTGCCGAATGCGAACTGCTCGTACAAAATGGTTATAAGGAATTAACACTTCTCGGACAAAATGTCAATTCCTATGGAAATGATAATAATGAGGAGTTGTCCTTTCCTGAATTGTTGGAGCGTATTGCGGACATCCCGGGTGAATTTTGGGTGCGCTATACCTCATCTCACCCGCATGATATGTCTGATGCGCTCATTGAGCTTATGGGACGCCACCCGAAGATTCCTCCCTATGTGCACTTGCCGGTACAATCAGGTTCCGATGCGGTATTGAAACGCATGAATCGCCACTATACGATAGCACACTACCTGGAGCGCATGCGTAAAGTTCGCGCAACCATCTCCAACGCTATGATTTCAACCGATATTGTGGTTGGCTTCTGCGGCGAAACGGAAGCAGACTTCCAAAAAACATTGGATGTATGTCGCGAAGTAGAGTACGATATGATTTACAGTGGAATCTACAGTCCGCGTAAAGGAACCTATGCCGCAGAACACTACAAGGATGATGTGCCGCACGAAGAAAAAAAACGGCGTGATCGGACATTAAACGAACTCATTGGAAATATTTCCAATCAGCATAATAAAAAAATGATCGGCAAGGAAGTGACGGTTCTTCCGGAAAAAATACACAAGGGTATGCTGCAGGGTAAGACCGATACGTTTAAAACGATGCAAATAGGAGGCGAAGGTGTGAGTGATAATCTTATAGGATCATTTGTGCGGGCGCGCGTGACGGATGCCGACACGTGGGGAATGAGTGGTGTATTGGCGGTGTAAAACAGTATTCCGAGATCTCTCGTGCGTAGCGCATTGGCTGTTCTATATGGATTTTGATGCATTATGCTATGGATGAGCGTATAAAAAAACAACTCCCTCTCGTGTGCATTGTGGGACCGACTGCTTCCGGCAAAAGCTCTCTTGGTATACATCTTGCAAAAGTATTTTCTGGTGAAATAATTTCCGCGGATTCTCGGCAAATTTATCGAGGGATGGATATTGGCACTGATAAAGCGTTGCCCGACGTGAATCAGGATGCTGTACCACAAGCAATCGGACGACTGATACCCTCGCGTTCGGGAGAGGTAGTACATTGGCTGCTGGATATAGCGGATCCAGAAGAATTATACACGCTTGCACAGTATCAACGGGACGCCCTGCACATCATCCCTGGTATTATAAAAAGGGGTCGGGTACCTTTTTTGGTTGGGGGTACCGGATTGTACGTAGCAGCAGTTGTGGATAATTTTGTGATTCCCAAGGGAAATGACGCAGATCAGTACAAGATAAGAGCAGAACTGGATGTACGCTTACACACCGAAGGACTGCAAGAGCTGTATAGAGATTTATGCAAACGCGACACTGATGCGGCGTGGCAAGTTGACGGAAAAAATCCACGAAGGGTAATTCGCGCGCTTGAGGTCTGTATCTTGACCGGCAAGCCTTTTACGCAACAAAAAAAACAAAAAAAATCTCGGTACGATGTTTTGCAACTTGGTATTATAACGAGTACGGAAGAAAGAGAAAAGAAAATACGAAAGCGCGTACAGGAAATGATCGCGCAAGGATTTGCTGGAGAGGTACAAAAACTCATAACCAAAGACTATGATCGTGATCTACCCTCAATGACGGGTATTGGTTATAAAGAAATAGGGAGTTGGCTAAGTAATGGTGGAAGTGTTGTGTTACCGCTACCAGAAGAAGTTATTGAAGGAATAGTGGTTGCTACGTTGCAGTATGCCAAGCGCCAGATGACGTGGTTCAAGCGTGACAAACGCATACACTGGGTTACGGATGCGCAAGAAGCTGAAAAGATTACCCGAAAATTTTTGCAGATGTAGAAAGTATAAGTGCTACCATGGTGCTTGAAATTCCATTACTCGCCACAGATGCAAACGGCTTAAGTTAACATTCTGGCACTTGTTTTGATAGGACTTTATTTTCGCCTACTGGCTCGCTAGGAGTTATAGAACAATCATGAAATGACGGCCGTCACGAGATGATAGGTTTTTTCATGAGTATTTCTTAAGATATGAGGGCACGTTCAGTAAAAAGAAAAAAGGCCACCAAAAGACGGCCTTGAGAGAAAAAAGGATCTGGGTTGAGGGGTTATGCGGCGACATGTGCCAGCAGCGTGTCAGGACATGAGAGATTCTTGTGTTTTTCGATACTGTGTTGTAGCACCGTAACATTAAATAGCACCGACGAAGCGCACCTATCACGATACTCCATGATAATCAGCTCTTCAAACGGCCCCTTGCCAACATTATTAATAACGGTCTGCCAGTGTGGCGTCCTAATCTTGTGCTGTGCGTCGGTGTTGCCAATGACATCAAGTACTTGAAAACTTGGGTTGCGGGACGCGTACATTTCGCACTCACTTCGTAAGCTGCTGGAGAGGGAAAAACAAGCCTCTCCGATTGACGGACAGGTGCCGGTTACGGCAAAGGGACAGGGAATCATGGTATTTCCTCCTAGTTTGAAGTGTAAAGATCTATCTACAAACCAATCCACAAAAAAATACCTCGCTTAGCGAGAGGTATTTTTTACTGAATTGATTTTGGGAAACGGCGTATGCTTCCCGCAGTATTGTGCGGTTCCGGATAGTCGCTGATACGGCTTGTGCAACTGTATACGCATACTGAAAAATATGGTAGCATGCCCAAAAAAAACTGTCAAGTTAATCCAAAAAAAGTATGCTTAAGCAGTTTCCTTTTGTTCTCCGTCTTCAGGAAATTCAACTCCCATTTTTTCTAATTCCGCTCGTTCCTTTTCGGGATCAATAGCTCCTTCAGCTACATGCGTTACTCCTCCTTCTCCTGGTTCGGCATCACGTATACCAAATAGTTTTTCTCTTTCCATATATAGGGTACTTAAGAAATAAATCAAGATAATTTCTTTCTCAATATCTCCAGTGCAGTTTCCGGATTTGCTTTGCCTTTACTTTCTTTCATGACCATACCCACAAGAAACTGTATGGCATTTTCCTTACCCCCTCTATATTCAGCAACGACTTTCTCGTTTGTCGTAATGATTTTTGCAATAATTACATCAAGCGCTCTCGCATCATCCATTTGTCCCAAGTCCTTTTCTTCCAAAATATGCGAGGGATCAGCTCCTGTACCCAGCATGGTTTCAAGAATGGTTTGGGCGGCAGAGGAATTAACTTTTTTCTTCCAAATGAGCGTCAAGAACTCCGAAAAATTTTCCGGGGTTATCTTACAATCTTTAATTGAAAGCTTGTGTTCATTGAGATGCTTAAAAAGTTCAGTGCCAATCCAGTTCGCAACCAGTTTTGCCAGCTTCTTTTTGTGCGTTCGCCAGATATCTTCTTCAGTTCCCTCCATTTCCTCCAAATCCATAAGCCAGCTTTTGAGTTCCGATATCACCTGTTCGGTATAATGGGCAACTTCCTTATCATCGGTCAGTACCGCAACGTCAGCAGGGGAGAGTCCATACTGCTCTTGGAAGCGTTTACGCTTGGCCGCGGGAAGTTCGGGAAGCTGATCGCGCACTGCTTCAATGACACGGTCCTTAAATTCAAGCGGGGGCAGATCAGGTTCAGGAAAATAACGATAGTCGTTTGCATCTTCTTTAATACGTTGTTCATACGTTTTCTGTTCCTGTTCGTTCCACCCGCGCGTAGAGAGGTAAGACACCGGAGTGCCTTCTTCCCATAATATTCGCTGCCGCTCTTCTTCATAGGCAAGCGCTTTTTCCACTGAACGAAATGAGTTGAGGTTTTTTATTTCCGTTTTGGCGTAGAGCTTGGCATCCCCAACCGGACGCAGGGAAATATTCGCGTCGCAGCGCAAATGTCCCTTTTCCATGTCAGCTTCCGAGACGCCGAGATAGCGCATGATGCGGCGCAGTTCCTGTAAAAATGCCTTGGCTTCTTTGGGGGAGCGGAGATCGACTTCGGTTACAATTTCCGCGAGTGGCACTCCGGCACGGTTAAAATCAACCAGTGAATGATTTTTTTCGTGCATGAGCTTTGCAGCATCTTCTTCCAGGTGTAGGCGGTTGAGCCGAACCTTTTTGAGTTCGCTCTCAACCATAAACTCTATCCAGCCGTTCTGCCCAATGGGCTGGTCGTATTGGGAAATTTGGTAGCCCTTAGGCAAGTCAGGGTAGAAGTAGTGTTTGCGATCAAACTTTGACTCATGCGCCACGGTGCAATTGATGGCAAGCGCCGCTTTCATACCCCATGCAATTGCCTGCTCGTTCATAGCGGGAAGTGTGCCGGGATGCCCCATGCAAATGGGACATACCGTCGTGTTCGGCGGCAGATCTTCTCCGGAATTGCTGCATGCGCAAAACATCTTTGACTTCGTGTCAAGCCGTACATGGATTTCTAGTCCGATAACGGTTTCATATTTCTTATTTTGCATAGCGTATCTTATGGTATCATGAAAAACCGTGCAAAGCAACTACAAGCCCAGTGTTGGTGCAACAACAGTCCAAATGCGCTCTGCAATAATCTCACGGGAGAATATTTCACCATTTTCAACACACTCAATAAGAGTGAAACCGGGAAGCTGTGCAATTTCTTTATATGCTTGTTCCGCCTTGCGCAGATGATGGATGTCAGCCTCATGAATATCTCGTTTGACGCCACCAACGTAATCCCGATGCCCTTTGTCATCCACGAGTTTTTGTGATATTTCCGGCGTCACGTGTAACATGATTTGCAGATCAGGCTTTGGGATATCAAATATGCCATATTCCACGTCGTAGAGCCAGTCTCTGAATTTTTTGCGTTCTTGTGTGTTAGCGATCTTTGCCATTTGATGCCCCAGATTTGCCGATACGTAGCGGTTGGTCACGATTACCTTACCTTCGTTCAATGCCTTGCGTATCGCAAAGCTTGCGTCATACCGATCGCATGCGTAAAAAAGCGACGCACGGTACGCGCCTACCGCGTCCGCCGTGCCATAGGCGCCATTCAAATAATTTTCAACAAGCCCTGAGGATTTTTTTCCGTATTGCGGAAAGTCAAAAGAGGCGATTGCCACGCCTTCTTGCTGCAGCCGATCGGTCAATATTTTCACCTGGGTCGCTTTGCCGGAACCATCGGTGCCGTCAATAACGATGAGTCCCCCCCGGGAAGTTTGCATAGAACTATAGAACGGTGATTATATTTCTACAACTTTTAATTTCGGCCAGCGTTCTCGCCATTTTTTGCCGTGTACCCGTTCATGAAAGTGCTGCAAGCTAGAAGCATGTAACGGTGTTGGACGAACAATGAGATGCATAAGGTCATCTATTCCGTGCGGGGCAAATAATCTCAGTGTACTATCATCTTGCAATCGAACAGCAACGGCAGTCGCGGTTTCTACCCAGTCGGAAAGCGCTTCTTCAATGTTTTTGTAGGGCGAGCGGTTGTGCTTAAGATGCATGCGCGCTTGGTTTTTGGATGACCAGTTAAGGTCGAGAATTTTCTTCAGTTGCGTATCGTAGGTTTTTTCTTGCCATGCATCAGTAATTCGTGGATCAAAGTAGATAAGATCAATATCGGCTGTTGGAACCATGTCATTCTGAAAGCCATGTAATACGTCCCAAATCTTATTTCGCACGAACCCGCCGCCGATCATCCAATCAGGAAGATGGAGTAAACGTGCTGCGCGTAACACCTCCATCATCCAGGAATCGCGCGCAATAATATCAAGAATATCCTGTTTGTTCATGTTCATTTTTGATTGCGGTTCCGTACTCCCAAATCCGCCGCGTGTATCGTTGTGTGCCATGGTTTCCACTTCTTTCCACTCCACCCGGTCAATACGGGTGAACAGTCCCTGTGCAATGCGCTCACCCCGCTCAACCGTCACTTCTTCGGCCGTAAAATTATAGAGTTGGATGAGTATCTCATCTGCAGGTCCGCAGTAGTCGCGGTCAATAACACCCATACCGTGCGGAATGAGCAGCCCCTTCTTCTTCGGCGTGGAGCTTCGGGGAACCACGAGCAACGCATAGCCTGCAGGAATTTCAATAATCAGATTGCTGGGAATGCGCACGAGCGTTTTAGGAGAGATGATAACTGTTTCGCGGCTAACCATGTCAAAACCCACCGCACCGGCCGTTGCGTAGCGGGGAAGGGGGAGTGTAGTATCAACGCGTTTGATCTTTGCTTGAAGCGGCATGTAAATTTTTTCGTGTTTCCCCAAACTGCCTCCTGTAAGTTACAGGAGGGGCGGAATGAGCGTGGCGCGTGTTTTAGGTCTTACGGCTGCCTCGCTCTTTTCTTTCAAAATTTCGCTTATAGGTGTTGGACCTGACTGCATTTCGGTCACGAGCGGTTTGGCTTCCGGAGTAAATGAAGTTTCCGGTTGTGGTACGGATAGTATTGGCGCCGCAGCGACAACAGGTTTTTCCTGAATAAAATCCCGGTACATTGCGCTTGCCTGCGGTTTTGACGCACCGAAATATTTACTATTTGCTTTAATGCCGTACGGCTTTTCCGCTCGGGAAGAAAGCGGAGAAAACGACATCTGCGCGATAGGCATTTTGTAGTACAGCTTTACCGGCAGCGTGCCGATGTTGTGGAGCTCCAGCGTCATGTGAAGTTTATTGCCCGGGTCCAGATAGCCGGCAGTTGCGTGAATGATAATGCCGAGGCGTCCGAGCGAGCTCTTGCCTTCCAACCTCCCCACCATATCATCTGCAACGCCAACTTCTTCAAAGGTGGAGCCAAGCGCAAACTCGCCCGGGTGCAGCACGAACGGCCGTTCGTCGTTGATCTCAATTTCCCGCATGAGATCGTCCACCGGATTCTTGATATCAATCACGTGATGGTAGGAGGTATCAAAAATAAGAAAATACCGGTCAAGGTGCAAGTCAATACTTGCCGGCTGCACAGCGTTAGGAAATAAGGGTTTCACGCTAATTTGCCCGTCTTCCATGGCTTTTTTAATATCGGCGTCCGAGAGAATCATAAAAAATTGGATTAGATATAGCATCTTTACAATATCAGACGTGTTGGGTTGGGTCAACAGTTGCGCTCTAGGGTATGGTGCTGGTATACTTGCAAAAAGCACGGTATGTAGCATTATACCTTTTGTAAAAATTATTTCTCCATAACATGCCAAAAATATTCGTCTACGATAAATTTGCGCCGCAGGATACGGCAATGATGCAAGCGCTTTATTCCCGCAGCGCGCAGAGCGTGGAGGTGCATGCCCAAAAGGTGCAGGAAGCCGGTTCAGGAAAATTCATGGAACGGTTTTATGTTGGCTATGGTCACTTAAGCATTGCGGATTGCGGCAGCACAACCATCTTTATTGAGGGGGTGAGCACGCTCGTTGCCAAAGCTGTGCAGGATTGGCCGCTCTACGCGGGGCAGGAGACCAGCACGCGCTATATTGACATGTCGCAGCAGGCGATAACCGATCCGGTTGGCACCAAAAATTCCAAAGCGATACTGGATACGTGGGTGGCATTTTACCTCGGCAGTCAGGAAGCGGTCCGTGCACATATTCGGGAGAAGTATCCGCGAAAAGACGGTGAGGATATAAAGGTGTATGAGCGCGCCATCAATGCGCGTTCGTTTGATATATTGCGCGGCTTTTTGCCCGCGGGTATAATGACGCAATTGAGCTGGCATACCAATTTGCGCCAGGCGTGGGACAAGCTCGCCATTTTGCGTCACCATCCGCTTACTGAAGTGCGCGAGGTTGCCGCAGAGATACATACACAATTAAAGGAAAAATACGCGCACAGCTTCAGCCATGAATTGTATGCAGACCAGGAACAGTATCGTGATACGGTTGCGCGGCGCTACAACTATTTCAATCCTGAACAGTATCCTGATTTTGCTTTGCACACCACTATTGATGCGCATGCATTGGAACAATATAGGGATATTACAACCATGCGCCCGCCACATGTTGGGCTACCACATTTTTTGACGGAACTCGGGCAGTGCACCTTTGATTTTCTGCTGGATTTCGGATCATTCCGCGATATTCAACGCCACCGCAACGGCGTGTGCCGCATGCCACTTTTGACTACGCGATTCGGTTTTCATCCGTGGTATGTGGAACAACTTCCCGTTGCTGCGCGAAAAGAAGCGGAGAATCTTGTGGTGCAACAAAAAGAGGCCGTTGAGCAATTGCATGCTGATGAAAATGAGGCGCAATATTATCACGCAATGGGCTATCGGGTGCCCTGCCGCGTTACCTACGGACTTCCGCCGATGGTGTACGTGATAGAGCTGCGTTCCGGAAAAACGGTACACCCGACGTTGCGTACCGTGGCGCATCAAATGCACCACGCGCTCAAGCAACAATTTCCCAAGCTAGTCATACATGCCGATACCGATCCGGACGACTGGGATGTCCGCAGGGGATTGCAGGACATTAAAGAAAAGGGTAGTAAGTGAGAAGTGCGGGAGAAAAGAAAAAACCGCCGTTCGCGAGAAGCTACTTGGCGGGTTGGGGCGAGGGAAGGTTAGGAGAAAATTCTTTTACGGAACACGAGTGCAAGTCCCGCAACAACACTCGTCATTACCATTGCCATCAGCAATGGTAATGATCTGGTCATGTACATGACCAGATACAGGGCTTCTCCCGGACTTTTGCTAGTAGTCACGAACATTGCGACGAATACCAGCAGGGTTAATGCCATGCTCATGATGAAGCAACATGGCAAAAGAGCGTTGAACATCTTACGAACCCCTTTCATATTTTCCTCCTAAAGAAAGAGTTAAAGAGCAAAAAATCTGTACCATACTATAGTACAGATTTTTACTATTGTCAACATTCAGGATTTTCACTATATCCGCATCTTCCCTACGTTTGCACTTTTATCCCCGGACCCATGGTAGTGGTTACGACGACACTCTTGATATACACGCCTTTACTTGCCGAGGGTTTGGCTTTTGTGATTGCATCCATGAACGTTTCGTAGTTTTCCAATAACTGCTTTTCCGTGAAGGACGCCTTGCCGATAATCTGGTGTACGTTTGCGGTGCCATCGTTCTTAAAGGCAATCTTGCCTTTTTTTAGCGCTTCAATTGTTTTTTTCACATCGGTGGTTACGGTATCGTTCTTGGGGGATGGCATGAGCCCGCGGGGTCCCAATACCCGCGCAATAGCAGCCAACTTAGGCATCATGTCGGGCGTGGCGATGGCGACATCGCAATCTATCTTTTCGGTCTTTTTGATTTCGGCGATCAGTTCTTCGCCGCCAACAATGTCAGCTCCCGCGGCTTTTGCATCCGCATCATTTGCAACGAATGCGCAAATCCGCGCGGTCTTACCTGTGCCATGGGGCAGTGTAACCGTTGCGCGCACCTGCTGCTCACCTTTTTTCGGATCAATACCGAGCCGTGCATGTACTTCAACGGACGCGTCAAATTTGACCGTTGACGTTTCTTTTGCGAGCTTTATCGCTTCGTCAGGAATGTACGTTTTTTTTGCGTCCACCTTTTTTGCGCTTTCCACAAAGCGCTTGGAATGTTGCGTCATACAAAAACATATTGCGTGGTGCGAACGTCCCGTTGACTGGGGGACTCCCACAAAATAAACACTTATTCAGTAACCTCCAATCCCATCTGCCGCGCGGTTCCTTCCACAATTTTCATAGCGGCATCAACCGTATGAGCGTTCAAGTCTGGCATTTTCGCTTCGGCAATTTCTTTAACCTGTGCTTTTGTTACCTTACCAACTTTATTTAATAAGGGATTTCCGGAACCTTTCTTGATGCCCGCGGCTTTTTTGAGCATCTCGGATGCAGGTGCGGTTTTGAGCACAAACGTAAAGGTGCGGTCCTCAAAGATGGTCATGACAATCGGCACAACCTCACCCATGCGACTTTTTGTCGCATCGTTAAACTTTGTGCAGAACTCCTGCATATTGACACCATGAGGTCCCAAGGCCGTACCTACAGGGGGTGCTGGTGTTGCCTGTCCGCCGACAATTTGGAGTTTGACGAGTGCCTTGATTGGTTTTGCCATAGGAGTCGGATGTCATTCCGCACTTGATACGGAATGACCGTATAGTATGTAGTAATTTAAATTTTCTTAATTTGCAGGAAGTCCAGCTCAACTGGCGTTTCGCGGCCGAACATGGACACCAGTACTTTAATCTTTCCACGAGCCGTGTCAACCTCCTCAACTTTACCCTCAAAGTTTTTGAACGGACCGTCCGTGATCTTAACCGGCGTATCTTCCTCAATATCAATCGTGAACTTTGGTTCTTCCACGCCCATGCGTTTCTGGAGTCCCCTCACTTCTTCGTCGGAAATCGGGGTTGGCGTATTGCCGCTGCCGATAAAACCGGTTACATGCGGCGTATTGCGCACGACGTACCACGAATCATCCGCAACGATCATTTGCACAAGGACGTAGCCAGGAAATATTTTTTCTTCCACCACCTTGCGTTTGCCGTTTTTGATCTTTATTTTCTTTTCGGTTGGAATGAGCACCTCAAAAATTTTATCTTGCATGTCAAGGGTTTCAATACGTTGGTGTAGGTTGCGCGCAACGCTTTCTTCATAGCCGGAATAGGTATGGAGTACATACCATCTTCGTCCATGTTGTGCGGTTTGTCTGGGCATAGAGTGATAGCTTGCAGGAAGTTCAGCCGGAGGCTGATCCGCCTTTCGTGAAAGTATACAGTAGCGAGATGAGTTGAATTTCGTTTCGGTTGCGCGGTTATTGAGGGCAGCAGGTCATTAACCCTTCAGAGAGATGAGTTTTTCAAGTCCGATCGTGAAAATGAAATCCAACAACCCTAAAAAAGCCGCGACAGCCACACTGATGCCGATAACGAGCAGCGTGTAGTTTCTCGTTTCTTTGGGTGTTGGCCACGTTACTTTTTTAAGCTCTATGTAGGATGAGCGTAGGTAGGAAATTATCTTATTTTCAGGTAAAGTAAGCTTCATATTTCGTGGTTTTTAAAACCGCCCTCGGGCGGAATTGGTACTGTGCACAGTATACAGGATATCGGCATACTATGCAAGACCCTTTTGTCGTGGAACATGAAACGTGCAGCGTTAACCTTGAAACTTGAAACACCAAAAGAAATTATGTTGGCACAATCAGAAAAAATACTTCAAGAGTCAGACCATATATTTCAAGATATTAGATATCCAAATTCTGCACGGACTTCGCATGTGTCTGGATAAAATGCTTGCGGGGGAGTACGTCGGAACCCATAAGGATATCAAACATCTCGTCCGCGCGCGCCGCGTCTTCAATCATTACCTGCTTCATGGTGCGTGTTTCCGGATCCATGGTAGTTTCCCATAATTGATTGGGATTCATCTCACCCAAACCTTTATAGCGCTGGATAGAAACTCCCGAAACTTTTGCAGTATCGTCCGCAACGGCAACCGCGTCATCCATGGTTTCCGTTTCCGCGGGATCGAGAGTTTTCGCCGACGCTTTTTTTGCCGATTGCATTTCTTTGATCGTGCTATCAAGATTTCTCTCAATAAAAATGTAGCGGACATCTTTACCGCGCTTCACTTGATAGAGCGGAGGGATTGCGATGTACAAGTGCCCCGTGGTAATGAGATCGGGGAAGTAGCGGTAGAACATGGTTAAGAGCAGCGTACGGATATGGGCGCCGTCAACATCCGCGTCGGTCATGATGATAATCCGATCGTAGCGCAACTTTTCAATATCAAACTGTTCGCCGATGTTTGTTCCAAGCGCAATTACCAGTGATTTGATTTCAGTGTTCGCGAGCATTTTATCCAGACGCGCGCGCTGCACATTGAGTATTTTTCCGCGCAAGGGGAGTATGGCCTGAAATTCGCGATTACGACCTTGTTTCGCTGATCCGCCTGCCGAATCACCTTCCACGATATAGAGTTCCGAACGGGAAGCGTCTTTGCTGGAACAGTCAGCGAGTTTTCCCGGCAAGGTAAACCCCTCAAGCGCGCCCTTGCGCAGGACCGAATCCCGCGCCGCGCGCGCCGCTTTACGGGCTTGCGCCGCAAGCATGCACTTGCCGATGATCGCTACCGCTTCGCGCGGGTGTTCTTCCAAAAATGTGCCGAAGGTGTTTGCAAATAGACTGTCTACTACGGGACGTACTTCCACATTACCAAGCTTAGCCTTGGTTTGCCCTTCAAATTGGGGCTCGCGCACGCCAATACTAATGATCGCGGTGAGTCCTTCGCGTACGTCTTCACCGCTCAAGTTCTCGTCTTTTTCTTTGAGTACGGAATTTTTTCTTCCATAACCGTTCAATACCCGCGTCAATGCCGTGCGGAATCCCGCAACGTGCATGCCGTGCTCTGGGTTGATGATATTATTGGTGAATGCCAAAAGTGTTTCCTTGTAGTCGTCGGTGTATTGCAGCGCGATTTCCACGCGAATGTCGTTTTCTGTCTTGTCCGCGTAGAATACCGAATCATGCTTCGGCTCCTTGTTGGTATTGATATGGCGGACGTAGCTTGCGATGCCGCCCTCAAAATGAAATTGGTATGATCTGCCGGAAGGGACGGGCTTGTCTTTTTCCTGAACCCGTTTGTCGTACGCGGTTAAGGTGATGCCTTTGGTGAGGTATGCCCGTCGTCGCAAGTGATCCAGAAGCTCGCGCCAGCTGAATTCGGTGACTGTAAATATCTGAGGATCTGGCGTAAAAGTAATGGTCGTTCCAGTGCGCTTGGTTGCACCAACGGGCTTCACCTTTGCTTTTGGTTTGCCGCGCATGTATTCCTGGCGCCAGACTTTGCCATCGCGATGCACTTCCGCAACAAGTAGTGAAGACAGCGCATTTACGACCGAAATGCCGACACCATGCAATCCGCCCGATACCTTGTATCCGCCATCGCCGAATTTACCCCCGGCATGCAAGGTGGTCATAACCGTTTCCAGCGCTGATTTCTTGGTTGCTTTGTGCATATCAACCGGAATCCCGCGGCCGTTATCCACGACCGTCACGCCGCCATCCTTGTTGAGGGTAATTTCAATATGCGTGCAAAAACCGGCCATGGCTTCATCAATGGAGTTATCGAGTACCTCCCAGATAAGGTGGTGAAGACCTGCTTCCGCCGTATTTCCGATGTACATGCCAGGACGCTTGCGGACCGGATCAAGACCTTCCAAAACGGTAATATTTTCGGCGGTATAGCCTGATTTTTTTTGTGCCGAGGTTTTGGATTTGGCTACGAATTTCATAGGTTTTTTCTTTGTAGGTTGCGCGGACATAGTATGGTTGAGGTTACTGCGTACACGCTAGTGAGTGTAGCAGACAATACCCGGGTAAACAAGGGTCTGTCTGTTGAAAATTCATGGTAAAAAATCATACTTTTTGATATAATGTAATAATCTACGACCAACAACATACAATCCACAACCATATCCCATAAACCTAAGGTTGTCCGTCGCACGTTGTTGGTGATTTCTATGCCCTCCTACCAACCCCATGAAGTCGGCAATAAGCAGCTGGCCATTGGCTACTGGATCACTACGCATCGTTTGCAGATGAAGAGGCTGGGAAGTGGTCTATTTTTGGCGATTGCCACAGGTCTGCTGCTGAATGGTATCTACGGACTGGTGGATTACTTCGTGTTGCAGCGCAAGCAAACTATCGCATGGGAACAGCAACTTGCAGTGTCGGGCATGGTGCATAGGGATTATGCGTCCAAGATCAGCGCACAGGATCTCAATGTCACCTCCGTTGGTATCGTGGAAAATGAAGAAAGTGCGGATGCTTTCGCAAGTGTTGCAAATCCCAACGATCGCTGGTATGCAAGATTTTCATATCATTTTTCTCTGGGCGACTACAATTCGCCGGTATTTGAAGGGTTTACGCTTCCCGGAGAAGAAAAAACACTTACAGGATTTTCACTCACCCTGCCCAAAGATGCCGCAACCGTTATCCTTGTCTTCGATCGTCTTGATTGGACGCATGTTTCAAACCACGATATTTCCGACTATGCTGCCTGGGCCGGGGATCGGCAGAAGATTACCATTAAAGATTTGGTGTATGCGCCGCCCGCGCAGCTCCATGAAAACAGTTCGTTGGTCGTGAGCCGCGTCACCTATACCGCAGTGAACAACTCCATATTTGATTATTGGGAAGTAGGGTTCTTGATCATCGGCATACGGGACGACCGTCCCGTTGCCTTGCAGCGTAAAGTGGTTTCCCCCTTGGTGTCCGGGAAAGCAACAACGCAAGTGGTGAGCTGGTTTGGGATTCGGAATCGATTTGATAGCATACGGATTGAACCTGAAATTGACATCTTGAATCCCGAAAGCTACTGGACGGGAAGAAATGGTATTTTTGGCGTGGAAGAGTAGTACGCACGTCACGACAGACAGAGGAGATGGGATCATGCGTGATGCCGGGATCATAGTGCGCTGCGCTCTACACTCGTGGCTTAGAGGTAGCGTTATGGTACATGGTTTGTGTATCGTGGTTGTGTGTGGTAGGTTGATCGTATGCGTCTCTCACTGCGCCAAGGTTTCAAAACTTTTGACTGGCTGTTGTTTGCCGGTGTGTTGGTGTTGTGGGGGTTCGGATTGCTGGCACTCTACAGCGTTGCGCTTGCGGGAGCGGAAAATAATTACACGTATCTCATCAGACATCTCATTTTCGGTGGCGTGGGTATTGCGGTCTGCATTGCGATGAGCTTTCTGGATTATCGCATATGGCGGCTGTACAGCATCTGGATTTATGCGGGAATCGTGGCGCTACTCGGCGCCGTACTTATATTCGGTGCGACCATACGTGGCACGACCGGATGGTTTGTGGTTGCCGACCAGCAGTTTCAGCCGGTTGAGTTTGCCAAGGTCGGCTTCCTGTTGTTTTTGGCGGCGTTTGAGAGTTTGTATGCGAGATTTATCAACATGCTGCGGTATATGGCGCTGAACGTTCTTGCGGTGAGTATCATACTCTGCCTCATTTTGCTCCAGCCTGATTTCGGATCCGCGATGCTGTTTGGGGGCGTATGGATGATGCTATTGCTCGTTACGGGTATTCGTAAAAAATATATACTGCTGTTTGCCGTATGCCTGCTTGCCGCTTTTGCCGCCGGATGGTTTTTTCTTTTTGCAGACTACCAGAAAGATCGGGTATTAACATTTCTGGATCCTGCACGAGATCCGCTTGGTTCCGGATATAACATAACGCAATCGGTCATAGCGGTAGGGTCAGGAAAGCTCTTTGGCAGGGGGGTGAGCTTCGGTTCGCAGAGCCAGTTGAAATTTTTGCCGGAGGCGCAGACGGACTTTATTTTTTCCGTATTGGCCGAGGACCTTGGATTTATCGGCATGCTGGTGTTCTTTGCTTTTTGGTTGTTGGTATTTTGGCGCATAGTAACCGCACTGCGGTACGCGCGCGATGATTTTGGTCTCTTTATGGTGCTTGGGACCTTGGCTATCCTGCTCATGCAGCTGGCGGTGAACGTTGGTATGAATATGGGGCTGCTGCCCGTAACCGGCATCACTCTGCCCTTTGTCAGCTATGGCGGAAGTTCGCTCGTCAGTAGCTTCATCATCATCGGACTTATAGAGAGTATGTACATGCGTTCAAAACGATGGAGTGTTGCGGAGCTGGCAGGATAATTTTGTTGTGTGTTGACAATGGGTAAAAAATAGGATATGGTAGCTCCTGCTAACTCATAACGCATAACTCATAACTTAAAAACCCATAGCCGTTTCCAGTTACGAGTTTCAAACTTCACGTTGTACGATAGCTATGTCTTCCTACAATCTTTCCATAACATCCCGTGTTACCTCCGACTCGTTAGGGCATATTCGTTCAAAAAACCTCATACCCGGGGTACTCTATGGGCGTGGCGCTGAATCCATCATGATTGCGATTTCCGCAACCGAATTTGAAAAGGTATACGCACAAGCGGGCGGGAACTCTCTTGTTGAGCTTACCAGCGATGGAGGTGAGCCGGTTACCGCGTTGATTTATGATGTCCAGCGGCATCCAGTCACGGAAACGGTGCTACACGTGGATTTGTACCGCGTGCGTATGGATGAAAAAATTTACGCCGATATCAATTTGGTATTTATCGGTGAGGCTCCCGCGGTGAAGCTGCTTGCCGGCATTTTGGTAAAACAGACCGAGCTTTTGGAAGTAGTATGTCTTCCTAGGGATTTGGTACATGAGATCAAGGTAGATTTGAGCGTTTTAGACGGATTTGACAAAATTATTCATGCTGAAGATGTGGCGCTGCCCGAAGGACTCGCTCTTGCGGGAGATCCTAAACAGGTAATTGTGCAGGTTACCGCGCCGAGTGTTGCGGAGGAAGAAAAAGCGGCGGAAGGCGCGGCGACCGAAACTGCCACTGAAGTGTCAAAGGACGCTCATGCGGAAACTACGCAAGGGGGAGAAACAAAAAAAGCATAGATACTGGCGGATAAACCCGTTCTCTCGCACAGAAACCTTGCTCATTTTGGGCGGGGCTTTTGTGGCATGTGCAGGAGCATACGTGTTACTGGACAGCAAAATGGGCAAAGCTCAACCCGAGGCAGAGTCAGCAGTGGACGCTAGAGTCGCAATCGTTAATGATACTGCAGTTGCGACATCTACTGTGCGTTGGTATATGGGTCGACTGGCGGCAATTTCCATAGACAATTTTTCGCCTACGCGCCCGCAATGGGGACTTGCCGGTTCGCTATTCGTGATTGAGGCGCCTGCGGAAGGCGGTGTAACGCGATTTCTGGCATTTTATGCCCTGGATGACGCGATCTCAACCGTTGACCGGATCGGTCCGGTGCGTTCCGCACGCCCTTATTTTGTAGACTGGGCGCAAGGGTATGGCGCGCTGCTGGCGCACGTGGGCGGCAGTCCCGAGGCGCTTACCCAAATTACCAAAGACGGCATTGCAAGTATCAATGAATTTTACCAGGGCGGTTATTTTTGGCATGACACCCGTATTCCACGACCGCATAACACGTTTACCGATATACCTTCGTTAAGCGATTACGGAGAAAGCATTAGCCTGGCTTCCACGACCCTCGTACGTGAAGATCCGGCATTTGCCGCGTATTTTGATGAAATATATGGAAGCGATACGTCCGAGTATCCCCAGACATCAGGGTATGTTATTGCACAAAACGCACCCTATGCTGCAGACACATTGTCCACAAAATTTTGCGACCGCAATAAAATGGTTACCGTTGCAATACAGGCAACAGGCGAAAAAAGTGGAGATTGCGTACCGTATGAGGTGCGGGAAGTAGTACTGGATTTCTCTTTTCCGGAATACAAGGTGGAGTGGCTCTACGATGCATCTCAAAGTGTCTATAAAAGAAGTCAGGGAGGGGAAAAACAGTACGATGCCGCAACAGGTGAGCCGCTTATTGCCCGAACTATCGTCGTGCAGGCAACGGATATCGCAACAATTGACGCGATAGGCAGAAAACGTTTGCGCACCGAAGGCGAGGGCGACGCGCTTATACTCTACCATGGGCGTGCGGCGAAAATGACGTGGGTACGGGAGCAGGCTGGGCAGCTTCGCATCAGGAATGTGCGAGGAGAGGAAATGTCGCTTCCGTATGATCATCTCTGGTTGGAAGTGGTGAGTACACTGGATCAGGTAACATACGAATAGTATAGAAAAGAGTGCGCTTTACCCGAGGTCTTTGCCGCAGAGCGTTTGGTGTAGACAAAAAATAGCGGCCATGCCCGCGCATGAGGGAATCCGCAGCCTCATTTTCCGTATATCCACATCTCATATTCCCCACGCTCTTTTTGTGCTATACTTTCTCCATGCAGCGCAACAAAAAATCAACATTACTGCAACAACATCCCCGCACGAAAAAATATCTTGGTGTTGTTTTGCGCAACAAGCGGGGTTTTACGCTCATTGAACTTCTCACCGTCATTTCGGTGATAAGTTTTATCGCAACTGCCGGAATTGCCGCGCTCAATACCGCGCGCGCCAAAGCGCGTGACGCGACAATTTTAGCGGATGTTGATTCACTCGCGAAAGCTCTAGATTTCTATTATGACGAGTATGGAATTTATCCTGCTTCAGGTGAGGCAACACTTGGATACGCAGAAGTGAAAGGAAACGCTACCAACGACACTTTGCGTAATGCGTTGTTGCCATATATGCCAAACCTCCCCAATCCTGGAACAATGGTAGATACATTAAAGGGTGGCGAGGATGAATTCAGCCGCATAAGATATACAGCGGTTGATGGATTATATAAAGACGATTTTCCCGCAGGAGAATACGCGATTTTATTTATGCTGAAAACTAATACCGCTCTTGGTCCAAGTGACAGGTATATACGTCTTTCAGACGGGACGGTTGGATCGTGGTGGAATGTGTGTTTTGATGCTACAAAATTTGGAGCAGACATGTTTGGCGTAAATCATTGTTGGTAAGTTGCATAAGATGTGTTTGTAGTTTTTGTTACCTATTTTTTTCAATATCTCCACTCGTATTTATTATCGTTGCATAACCATTGGTTGTCGCGCGAAATATCCATTGCCTTGTTTCCACCGCGCGAAACTGCGCCATGGCGAGCAATTCATCACGGACAATCTCATTTTGTGCAATAGCATCGTTTCCGATAATTACCAGGAAGTCAGACCCTTGTTTTTTTGCGTTTTGCGCGAGTTGAGGAAACATTGCTTCAGAGCACATGAGTACGCCAATCGTATGCTCGCGGTTTCGCACAACCTGTTTTCCGCTTCCTTCGGCAATACGATACGCATTTGCCGTCCAAAAGTTCTCTAAAAACGCTCTTCCCGGAATTTTTTCTGCAAGTGGAAAGAGAAAATGTTTATGGTAGGTGTCCCGCAGAGCGCCATCTTGCAGCAGTACGGCAGAGTTGAAATGTTGGTCATTTTCAATCGTGTGCAAGCCCATAATAAACAATACATCCGGATGGCGCAATGATTGGTTGAGGAGCATAGAGAAGGCATTTTCCGCCATTGGCGCAAGGAGAAACATTTGACGGACAAAGGTTTTTGCGGCTAGGTCGTAAGGCACGCCAAAATAATTTTCAGGGAGAATGACCAGTTGAGGATTGCCTGCTAACGCCGTATCCAGTGCTTGCGCGAATGACAAGGGAGAGAATGCGCTTGCCGCGGCGTTGGGCAGGATTACCGCGTTCATCGGTGGCGCGCTGTTTTCTTGTATCCTGTATACTCCATAAAACCACGAACCCGCGTACACAAGCGCTATGACGCACGTATATACCACGGCGGAATAATATTTTTTCAGCAGGATATGTTTTATAAGTAACAACACAAGTACATTGATTGTGCAGATAAAAAATGACACACCGTATACACCAATAATACCGGCTAGTTGGCGTATGCGCGCAAGATCGTGTACCGCGTAGCCAATGTGTCCCCAGGTGAAGTGAAAAAAAATAGCAGCGCGCAGCCATTCGCTTACGACGAAAGTAAAAGGGAAAAGCAGCAAGAGAGGAATGTTTTTCAATTTATGGAGAGCGTAAGCGACCGCTCCCAACCCTATCGCGCTGCCCATACCGGCACATAGCCACACCCAAAAAAGAATGAGCGCGCGGTTATCCGCTATAATGGTGCCAAAATCAGCCCATGCCCAATTGGCAACACCCAAGAATGGCTGCGCGACAAAACTGTAGTAGAGCAATCCGGTAACAAAGCCTCCGCCAAGTTTCTGTTGCAGAGAAATATTTTTTGACCAAAAGAAGAGGAGTGGCACAAAACTTATCCAAATACTCCAATTCCAATCAAGGGGAGGGAAGGTGGTTGCCAGCAGCAATCCGGAAAGAGGGGGAAGTAAAAGATACAATCTTGCTTTGATGTTTCGCAGTATCATAGATTTGAGAGAGCTAGGAGTACGCGATCATTGCCCTGCAAATCCTTACGCATGCGTACGGTTGTTCTTGGAAAGTTTTTGCATATCTCGCTGGTAAGCGTCGTTGCCTGCACGGGCTCTATTTCGCATAGCGTATAGATTATACTCGCGCGCTGTACGCGTCGCATGTTTTGCATTTGCGCAAAAAGTTTTCGGTAGTATGCCAATCCCTCAACCCCGCCATCAAGTGCTTCCCGCGGTTCATGGGCGACCTCCTGTTGCAGATTGCGCATTTGTACTTCTGAAAGATACGGAAGATTTGCAAGAATGTACAGTTTTTTCGTAGGGACGGCGTTCTGCAGGATGAGAAACGGTTCCAACAAATTACCGTGTAAAAAAGTGATATATTTTGCAACACCTTCTTTTTTTGCATTTTTTTTCGCAATACGCAACGCCTTGTGAGATATATCGGTTGCGTAGAATCGCATACCGGAAATATCTTCACTTCTTGCCAAAAGTTCTTGTACGACGCTTACCATGATACAGCCGCTGCCAGTGCCGACATCAACAACCGTAGCAGGATGTCGCTTATCCCCTAGAGCACGCACCGCTTCTTCCACCAGCGTTTCCGTTTCGGGGCGGGGGATGAGCACGTGTTGATTGACGATAAAGTCCGACCGGTAAAACGGTTTGCTACCGGTGATATAGGCAATCGGAACACGGCGCGAGCGTTTTTGTATCACGCGAAAAAATTTTTCCTTTTGCACAACGGTCAGACGCGCATCGGCATGCACGAAAAGCCACGCGCGGTCTCGGTTGAGTACCCAAGACAAAAGCACCTCGGCATCAAGATCCGGGGTGTCAATATGGTGCGCGTGTAATTGTTCGGTAGCTTTTTTAAGCAATTCAGCAACGGTTACCATGGAATGGGACATATACGTGATACGAGATACGCAGGTGCTTTGATCATCTACCTGCGTGCTGTCCGCGATAGTTTCTATTTTTTACGCATTTTCTTCTGCTTTTTCCAATGCTTCCAGTATGGGCGCAATTCCGCCATCAAGGATTGCCGGAATGTTGGACCAGCTTTCCTTAATCCGGTGATCGGTAACGCGGTCCTGCGGAAAGTTATAGGTGCGGATTTTTTCCGACCGGTCGCCTGTGCCAATAGTTGCTTTGCGCGCCGCCTCAATTTCTTTGCGTTGTTTTTCTTCTTCCAAAGCCAAAAGCCGCGCGCGTAAAATGGTCATGGCGCGTTCTCGGTTCTGTGTCTGCGAACGCTCATCCTGGCAGGAAATAACGATGTTGGTCGGAAGGTGCGTAATGCGCACGGCGGAATAAGTGGTATTGACGCTTTGCCCACCCGCACCGCTGGAACAAAACGTATCAACCTTTAAGTCCTTAGGATTAATTTTAACGTCTATTTCTTCCGCTTCGGGCAGTATTGCAACCGTTGCGGTTGACGTGTGCACGCGGCCGCTCTTTTCGGTTTCCGGAACACGTTGGACGCGATGCACGCCGCTTTCCCACTTGAGTGTGCCGTATACCCTCGTGCCTTTCACTTCCGCTATAAGTTCTTTGAGTCCGCCGACTTCCGTGCGGTGAGAAGAGAGTACAGTCATTTTCCATCCATTGAGTTCCGCAAACCGGCTATACATGCGAAAAAGCTCCGCGGCAAAAAGCGATGACTCATCACCGCCCGATCCCCCCCGAATTTCCACAATACTATCTTTTGTGTCTTTTGGGTCGCGGGGACGTAAGAGTGCGTTGAGCTCTTTGCGCGCCCGCTCCAACTCGCCGCTCAATCGTATTGTTTCTTCCTGCGCAAGCATTGCGAGTTCGCTAGTATCATCTGCCGATTCTTTTCGCGCCGCCACAAGCGCTGTTTCCAAATTATTGTATTGCTCAACCGCTAATTTTTGTTCGATGAGTGCGTGATACTCTTTTGACCGCACCGCAAATTTTCGGGTGTCCGCAACCACACCCGGGTCGCTCAATTGGCGCTCGAGTTCCGTAACACGTTCAAGAATGGTGGTTGTTAAGGGATGTATAGCGTAACAAGTTACTATTTCGCCGGTAGTCGGTCGTGAGAAAAAGCAGTAAAGAAAAACGGCGGGATTGCGCACTCTTACTCAAGAGCAGAACACAAAATCCACACCGTTTGAGAGGGCTATTTTTTTGTAGTTTTAACCGTTGTCTTTTTCTTTTTTATCATCTGTGCCTCTGCCGGAGTTTCAACAACATCTTTATCGGCAAGATCAGACAACTTGAGCGTTTTGTGCGTTGATTTTTTAGCCGTGCGCGCAGTACGCTTTACCGCCCTGCCCTTACGTCCCTGTCCGACGGACTCCTGAAGGGCTACGCGCTTTTGGAATTTGTCAACACGGCGCGCGGTATCTACCAGTTTTTGCTTGCCGGTATAAAACGGATGACACACGCTGCAAATTTCCACATTAATTGCCTCAACGGTTGATCCGACAGAAAAATGCGCGCCGCAGACACAGGTAATGACGGATTTTTGGTAGTAGGTTGGATGCATGTCTTTCTGCATAGAGCGATATAAATATATACGTGTTTGCGCTAAGTAATTTTAAGGATGGGAACAAATTTCCGAAGTTTCAGCGATCACGAACCCCATACCCTATTGCGGGGGAAATTCTACCACGCCGCAAGTTTTTTTGCAAGAGCTTGTAATCCCAATCGTACACCGGAGGATCTTGCGTGATGGCAAACAGTATGGTACACTGTGACTCGTTGTATTCACTATTACGTTAGTATCTCTCACATCTCATAGAGACTGCTCCTTAGTCGCCGTTACGGCGGCCAAACGAGATGGAGGTAAGGCGGAGGCGGTAAACGGCGTTTATCGCAACGAGCCGAAAAGGAGTTTATGCAGACACCATCCATTATTGAAATGCTCAAAGCCGGTGTGCATTTTGGGCATCAAACGGGAAAGCGTCACCCAAAAATGATTCCGTACATTTTTACGGTGCGGTCCGGCGTGCACATCATCAATCTTGAGGAAACCGCAAGGCTCTTGCAGGAGGCTGCCAATTTTGCGCGCGATATGGCGAAAAAGAAAGGCACTCTGCTCTTTGTCGGCACCAAAAAGCAGACACAGGAAAAGGTGGCAAACTTTGCCAAGTCATGCGGCATGCCGTACATTACCGAGCGTTGGATAGGGGGGTTGCTTACCAACTTTTCCGTCGTCAAGCAGCGGATTAAACAGTACCGGGTGTGGAAAGAGCAACGGGAATTAGGCAGCTGGGATAAGTATACGAAAAAAGAGCAGCTCATACTTACCAAAAAATTTGAACGGTTGGAGAAGCTGTTTTCAGGAGTTGCAAATCTTGATACGGATCCGGATGCAGTCATTCTGGTTGACTTGAAGCGTGAAAAAACAGCCTTGCGCGAAGCGCGTAAACAGCATATCCCGCTTATTTCGCTGTGCGATACCAATACCAATCCTTCATTGATTGATCATCCCATTCCAGCAAATGACGATGCGATTAAAAGCGTTGAGCTGATTCTGCAGACACTGACCGACGCGATAAATGAGGGGCGTAAGCTGCAGGAACAGTCGGTTGCAGCAAATCCTGTAGCAAGAGAATCAAAATCCGCGCAGAAAGCCGTGTTTCCAAAAGAAATAACCGAAGCATAAATACCTTGTATTTCTTAGCCCTAACCTCTTCCGTAATTTTATGATTTTCGCTCAAGACGTAAAAAAACTCCGTGAAAAAACCGGTGCGGCAATGATGGATGCGAAAAAAGCATTGGAAACCGCAGGCGGCGATATGGACAAAGCTGTTGCAGAGCTGCGCAAGAGGGGACAGAAAATGGCGGCAAAGCGCGCAGATCGTGAAACCAAAGAAGGTCGTGTCGCGGCTTACATCCACGCAAACGGCCAGGTTGGTGCCATGATAGAGCTCGTAGCAGAAACCGATTTTGTCGCGCGCAACGAACAATTCGGGGTACTTGCCTACGATATTGCCATGCATGTGGCGGCAACTGATCCGCAGTATCTCTCGGCGGATGAAATTCCCGCTGACGTGCTTGAAAAAGAAAAGGAGATTTATCGTGAGCAGCTAGCAAAAGAAGGTAAGCCCGAGGCGATGCGGGAAAACATTATGAGCGGTAAGCTCAAAAAGTTTTACGCCGAAGTATGTTTACTGGATCAGCCGTTCATCAAAGATGAGGATAAAACAGTTGCGGAAATCATCACCGAAGCGATTGGGAGAATAGGGGAGAAAATAGAGGTGCGTCGCTTCGCGCGCTTTGCATTGAAATAATAATCAAAGAAAAAATACGTACATACTCTGGCACTCACCGGAGTATTTTTGATGTTTGGATGCATCTTGACCTTACTATATGACATGCGATGTCGTATAGTATTGGCTAGCGCACTTTGTTTTTGGGAAAAAAATGTGCTATAGTGAAAAATAAGTCCCAGGTAAGAAATACGAAGTAAGCGTTGCTGTAAAAGCAGTACGGGGAAATTTTTCGTAACTTACCACATCTTTCTTACTCTTTAATTCTTTTTCCATGCTTACCATCGCCATCAACGGTTTTGGTCGTATTGGGCGCGCCGCGTTTAAAATAGCACTTGAAAAAAAGAATATACGCGTAGCCGCCATCAACGATTTGACCGATACCGTAACACTCGCGCACCTCTTGCAGTTTGATACGGTTTATGGAAGGTACGGAAAATCCGTTCGCGCGATAAAAGACGCTCTGGTTGTAGGCAAAGAGTACTTTCCGGTTACGGCGATTAAGGAACCTGCTGAACTTCCCTGGAAAGAACGGCAAGTGGATGTCGTTCTAGAATGTACGGGAAGGTTTTTAACACAAGAACTCTCCGCAGGACATTTGCAAGCCGGATCCAAACGCGTCATACTCTCGGCGCCGGCAAAATCCGAATCCATTGCCACGTATCTACGCGGCGTGAATGACGGCAAAATAAAAAAATCCGCAAAAATAATTTCCAACGCATCTTGCACGACGAACTGCATTACGCCGGTTGCCGCGGTCATGCAGAGCCGCTTCGGAGTGCGCAAGGCGATGATGACCACCATCCATGCCTATACCGCCGATCAAAACTTGGTGGATGGACCCCACAAGGATTTGCGCCGTGCGCGGGCAGCGGCGCAAAATATTGTCCCGACAACAACCGGAGCGGCACACGCTACCACAAAAGTCATACCGCAGCTCAAAGGGCTTTTTGACGGCCTGTCGGTACGCGTACCGGTTCCGGTAGGATCGCTTGCCGATTTCACCTTTCTTCTTAAAAAAAAGGTTACCGTAGAAGAGGTAAATATCGCGATGCGCGATGCGGCGAAAAATCCCTTGTATAAAGGCGTGTTGCAAGTAACCCATGACCCGGTGGTATCAAGTGACATTATCGGCAATCCGCATTCATCTATCGTAGATCTTAATCTCACCAAAGTCGTTGATGGTGATATGGTAAAAGTCGTTGCCTGGTATGACAACGAATGGGGCTATGCGAACCGCCTCGTAGAAATGGCAATGGTCTCCGGAAAATAAAAATTATCCACAGCACATTTCAGCAATGTGCAAAAATGTGGTATACTCCACCTATCATCATAACATAGAGCATTAAAGTACATTCGAATTACAGGACAAGGGAATTGATAGTTTAAGTTTCAAGTTTTAAGGTTTTGTATGTTACAAACCGTTACCACCGAACAAATGCGCGAAATAGACCGTCTGATGACGGAGGAGTTCGGCGTATCGCTTCTGCAGACATCCACGATAGCCGGGTTGCATGTGGCAAAGGTAACACGCGACTACATGAGCGGCGTCGCGCGCGATAAAAAAGTTGTAATTTGCGCAGGCAAGGGACATAACGGAAGTGTTGGTCTGGTTGTGGCGCGGAACCTGGTGAATTGGGGAGCTAAAGTTTCGGTATACATAACTTCCCCGAAGGAGGAACTTGGCCCGGAGTCGCAGCAGCACTGGTATGCATTGGAAAAAGCCGGCGTGCTTCCGTTGATAGTAACGGATGAAGTTGCTATTGAAACGCGGGATGCCGATTGCATTGTGGATGCGCTGCTCGGATATGGCATGGAAGGCAATCCCCGTGGAACTGTGGCGCACATTATTGATCACATAAATCGGTCTGCAAAAAAGATTATCTCCATTGATTTGCCTTCAGGATTAGACAGTACGACCGGAGTTATCTATGCGCCCTGTGTAGTTGCGAAAGCAACGGTTGCGCTCGGACTTCCAAAAGCGGGACTTGCAAAACCTGAATCCAAACAGGTCATGGGTGAGTTATTTGTTGCCGATATCGGTATTCCGCAGACTCTCTACCAAAAAATGAACATTGAAGTCGGACCTGTTTTTACGCAGGATGAAGTGCTCGAGGTAAAGATCAAAGTGGTAAAAGTACGGACCTAAAGGAAGGGCTGGTGTCGTTTTTCACTTTCCTCCGCCGACAAATGGAGGTTGTTTTCTGTTTGCCAGCATGACAATATTGGTATGTATGGGAAAAGACTCGCGTTTGTGATATACTCACCCATAAAGACAAGGTAATTGCATGCAGGAAAATCCTGCGCATCTATCCTATGCCGCGCTCAATCTTGTCACACCACACACAAACAAACCCCACAAACCTTCAAAAATTGACGGACTGTAAGCATATACGGGGCAAACGCGTCTGGGTACGCGCGAACATGGATATTCCCGTCATACACGGCCGCATTGCGGCAGATACGAAATTCCGTTTAGAGCAGAATGTGGCGACCTTGCGCTGGCTCATTCGTAAAAAAGCGCGTGTCGTACTTTTAGGGCATCGAGGCAGACCGCACGGCAGGGCACGTGCCGCTTTATCGCTCCAACCCCTGCTGCCGATTATCCGTCGCCTATTGCCGAATACTCCGGTGATTATGCACGAGGGAGTGTGGTATAAAAAAGGCCGCATGACTTCGCATACCGAGATATTTCTGGATAGCCTTGCGCCAGGATCGGTCGGCGTATTGGAGAATATCCGCTTCATACCGGAGGAAGAGGCAAATGATGCATCATTCGCGCAAACCGTAGCACAATGGTGTGATGTCTATGTGCAGGATGCATTCAGCGTATGCCACCGCGTTGAGGCGAGTACCGTGCGCATTCCTCGCGCAACGCATGCGGTTGCAGGCTATGGGCTAGAGCGGGAATTACGGAACTTACAAAAGTATCTGACATGTCCCCGCAAACCCTACGTTGTGGTTGTAGGTGGGGTAAAAATCTCAACAAAACTCAGTCTGCTTAAACACATATTGACGCAAGCGGACGACGTGCTGCTTGGTGGCGCGCTTGCCAATACAATGTTGCAGGCGCGAGGGGTGGCGATTGGTCAATCAATCACCGAGCCGGATATGGCGCGAAAGCTGCGCGCCCGAAAATTCTCCGGTCAACAATTACACCTGCCGCTGGACGTTATCGTTGCGAAGAAGAATAGTGCGTACCATCGCTTGCGGTCTTGTGCGGTAGGCAACGTGCAAAAAGATGAAGTTATCCTTGACCTAGGTCCGGAAACAGTCATATTTTACGGAATGATATTGGCACAAGCGCGAACAATCGTGTGGAACGGTCCCATGGGATTTTTTGAAGACAAGCGTTTTGCCAAAGGGACCAACGCTATCGCAAAAAAGATAGGTGCCGCAAAAGCGGTAACGATAGTCGGAGGAGGGGAAACGGTTGCGGCGATCAGCCGGAGGCGACAAATATCCAAGATGACCGTAGTGTCTTCCGGAGGCGGCGCGCTGCTTGCATGGCTTGAGGGAAAACCGCTTCCGGGCATACGAGTGCTTGAAAAAAGAGGTAAGAAGTATGGAGCAGAAAGTAAGCAGTGAAACAACTTTGCAAAGTTCATGAGTAATTTGAAATCAGTTCCCCTATGCAACACAACATACAATCTATCCACGCGCGGGAAATATTGGACTCGCGCGGCAACCCGACCCTTGAAGCGACTGTAGTATTGGAGTCGGGTATACGCGCATCAGCCGCGGTACCCTCCGGTGCCTCAACCGGACGCAGCGAAGCGCATGAACTGCGTGATCAGGAGGTCCATCGTTACCATGGGCAGGGTGTACGCAAAGCCGTGCAACACGTCAGCAAGGACATCGCAGACGAGCTTCGGGGCATTGCGGTGACAGAGCAGCGTGATCTAGATGAACGAATGATCCGCCTTGACGGAACCGAGGAAAAAAAACGTCTCGGCGCAAACGCGATACTGGGTGTTTCATTGGCTTGCGCGCGCGCAGCAGCAAGGGCTAAAGAAATGCCGCTCTATGAGTATATCCGGGAACTGTTTGCAACACACGATCATGTGCGTGGTATGAAGACGCTCTTTGCGCTACCACAAAAGATCGCCGCATCCGCAGAACGTGCCCCCCGATTACCGTTTCCTATGATGAATATTTTTAATGGCGGTAAGCACGCGGATACCAATCTGGATTTTCAGGAATTTCTTATCATACCTACCGCTTCACCGCGCCATGATGCGCACAAAACTCCGTTACTACCATTTACCGAACGTGCGCGTGTTGGTACGGAAGTATTCCACACGCTCGGACAGGTGCTGCGCGAGCATGGTTTGGATACGGATGTTGGCAATGAAGGTGGGTATGCACCGGACATTGATTCGTCGGTAATGGCGTTGGATATGATAGTTGAAGCCACAAAGCGAGCGGGGTACATACCCGGCAAGGATGTCTATTTAGGAATGGACGTTGGCGCCGCGGTGCTGTATGACCTTTCAAAGCAAGGGTACATGTTTAAATTGGATCACACGTTCCTGCGCCGCGATGCCTTGATACAGTTGTATGAGGATTGGGTGCTGCGCTACCCGTTTCTCTCCATAGAAGACGGACTGGATGAAGAGGATTGGGAAGGGTGGGTGGAATTGACCAAGCGGCTTGGCAAAAATGTGCAGCTTGTGGGAGATGATCTTTTTACAACGCATGCCGATCGTTTGAAAAAAGGTACGCGTATGCATGCAGGAAATGCCATACTCATCAAACCCAATCAAGTGGGAACGCTCACTGAAACGCTTGTAACAGTTGCCCAAGCGAAAAAAGCGGGATACCGTATTGTAATTTCACACCGTTCGGGAGAAACGTGTGATGCATTTATTGCGGATCTTGCCGTAGGTGTAGAGGCTGATTTTATTAAAGCCGGAGCACCCTCGCGCGGCGAGCGCATCGCCAAATATAATCGGCTCATGGCGATAGAAGAAGAATTGTATCAATAAGAAAATTCTCATGCGCACATTACCCGTATGCAATATCCGGTCACACCTTTCTGTAAAAGAAAGTCCGTTGGGCGATTGCGCTTCGGGTTGTATGTGTCAGGTGATCTTTGGTAGTGCCTCGTGACGAAGGTTGATGGGAAATAAAAAAATTACTCACCTAAAAACATGTAACGCTCATGGCGCAAACAAATTCTACGCCTCCCCTCGTACTCCTTATCCTTGACGGATGGGGTATTAGTACAAAAAAAAGAGGCAATCCGTTTATCACGGCAAAAATTCCGGAATATCGCGCACTCTGGGACAGCCATCCGCATACGCGGCTTGTAGCCCATGGACGCGCAGTAGGACTTCCGGAAAGTCAGCCGGGAAATTCCGAGGCTGGCCATAGCAATATCGGCGCGGGCAGAACCGTGATTCAGGATGTGGTGTATATATCGCGGAGTATCAATGATGGAACATTTTTCAAGAACCCCGCATTTATAGAAGCGATTCACCACGCAAGGCGCAACCACTCCCGCGTGCATATTATGGGTCTCTTGGGAAATACCGACAGTCCGCATGCGGACCCCGATCATCTGCTAGCATTGCTCACGCTCTTACGTGAATCAGATACCACCGCTCCCGTACTACATCTTTTCACCGACGGCAGAGATTCTCCTCCGTATAAAGCGCTTGAATTGTATCATCGGTTGGAGCGTTCGTTTCACAATCACGAGCTGGTAGCGACGATCATGGGGCGTGCCTGGTCTATGGATCGTAAAGGGTCATGGAAACGCACCGCGGCCGCCTATCAGGCTATGGTGTGCGGTCAGGGGAGAATGGCAATTTCCGTTGAAGATGCGATCGCACGTGCCTATCAGCAAGGAGAAAGCGACGAGTTTATTGAGCCAACCGTCCTAGTTGATGATCATAAACATCCGATAGCGTCCATAGCTGACAATGACTCGCTTATCTTTTACAACCTGCGTTCCGACCGGGCGCGGCAATTGACCAAAGCATTCGTGCTGCCCGTCATGCCGGAAGTGTTTTTCAAAGCTATTGGGAAAAGCAGACGTATCGTGAAGAATATGTGTTTTATCGCGATGACTGATTTCGGTCCGGATTTGCCGAATGTGCTGACCGCATTTCCCGGGCGTGATGTACCCAAGAGCCTCCCGTATGCCTTGCGCGAAAAACGTCAACTCTACATAGCGGAATCGGAGAAATTTGCCCACGTAACCTACTTCTTCAACGGGGGGTACGATCACCCCGTCGGCGGAGAAGAACGGGTGATGATTCCTTCACCCGACATTATACATTATGATCGGTATCCTGAAATGCAGTTACCAAAACTCACCAACACCTTGGTGCGGCACATCAAGGCGCGCACGTACGACGTGCTGGTGGCAAATTTTCCCAATGCGGACATGGTAGGCCATACGGGGGTTTATGCGGCGGGTGTCCGGGGCATTGAAGCGGTTGATGCCGCATTGGCAAAGGTGCGAAAGGTGGTTCAGGAGGAACGCGGCGTGCTGCTTATTACCGCAGATCATGGTAATGTGGAAGAGATGGGCGGTGACGAAGTTGTGGGCATACTTACGCAACATTCATGCAATCCCGTTCCCTTGATTATCGCCGATTATCGGAGCAATGCGCAACCATACGAGCTGAAACACCACGGTACTTTGGGGGATATTGCGCCAACTATTCTTGATGTGCTACATGTTCCGCAGCCAAAAGAAATGACGGGGAAATCACTCTTAAAAACCAATAACTGACCACCACCACACAACAGATACGCCGTGTCTACAAGACAAGCAAGTTTGTTGTGTGTTGTACGTATACTATCTATGCCTCGACCAAAACCCGCAGTACTCATCATTCTTGATGGCTGGGGCATTGCGCCTCCTTCCCGCGGCAACGCTATTTCTCTTGCCCGAACGCCGGTTATGGACAAGCTCGTACGTACTTATCCCGCTATGACGCTCCAGGCATCAGGCGAGGCGGTGGGTCTGCCCTGGGGAGAAATGGGTAATTCAGAAGTAGGTCATTTGAATATCGGCGCTGGCAAAATTGTATATAATGATCTCACGCGTATTAGCAAATCCATCTTAGACGGTAGCTTCTTTACGAATACGGCATTCCAAGATGCGGCGACGCATATCGGCGAAACCGGTGGCAATATGCACTTTATCGGCATGGTTGGTCCCGGCGGCGTACATAGCCACGAGGAACATCTCTATGCGCTCTTGGAGTGTGCGCAACAGCATCAGGCGGGGCGATGTGCTGGCAAAGTTTTCATACACACGATTCTTGATGGACGAGATACGCCGTTCAACAGCGGAAAGAATTTTATCGTCAAGCTGCTGCAAAAAATTGAAAGTTTGCAGATAGGAAAGATTGCAACGCTTTCGGGGAGATTTTGGGCGATGGATCGGGATAATAACTGGGATCGTGTTGAAAAAGCGTATCGGGCTATGGTGGAAGGCAAGGCGGATATCTATGCAGCAGACCCTATCAAAGCAATTGAGGCGTCTTATGCAAAAAAAGTATACGATGAAGAATATATACCGACGGTCATGACGCAAGCGGATGGGCAGCCGGTAGCCACCATACAAAATGGCGATGCGGTGATATTTTTCAACTTTCGCCCTGATCGCGCCCGTCAACTCACAACCGCACTCGTACTCCCGGGGTTTGAAAAATTTCAACGCGTACTTTTGGACAGGCTGTTCATGGTAACCATGTCCGAGTATGACAAAGACCTACCGGTCGCGGTTGCCTTTCCTTCAGAAAAAATTGCGGATCCACTGGCGAAGGTTTTAAGTGACGCGGGGTTTACCCAGCTCCACATAGCTGAAACGGAGAAGTACGCGCACGTAACCTATTTTTTCAACGGTGGTTCCGAAAAAGCATTTACCGGAGAGGAGCGAGTATTGATTCCCTCGCCACACGTTGCATCCTATGATCAGAAACCGCGCATGCGCGCCGAGCAAATTACGGACACGGTGGTGCAGCGCATTGAAAAAGAGGATGTTGATTTTATTTTGCTGAACTTTGCCAATCCGGATATGGTGGCGCATACGGGAAACCTTCCCGCAACCATTGAAGCAATAGAAACGGTTGATACGTGCATAGGCCGCATTGTGGATGCGACGCTGCAAAAAAATGGCTTGGTATGCATTACCGCTGACCACGGCAATGCCGAAGAGGTCGTAAAATTGCAGACAGGCGTTATTGACAAAGAGCACTCAACCTTTCCTGTGCCTTTTATTGTTGTGCAAGCGGCACTTGAAGGAAAAACCGCGGGATTACCAACCAGTGTCGGAGAAGATCTGAGTATGCTGACACCACGCGGCTTACTCTCCGACATTGCTCCTACAATCCTCAAACTCCTCAATTTGCCCAAGTCGGCAGAAATGACGGGCAGACCACTCGTATAGCCTATAGCTTCGTGTTGTTTGCAGATGACTCCCTAAAAACCTACCACAGGCTAAGAGGTAGAAATAATAGAGGATTATAAGAACCTTTTTGCTATTGACAAAAAGTATTGTAATGGCCCCAAAAGTATGCTATACTTGAGGCAGTGGAATGTGAAAGGTAGAGAGATGCATGTGCTAATAAATTTGCTTATATTAGCAAAATAAAAACATACTCCATACCAACAGCCACACCAATATATTCTGTATATGGAAACTTCAACGACGAACAAACATATTCCCGTATCAGGAATTGCTATTAAGGATGTCTTGCAGGACCGAATTACATCTCACAAGCCCTTCGAAGCCCATAGCAAGTCATATGAGCAAGCCGTCCAAGACGTACGCGTACGTGTTGGCTTGTTTGGTTTGCGCGAAGTCCATCCGCTGCTTTTGGAACGCTTGGCGGACATGGAATACTACGCGCCCAATCACAATCAGGACGCACTGATCATGGCATACGAGGTCATGGATATCCTTGCGTGCTACAATATTGAAAATTTACAGAATCCTATCAGCCAGGAACTCATGGAAAAAACAATGCTAGCGGTGTTATTGCATGATATTGGTAAGTCCGGACCACTCTCGTACAAGGATAGGCAGGGGATGGTGCATGAAGTGGCGGCGGAAAACCGAAAAGCGGTTTTAAAAATCTATGCAGATGAAACGCGTATTGAAAATACTGAAACGACCACAGTAGAGGAATGGGTCTATACGCTTTTTGGTTTGCAGGAGGGCATGCGCTATTCCGAGGATCCGGAAGTGGTGTTGCATGCGCTTGAGCGTTGTGGCATGGATCGGTTTATGACCATGCGTCAATTTTTTAACCGACATGCGCAGGATACGTATGAAATTCTCAAAGCTTCGCATATGAACGAAGATACGATTGCTATCGCATGTTCGCACCATCTATTGGAGGGGATTAACCCCGTAAAGCTTGAAGTGGCAAAAATTCCCAAAGAGGCAAAAATGATTGAGCTTACGGAAAAGTACGTCAAGCAACTTATCGTACGCATGCTGATTACGCTGGATAAGTATGAAGCATTCCGCCGCCGCGGGAAGCAGGATCATGACCAGGCGATCGGCAAACTCCACGCTATGCTTTGGCAGCGGGGACTTGCGGATGACGCGGGGTACATGTGCTCGCTGCACTTATTGGATTTAACCAAAGGTGCGTTTTTGGATAAATAAAAACAGAACGGAGGAAAATAACGGAAAGTCATTTTTTATGAATGACTCCCTGTGGATAACGCAGGTCATTTTTTTTTTGGTGTTATTTGGTGTATAGTTAAAAGTAGTTGTTCCACTTGCGGTCGTCGTGGTTGCATATGGTGGATCTACTGCCACGCTTGTTATACCTATTGTAGTTGAAGACGTGTGAAGAAGTAGATTCATTGTATCATATTCAAACTCTAATTTATTTTGCGAGTTTTAAATCATGCTATGCATTATCATCAACGTCAGACTCAATTTTTTCATATTCATACGCTCGCTTCAGCCATTACTTCCTTGTTTGTAATATTTATCATTGGATTTATAGCGCTAGCAAACACCGATCCTTTTCTCGTGCTTAATGGTATACAGGTCAACTATTTGAGTGATACCTCAATTAATTTAAGATGGGATACGACGAACAGTAGCAATGATTATGTATATTATAAAAAAGTCGGAGATACAGAAAAAATCGGTGTCGCTAATTGTTACGAAAAAGCATTTTCAACAGAAAGAGAATGTCAATTTGTTCTCAATGGTTTAGATCCAAATACGAGACATGCATATGCTATTATGCAGAGTCAGGGAGCGCATGAATATACTGACTATTTCACAACTTTATCCAAGGTAAGCGGTGACGCTCTACACGTAAACATACCGGTATTGGCTGAAACTGCAGCTACCGTCATCTGGAAAACCGATATAGAAACAAAGTCAGCTGTATTTTATTATCCAGAAAACAATTCCATAGAGCAGAATACGGTTAAGAGCGAGGCGCTTTCGACAAACCATAGCGCTACACTTATCGATCTTCATGCTAACACAACCTATAAATTTAAAATTATATCCGCAAGTACGGAAGGTGGGTATATTACAGATTATCAAACCTTTACGACCAATGAAGTTTCTGATGAAATTACCATTACAAGTAAAACGATCAATTCAAATTTGGATGTAAATATCTACTGGACAACGAAGAGGGAATACAGCTGTACCGTTGCGTACAATACGGATTTCAGTCCTGGCCTTTCATTTGTAGGTAACATTGTTCAGACTCCCACAGCGTTGAATGGTGGTTTGTATCACTATTGGGCGACTCTTGGAAATGTACAACAAACCTATTATTACAAGATAGAATGCAAAGACGCCAACAATATATGGGTTGAAAGTGCAAACTTTCAAGTTACCAAAAATCTGGCTGATTTTATGGTAACCGATGTCGGCGTAAAATATTATGATGAGGCAAATGCCGGTAATTATTTTTACGCAAAAATAAAAAATGCCGGTTCGTTAGCAGTAGGTGATAATTATATCAATCTGCTTTTTTCAGGTTTTACCGGCGTTGCCGGACTCTCAGATGGTAAATATATGACCCGGGTATTGCCACAAGAGACAATTACTTCACCCTATTATTACTACGAAAATACGGAGTATGAAGTACGCGGTCCATCAACAAACCAGTTTCCTCAGCATGTGTCTTATTTGATAACTGCTACCGTGGATTCTACAAATGTATTTAAAGAATCGAGTGAAAATAATAATACACTTACGCGGAGCATAACGCTCTATAATAGTAATGCATTTCAGCTCATTAGCAACGTTCAGGTTACAGATCGCACTGCAAATTCGGTTAAAGTAACATGGCAGTCATCAACCGCGGATATTTCTTCTATCTTGTTTGGTACTGAAAATACGGCAAACAGTTTGAGTCGGGTAGCACGTGATACGGTTCAAACCATAGACCATAACATAGTTATCCTAGGGTTAACCCCTGGCACAAAATACTATTTTGTGATTCTTTCGAACTCGCTCACAAGCAAGCTTACCGAGTCAGAAGTTTACCAATTTGCCACGTTGCCATCAACCGATGCAGAAGTCCCAGAAATCTCCGGATCCATCCTATTCTCAAATGTCAGAGTTCCGGAACAATACATGACTAACGGAACAGCAAAAGTATTATGGGATACCAACATTCCCGCTCCCTACTACGAAGTACAGTGGTACGAGATAGATAGCAGTGAAGAATATTGGCATTCGGTAAGCATAGAATACTATGAACCTCAAACACACCACAGCTTGCAACTTGGGGATGATAAGAATTGGAAATTACGTGAAGGGTATAGTTATATGATTAGGGTATGTAACGCAAAACGAATCGGCCAAAAACCAGCTTGCGACAACCAGCAAGAACTTACTTATCATGAGAATGTTACGGTTGATGACTCTACCTTTCCCGAACTCCGGCGTCTCCGCGAGCGTATCAAGGCGCTTGAATACCGCATCTCAACTCTTGAGCAATTACTCATTGCAAAAGAGCGCGCATTGGCTACAACCATAGACGCAAAACTCACCGAACGTCTTAAAGGAAGAATCCTTCTCCAGGTAGAGGAAAAAGGGGAGGCATGGTATGTGGATGAAATATCAGGAGGGAAGTATTACCTGAAAGACGGTAATGCCGCCTACCAGGCGCTTAAAGCCTTTGGTCTTGGCATTACCAATGCAGATTTAGCTAAAATTCCCGTAGGCATTGAAGAGAGGCTCCAGGATACCGACACTGACCAAGATGGTCTGGCTGATAAAATTGAAAATGCCTTAGGAACGGATCCTAACGATCCGGATACCGACGATGATGGTTATCAAGACGGAGAAGAGGCAAGAAACGGCTACAACCCTCTTTCTACGGCACAATGGGTGCTTGACACGAATTTAGCGAACCGCCTTAAAGGCAAGATACTGCTCCAGGTAGAAGGCGGGGGAGAGGCGTGGTATGTTAATCCCGTGGATGGTAAGCGCTATTATATGAAGGACGGTCCTACGGCCTACCAAATCATGCGATTTTTGAGCTTGGGTATCACCAACAACGATCTGCGCAAGATCGAAGTAGGGTCGTTTGATGATTAAAGAGAACGTGCAGACCCCTAAAAAGCATGAAGAACAACCTCTCAAGAAAGAGAGGTTGTTTACTTCTTATAGATTTGCACATTGGAATATTCTGATTGCAAAGCAAAGCCGAGAGCGTTGGTGAGATAGTCTATGAGTTGTGTTGCTTGAGTAGTTTCAAGGTCTACGAGCCTCTTATCAAGTACAATGGTCGCAACGTTGTAGGTAGCGAAAAAATGCCGCAAGTTAAATTCATCAATGTCTGCCAGATCAGGTTGCAATGATTGATACTGTAAAAGGTATTTTAAGACAGGTTCATGTGCGTAAGCTTCGCGTAGCGCAGGATCAAGTCGGCTTATATGACCGTTTAACATAGGTTGTTGCACAACTACTTGATAGGCAAGTGGCAGAAGTGATTTTTCTCCCAAAAGGAAATACCCGTCGCTGATGGAAAAGGGTAAGTATAAAAATGTTTTGTTTTCTTTATTATCACGGATGTTCTCAAATAGCGTTGTTTCTTGTCCATATATCGGTAAAAGGTGTTGTGGAATATAGGACACATCTACAATCATACCGAGTATAAAAATTACAAACACAAAAATGCGCATAGGTCTTTTGTAGCGGACGAAAATACTTTCAGCAAGTACCACTATAATACCTGCAAGAAAAAATTGCGCGAGCATCAACCAGCGAATAGGAACGCGAAGATTATAGATAGCAGGAAGTATTTTGTGCAGAAACACGTAGGGCATGGGAATATGCAGGCTTTTCCCAAAGATGTGCAGAAATGGACCAAGTGCGAGAAGTAATGCGATGCTGTAGCCCGAAACGGAAAACCAAAACATTTTTCTGCGAAGTATATTGCATGCATCACTCCTAGGATTTGGTATGCTTTTATCCTCTGCCGTAATTTTCAGCATTATGGCAAGTAGTATGAGGATAAGAGCCGTAAAGCCGATGAACTCATTGCCGTTGGTGAGTGAGGAGGGGATCCACAGCGTATGCAAATTTCCCCAGATTGGATGCAGTGCTGATGGGCGTATGAGGTTTATGATATCGGTATGATAATAATCGACATCAGCCGTGGATGGTAGAGGAATGCGAGAGAATTCTCTACTATGATGCACCATAATCCATATTTTCCATCCCGCAGTTACGGCGAAGCCAACGCACACGAAAAAGAACATTTTACCTACACGCCGAAATGCTAATGATTTGGCGAAAGCAGAGATGCTTACTGCGTATAAAACCAAAGCGACACCGGTAAAAACGAAAACGTAAAGGTCATTCACCAATGAGAGTCCCCAAACGCTCCCGGCCCCAAAAGAAAAAATCTTCCTTGAGTGCGTATGTGATAGGGCGAAGAGATAGAGTGCCAAAGGGAGGTACCAGAGACTTATGAGGTTTTGTGTTCCAAAGTGCGCATACAAACTCCAAAGTGGTTGGAATGTAAAAAACAATCCTCCAAGGACTGCGGCTAACGCGCTCGTCGTGTGCAGCAAGAAAAAACGATAAGAGAAATAAGCGCATGCTACGGAAGAAAGCAGAAAGATAATATTGAAACTCAACACAATATTATCAAAGATACGATTAACGAGAAATACGAGAAATGATTGAAATTGCGTATAGGTGTGCGTCAGAAGCGATACCGAATGCGGAAAGAATATGTCAGATGTCGTATAGCTAAAATCAGCGCTAAGCAGTTTCTTTTCAAATTGCCACGCGTTCCATAAAAAAATAGACGCGTCACTATGAGGGGTTCCTATAATACTGCTTGAAAACTGGAGTAAGAGAGGATAGGTGAGAACGCAGAAAACAAAAGCATAGAGCAAGAGTATAAGTATCTCGCGCTGCCAAGCTTTTTTCTTGTTGATCGGGGAAGTACCTTGCATAGATACTATGTGTTAGTGTAGCATAGTTTTTATGCTTCCATTCTCCTTCTTTGATTGGTTGATAATCAGGTTCTGACAGAGCGCGTGTCTGATGTCTTGCTGCTGCGCATTCACTAAAAAACAGCCCAAATGACTGTTTTGCATGCAGCTACGTGCCCGAAACTTTATTCTACCCTAACCGGAAAACGAGTGCAATGACAAATCCCAATACGAGTCCCGCAATAACTTCCACAAGCGTGTGGTGAATGCGTTCAGGGAGCTGTGCATCTTTATGGAGGGCATTCAGTGTTTGGTTTTGGCGGCTAATGATGTGACGAAGACCAAGTGCATCACGCAGCACCAAAACACCAAAAACAAATACGGTTCCGAAAAGGGGAGTAGTAATGCCCTGTTCTAGGGCAACAATAGTTGCAAGTGATCCGACAAACGCCGCGTGAGACGAGGGCATACCACCGTAGGTTTCAAAAATACGCTTGATATCCAGATTACCCTTAATGCCGTCAGTCGCCAGTTTTACCACTTGGCTGGTTACTACGGCAACAATCGGAATGACAAGATAGAGGTAGTCGTGTATCATACTAAGAAGTCAGAAGTTTGAGATTGGAAGTAAGAACGTATGCATGCCTATGACTTATTTTGAATCCATCATACTCGGTATTCTGCAGGCGCTCACCGAGTTTTTACCCGTTTCAAGTTCCGGACACTTAGTAATCGCGCACCGGCTTGGTTTGTCGGTTGCAGAAAATGAGCTTGCTTTTGATGTCGCGCTGCATGTGGGTACGCTCGCGGCGCTCGTACTCTTTTTTTGGTCGGATATCAAAAAACTGTTAGCCGGAATGTGGAAACCTTCACCGGAGCGAACACTAGCATCATTTCTCGCTGTGGGAACTATTCCGGCAATTATCATAGGTGTGGCATTTGAGCGGATTATTGAGCAGTACTTTCGGGGACTCGGCACACTCATCCCCCTACTCATTTTTTTTGGGGCGCTGCTCATTGCCGCGGAAAAATGGGGGGGCAAGCTGCGTGGCATGGAAACACTCTCATGGAAAGACGCGCTCTCCATCGGCATGTTTCAGTCACTCGCGCTCTTTCCGGGTGTATCCCGATCCGGCGCTACCATTATAGCAGGAATGAGTTTGGGATTAAAGCGGGAAGATGCGGTGCGGTTCGGTTTTTTATTGGGTATACCCGCAATAGCACTCGCGGGACTTAAAAAATCCTGGGATTTGACACAAGCGGGAGTGGGTAGCGATATCTTACTGCTTATGGCAATCGGCGCCGCAACCTCCGCGGTTGTCGGTTTTTTTGTAATCAAATACTTTCTGCATTTTACCCGTCGTTATCCACTGACGATTTTCGGCGTCTATCGAATCCTTCTTGGTTTTGGATTGTTGCTGTGGGCGTTGTAGGCGGGAAGGTATGTGGTTGATCATGGGGGTTCACCATCGTATGCTGGAGATAGGCGAGCATGGTTACGACATGGAGTTTGGGAAACAGCGGCTCATGATTCGTTGAGGGCGTTGCGGCATTTGTAAGCGGCACGGTACTCATTTGCTGCGGAGTGCTTTCTGTTGTTGTAATATAGGATTCGGATAGCGAAGCTTCAAGCGGTGCGCCGAATACCTGTACGACGAGTGTCGTGGTATGGTCTGCGACGATGGCTTGAGTAACCGCAATACCCATATCGGTATAACGGACATCAAGCAGGTTAGTGCGGTGCGCCTGACTTCCCATCCAACCGCCGACCACGCCTTCACCGGTCAAGAAATCCATGGCAAGGTTTTCTCCTACCCGGCTATACGGATAACCAGCGTTGCGGATCCACGAGGAAAAACGTTTTGCTTGCGGATTCGTGTGTGCAAAGTAGTGCTGTTGCGCCATGTCGGCGGCATGCTGCTGTGCAGCTTGCGCAAGGATCGTGTTTTCAACCAATGGAGCAATACCGGCAAGTACGCGCTGGCTGTTGGTAAGTTCCAGCAGAGTTTGCGCGGTTATGGAAGTGGCGGAAGCCGCATGCAACTGCAGTACCATGGATCCCGCGATCAACAAAAAAACACCTCCTACAGCCACTTTTGACCATGCGGTGTTTCTCCTATGGACGACACGTACAGAGAAAAAAACGGACGCAAAGATACTTTTGTTTTTTAACATGGGTTTTTGTTTTTGTATCCGCTGTTGGCGGATTATTTTTGCGCTGTGTTTGTTTTTTACTCCAGCGTGAGGTTATTATAGCACATTCAACAAAAAAAAGCAAGTACTGGTATTTACTTTTATAATGCGGTGCGTAACGCTCAACCACACTCCTTCCTCTTGAAATTATGGATGTTGCTTTTACCTTGAGACGTGATAGTATAGGAAGAGGTAACTATAAGGTATGCTTGCACTCATACTTGCCGGAGGATCGGGAACGCGGCTGTGGCCGCTCTCGCGAAAAAACAATCCCAAACAGCACCACGCCATCTTGGGCGATCGTACCTTGTTGCAGGAAACATACAAGCGCGCACGGGAAAAATTTTCTGATGAAGCAATTTTTATATCAGCAAACATCCAACAGCGTGAAAAAAATCTGCAACAACTCCCAGATATACAAGAGGAACAGTTGCTTTTAGAGCCAATAAAAAAAATACGGCTACAGCCATAGGTTATGCGGCGTATGTATTGGCTAAAAAAAATTCTCGGGAGATATTGGTAACGCTCAACGCAGATCAGTACATCAAAGACAACCAAAAATTTTTCGCCGCCCTGGATGCGGCGGCGCGTGCGGTTACCCAATATCCAGATCATGCCGTACTCTTGGGTGTTAACCCGACGTATCCGGAAACGGGGTATGGCTACATTGAGGTGGAGAGTGAAAAAAATGTCCTGTAACGGCATGCGTGTCTACGCGGTGCGGCGGTTTGTGGAAAAGCCCGATTTGGCGACAGCCAAAACCTATATCTCAAGTTGGCAGTATTTGTGGAATCCTGCACTCTTCGTGTGGCGGCTGGACACACTCTGCGCTTTATTTGGAAAATATTTACCCGGACACACAACACAATTTCGTAAGTTGGGTGAAAGTTGCTCGCGAGAGGCGGTGGAAGCATGTTTTTCCGCACTGGAGCCTATTTCTATTGACTACGGTATTTTGGAAAAAGCGGAGAAACTTCTGGTAGTCCCCGGGGATTTCGGTTGGACCGATATCGGTCATTGGCGAAGCATTGCCGAGGTCGTGGATGATTTGCCGCAAGCGATAAAAAACGGGTCACTCCATATCGCGCAAGACAGCAGTGGCAACTTTATGCATACGACAAGTGGAAAACTGGTTGCAACAATCGGTGTGCATGATATGATACTTATGGAGGCGGAAGATGCCATTCTTGTTTGTCCACGTGATCGCGCCCAAGAGGTCAAAGATATTGTGGGAAAACTGGAAGAAAAAAATTTAAAACAATATGTTTGAAGATTATTACAAACAAGATTTTCCTGACCAAGAAAAAATAAATACCTTTAAGTTACTTAATAATTTAAAGAGTTTTCGACTACAAAATGATAAACAAGAAGCAAGGAAGGAGTTACTACTTTGGTTTGATGGCGATTATGTACTACTTAAGGGTATTATTAAGTGCTATAAACGTTGTAGACAAAATGACATGAGCCATTTGGATACAATAAGAGCAGTTTTTCTTTCCCGGTATGTAAAAAGTATTTTCGCAAGTATTCTCATGGCAATCATTGTTGTTGGTGGTGTTGTTGTCCTAGTTTCTATTATATTGTACATCGGCATGCGTTTAGGATAAAGTTCATTTTAGATATACATATGGCTAAAGTCATTTTTACCTTTCTCGTTCTCTTGCTCATCGGACTCTTTTTTTTGGGCTCGTTTGTTTTTGGCATCCATCAGCCGGCGCAGCCCGGTGCAAACACTATGCAACCCCTGCTCTTTAGTGTTACGGAAGGGGAGAGTGTCGCGACGATCAGTGCACATTTGGAAGAGCAGCATCTTATACGCGATCCCTTTTATTTTAGGATCTATGCGCGGGTGAAAGATGTGGACGAAACGCTGAAGGCGGGCAAATATGAATTTTTACCGAGTATTACCATCGCGGATATTGTTGATCGACTTGTGCGCGGAGAAACAATTTCCAATGAACGTACTATTACCATAGTAGAAGGATGGACGCGCGAACAGATAGCCCTGTATCTCGATGAACAGGACATTGCGGAAGCAAGCGAGTTTTTGGAGAGTGCAGAGAGTGCACCAATTGATAGGTATGTATTTTTGTTGGATAAGCCAAAAAACGCTTCGCTGGAAGGATACCTGTTTCCCGATACCTACAGGATATTCAAAAATGCCACTGCACAGGATATTTTGCAAAAAATGTTGGAAACTTTTGACCGCAAACTCTCGCCTGACTTGCGGGCGAGCATTCAGCACTCGGATAGGTCGGTCTATGCGGTGGTAACTTTGGCAAGTATTATTGAGCGGGAGGCTATTGGCGCGGATGATATGAAAAGCGTTGCAGGGGTGTTTATGAAGCGACTTGCCGCAGACATGCCGTTGCAGGCGGACTCAACGGTAAATTATATTACAGGAAAGAAAACACCAAGTGTATCGCTGGATGATCTGGCGATTGATTCGCCTTATAACACTTATAAATATGCGGGATTGCCACCGGGTCCCATATCCAATCCGGGACGCGCCGCATTGGAAGCCGCAGTATATCCTGCTGATAATCCTTACTGGTATTTTTTAACGGATCCGCAAACCGGTAAAGCGGTTTTCAGTAGAACATTGGATGAGCACAATGCGAATAAGCGGAAATACCTTCCCTAACACAATGAACAAACGAAAAGGGTTTTTGAGCAATCTATAAGCTATGTCAAAGACATTCATCATTTCTCTTGGCGGGTCCATACTCGTTCCGGATAGTATTGACGTGGTATATGTACGCGCGTTTGTGAAATTCATCAAAAAGTATACGGCGAAGAACTGCCGTTTTTTTATTATTGTCGGAGGGGGCAGAACGGCGCGCGCCTATCAGCAGGCTGCCGCCGCAGCCGGTGTCGTGCAAGATGAGGACAAGGATTGGCTAGGTATTCACGCAACACGGTTGAATGCACATCTTTTGCGAACGGTGTTACGCAGCATCGCGCATCCGCGCATTTTGACTGAACCGAAGGTACGTGAAAAGATCACACGTCCCGTGTGTATCGGTGCAGGGTGGCGACCGGGCAGGTCAACCGATTTTATGGCGGTGAGCTTGGCGAAACTCTATGGCGTTACTACTATCATCAATCTTTCCAATATTGATTACGCATACACCGCAGATCCAAAAAAATACGCACAAGCCACTCCCCTTAAAGCAATGACCTGGAAGGAATTGCAAAAACTCACCGGACAGAAATGGACACCCGGCATGCATACGCCATTTGACCCGATTGCAACCAAAAAGGCGCAAAAAATGCACCTAAAATTGATACTTGTCAATGGGAAGAAACTCAAAAATCTTGGATGTATTTTTGAAGGAAAGAGCTTTATGGGTACAGTCGTAGAATAATTTTATCCGAGAAAAGAAAACCCCCGCTTACACAATGTGCCTGCGGGAGTCGGTTTCTATCAAAGACCTTCTATTTCTCCCAGAGCTTTACGCAGCTCTTTGTTTTCCCGTTTGGTCGCATCCAAGTCAAAGATTAGATACTTGATGCCGAATTGCAGGTTGCCGAAACAGGTAAGGGCTTGAGCAGTCATTTCGCGCAACTGCTTGTGTAGCTGCTCGGTTGAATCTACCAATTTCAGGAGTTTAGCTTGCTGCTCTTCCGGGAGGCACTGAATCTCCTTACGGATCAGTGCGAATTTGTTCTCAAAGTTAGGTAGGGGATTTTTTGGTTGGTTCGTGTCCATAGACACACCTCCTCTGGGAATTTGAAAGGTGCCATACTATCCTGAAACAATTTCCAACCTATCATTGAACGATGGTTTTGTCAACCAATTGACCAATTGACATTTTTTGGAGTGTAACGTATACTTTACCTCGTACTCAAAAGTACACCCGTAGACTGTAAGCTCTCCGCAAAAGGGGATTAAAGTACGCTTACCGAGGGAAAATATCAATCGTTGAGATATTTTTTCAGCAGTGTCTACGACCAAAAGGTCGTTTATTTTTTTGGATAAAATTCACCAACTATGCCAAAAACAAGATCAGAAAAAGAACTGGAAGTCGCGCGCCTGACGGAAAATATCGCACAGGCAAAAGGCACGGTGTTTGCAAGCTTTACCAAATTGAGCGTTAAAGCCGTTGAAGAGCTTCGTGACAAATGCCGCGAAGCATCCGTTCTCTGCGGTGTAGTAAAGAAGACGCTGCTTTCCCGAGCGCTCAAAGAAAAAAAACTGGAATCCGAAGGATTTGAGGGGTGGCAAGGCAATATTCTTGCTGGATTTGGTGTACATGACGAAGTAACCGCCGCAAAAATATTCGCGGCATTCGCCAAAGACCATGAGCAGATGCATCTTGAGGCGGGAATACTGGAAGCAGCGATTGTCGGTAAAGAGGAAATTGCGCGGCTTGCGAGTTTACCCGGAAAACAGGATCTCTTGGCAAAACTTGTAGGTTCTTGTCAGGCACCTATCTCCGGATTTGTTGGCGTACTCTCCGGCAACTTGCGCAACCTGGTCGGCGTATTGAACGCGGTCAAGGAAGCTAAATCTTAATTATTTATTGTTACGCATCCATATGACTGAAGAAAAAAAAGAGGAAAAGAAAGACGTAGAAGTTCCCGCGAAATTCAAATCTCTTGTAGGCGATATTGAAAAGATGTCCGTTCTTGACCTTGCGGAACTTGTTAAAGTACTTGAGGAAAAATTTGGCGTCTCCGCCGCTCCAGTAGCCATCGCCGCCGCTCCGGCCGCAGGCGCCGCCGCTCCGGCCGCAGAGGAGAAAACCTCCTTTGATGTTGAATTGACCGATGGAGGTTCCAACAAAATCGGCGTCATTAAGGTCGTCAAAGCCGCAACCGGTCTTGGTTTGAAAGAAGCAAAAGACATGGTGGACGGTGCGCCTGCCATGGTGAAACAGGGGCTTAAAAAAGAAGAAGCTGAAGCCCTGAAGAAACAGATTGAAGAAGCCGGCGGCAAGGTTACCTTAAAGTAGTTTCTACTTCGCGTGAGTTGAAAAACCCGACATCACCAAAAGATGTCGGGTTTTTTTTCGGTGAGAGCTATAGGAGAAGTATATTGAAAATCTGAAGTCCGAACCGGTAAGCATATCTCGCAACAAACAAACCAATCCCCAAAATCACGACCGTGATTTTGGGGATTGGTTTGTTTGACAACAATCAGTGAGTACCCTAAGATGCAGTGAGTACCATAAGACTGATACGTTTTTCTGTGCTAGGTTCTTATCTTTTTATGCAGTTCTTTTTTTCAGGAGGTTGCCGTGGCGAACGAAATGGAGCAGATGTTTTCTACGTTGCTGGAGAAATGGATTGCAAGTACCGCACACTTTTCTACCATAGAACTCATAATAGCTCGTCCGGAATATAGCGAAATAGTCAGTATAGGTGAAGAGGTAATACCACTGATCTTGCGAAATATACATCAGCATACCATCGGATTATCTTGTATGCTCTCCGAAATTACCAGAGTATGTCCTGTTAAATCCGAGCATCAAGGTTTGGTGAAGTGCATTGTCCAAGATTGTCTCCAATAGGGAAAAGAGAGGGGTTACATATAGCTATGACATTGGCACATCAACCGCTAACGCCTTAACGCTGTGCGGTTTTTTCTTTTCTCCCGTACTTCTCCTTACTCCTCACTTTTTGTTTTGAGATGATCCAATGGAAACGCATACAGGCCATGGTCTATAAGCACATATCCCTTGCGGGATGCTTCATCTAGCGCAAAAGCATGCACTATCCGATTATTGAACAGATATTGGGCTTCTAAAACCCCCTTTTTTGTGAGTATGATGAGCCGCTTTCCCGCAGCTTCCAAAAGGTAGAGGGAGTCGCTCTCTCGCTCGGTTTTTACTTGTTTCATGCCTTGCAACGGCGGGTCAATATACTCTTGCGTGAAGGTAAATGACGCTTGTGTACCCCGCGTATATTTTACCAGCGTTTTGGCAGTAGCGAAATAAATATCGCCGTCTATGGCAATACTGTTCGTTTCTGCAAGCGTGTCGTAGTGTTCTTGGAGCCAAGGGGAAGATACGCCCAATCCTTGTGCGCTTACGAACATTTTATACAGTTGCGCCTTTTCAGCATCAAGAAGATAGAGGTTGTTATGGTACATCGCGAAACCTTGCGGAGTTGGCGGAATGATAGTTGTTTCTCCAAGCGTTGTACGAGTACCGTCAGTGGCGATATTCAAAATGTGTGCCGTGCCATTTTCCGAACTTATTGCCAGTATACGCGCATCGTCAGCAACAAGTGCGTATACCGAGGGTACGACCGTGCGTTGGGGTACGGACGTTGTAGCAAATGCTATGCGCCACAACGCCTCATAAGATGGGTCGTAAACCACAAACTCCTCATCAATGCGTACCAAGAGGTTAGGGCGAGCGAGTCCATAGAAACCATCGCCTGAAAAATCAAAAAGGAGTGTAGGATTGTTTACCGTAAAAACGTGTTGAAGATCATGCAGTATTTTGGTAAGGTGCTGATCGGTTTCGGCTTTGTAGGTTTGCTGTTCTGCGGTTACGGTAGGAAGCTGTTTTGTCAGCATAAGCGCTTGTTTAACGTTCGCCAACGCTTCCTGCTCATTGCCGTAAATGCGCGCGGCTTGCGCTGATTCTTGATGTTGCGCGATTTGCGCCTGCAGATCAGTAAAGAGTTGATCGCGCGCATCCTGTATTTTTTGCGATGTGTGTGTACCCAAATTCAACAACAGGATGAGTACAAGTGCGGCACATATACTCAAGAGTGTGCGTTGGACTATAGAGAACCGTCGAAATCCCGCCATACTTTTTTGAATGCCTTTTTGCACGAGTGTCGGAAAAGCGGGAGCAAGCGTTGTTGCTGATTTTTTTGTTGCATGGTTACGATGCAACAGGCGCTGCCCTGCACGTTTTCCGAAAGTTGCGCATACCCTGATTGCCGCACGCACTGCCCGCATGGTTTGTTGAAGGGATATGCGGGACGCTGCGGGAGATGGTGAGGGCGTGCTACTCGCTGCATCTGGAGTCGTAATGAGGAGTATGGGGAGCGCGTGCGGCGCATGTTTGCTCTGGAGGTAGTTATGACATTGTTCCAGCGCAATTGCGGGGGAAGCGATGCGCATCTGCTGCGCGAGTACCTGTGGAGGGAGGTGGGTAAACAGATCGGAGGTAGAAATGATGATCACATGATGCGGAGGGATGTTGCCGATATCCATCTGCGCAAAAGGCTCGGTGCCGTTTTCCGTAAACGACGTAGCGATGAGTTCGCTGCCGGTGTGCATGTTAGCACCATCGCCCGTCCATACAGTGAGATCTCCGGTTCCTGAAAAAAATACCTGTACAGGACGCGTATCAAGCAGCGCTATGCCCAATAAGAGATGCATGTTTTTGTGGTGGAGTATGATGCGTCCATGCTCCACTGCTGCAAAGAAATCGTCATTTGCGTTTTGGAGTGCTTCGGCAATCACGGTTTCTCTATCAACTCTTGCGGAAATATCTCCGTATGACTGTATTGCGGCGGCAAAAGACGAAAAAATTTCGGAGAACACTGCTAAAAGTTGTGGCTGTACGGTATCCATAGCCATGCCAAAAACGCACCCTCCATTTTTCCGTTCCGTACCAAGTGGGAGTACCCGCGTCGTGACGGAAACATCGGAAAATTGCGGTACATAGACTTTTTCACCGTAAGGACGCATCATACTGCGAGATTAAGTAACATTGCTTCCATGATATATTTTTAGTATACTCTATGCATCAGTACAAGGGAAATCCATGAAAATCTATGCTTGAAAAACTTTTCGATTCATCACTGCGCGTACAACTGCTCCATTTTTTTCTGACACATACTAAAGAGTGGTACGCGCCATCCGATATCAAGGAATTTTTCGGGGCGTCGACCACAGAGCTTGCAAAAGAAATAGCGTTGCTGTTCCGTCTGAAGCTGCTGGAAACCGATCTGCGTCTTACTGCAATCAGTACGCAGGGAGGCACTGGATCATCGGTAGCTGCAAGCAGAATTATAAAAGAGAAGGTGTATCGGGGCAATGCAGCGCATCCGCTGTATGCCGATCTCCGCTCACTATTCATAAAGGATTATACGCTGATAGAGCGGACATTCATCGCGCAAGTGCAGAAACTGGGTAGTATTGTCTATCTCACGCTTGCGGGGTTTTTTACGGGTGATGAACGAGCGGCAACCGATATGCTGATTGTGGGAACGGTGAGCAAGAAAAAACTGAAAGAAACCATTGAACATTTTGAACGCCTTTTCAACACGCCGTTGCGCTATACGATTATGGGTCGCAAAGAGTTTCTCTATCGGCGCGAGGTGACGGATAGATTTCTCTATGCAATTTTTGAGTCAAAACATATTGTGGTCATTGACACCGTAACAAGAAAAAACAATGATACATTATCTCATATTTGATTTTAGCGGGGTTTTGGCAACTATCGGCATTCCGGAAAAGCTGGTATCAGGCGCGCGGGATCTTCTCAAGCCGCTTGCCTTGCACTACCAGCTATTTATGGCCTCGGCGATCTCAACCGACGTGCTGCGGATGTCTGCAGAGCGTTACAAAATTGCAAGCTACTTTACCGAAATTTTAGGAGGACCTGAAAATAAAATAAGAGTTGTTGCGGATTTACTTGAACGCTATGCATTACCTCCCGCCGAAGGTGTTTTGATTGGGGATGGCATTATTGACCTTGAAGCCGCACAGCGCAACGGTTTGAAGTTTCTTGCGGTGGCAAACGATGCGTATACCAAAGGATGGTTTATGGCACGCGGCGCAGTTACATGCCTGCATTCGGTCAAAGAGCTGCCGCAGGCGCTTGAACGTCTTGCCTATGAGAACCCATAAAGACACAAACTTGCTGCTGGATACTACCTTGCCTTCCTATATTATTGCGGGCAGTTTCCAGTCCCCGGGTGAACTTGTGAACTTTACCTACAAAAAAGTGCAGTTTCACGGCGGAGATGCACTGGTGCCGTTTTTGCAACGTTTCCTTAAAAAAAATTCCCTGTCGTTTCATCAGCTTGGAGGTATTATCGTAGCACAAGGTCCCGGGTCGTTTACCGCAGTACGTTTAGGAATTGTGGTGGCTTCCGCGCTTGCCTATAGTTTGCATATTCCGGTAGTCGGCGTGCCACTGCCGAAAACGGAAGAACCGGTTGGGCGGCGCGAGATACAGCAGCGTATGAGAACACTGATCGCAAAAGGCATTCGCAAAAAACCGGGGAGCTACAAAAATCTTCGGGCAGTGTATGGCAAACCGCCAAATATTACCCAATCAAAAGAATTGATAAAAACACAATAAAGGTGTAGCGTAGCGTACAACGAGGTGCCATGAGGGTGCCTCAAAACCCCAGATGGTGAGGAGTCCAACACGGGATACATTTTATAGGTTCTGCCGGTGGTATTGATCATCATCGCCGGGTACTGGAAAGAGACCCGCGGCTGCCCCTCCTTGGGTCCCACGTGGTTTTGTCGGCTCCTGTAGTCGACCCATTACGTTCATTTATCCCCCGCCTGCTTCGGCCGGCGGGGAACTTTTTATTTTGTGCAATTAACGTCAACCTTTGCGTGCTGTGGATACCCAGAGTTGACTTTTGGACTCAAGTGGAGTAGTATGGAGTAAAAGGGTTAAAAGTGGGGAAAAGTGGTGGATAACTCAAAAATCCATAGGACATCGCTTCTCGTTCGGCCTTTTTAAAATCCCTGCCCACCAAGCTCTGTTTTTCCCATGCTCGGAGCTTGTAAAAATAAAGTCGTGCCGCAACACCACACCAAAACCAAATACGTGCCGAACGAGAAGCGTCCCCATGTCTTTTACCGTTTTATCGTATGTTCATAGGGGAATACAGTCATGCTATTGATGAGAAAGGTCGTCTTGCCATTCCGACAAAATTTCGCGTTGCCTTGAAAAAAGGAGCGGTCGTAACGAGAGGACTTGATAATTGCCTGTTTCTCTACACAAAAAACGAATGGGACAAACTTGCAAAAAAATTGGCGGAGTTGCCGATTGGCAAAGCGAACACCCGCGCGTTTGCGCGGCTGATGCTCGCCGGAGCCATGGATGTTGTACTGGATAAGCAGGGGAGGATTAGTGTTCCGGAATACCTGCGTAGCTACGCACAGATTGGAAAAAAAGTGGTCGTTACCGGACTCTTGAGCCGTTTGGAAATTTGGGACGATGCGATATGGCAAACGTATAAGCAAGGAACGGAAAAATCAAGCTCCGATATCGCCGAAGCTCTTGGCGAGCTTGGCGTATGACGCACATCCCGGTTCTTTTACAGGAAGTGATGGAATTACTCAACCCGCAACCGTCGGGAACTTACATTGACGGGACATTGGGTGAAGGTGGGCATACGCTGGAAATCTTGCGGCGAAGCGCGCCCAGCGGGCGCGTGCTTGGCATAGATACGGATGCGCAGTTGGCTGATGTGGTGCGCCAACGTCTGCGGAGCGATGGGGCTGCAGAGTATCGCTTTATCTTTGCACACGATTCATTTCGCAATCTGAAAAAACTCGCAAAAGATTGTGGTATCAACCGCGTGCAAGGCATGGTGCTGGATTTGGGTATTTCATCACGCATGGTCGACGATCCGGAACGGGGATTGAGCTTTCGCAACGACGGTCCTTTAGATATGCGCTTTAACCCGAAAGAAGGCGTAACGGCGAAAGACCTGCTCGCAGCAACTCGCGAAGCTGATCTTGCGGCGATAATCCGCGACTATGGGGAAGAGCGGTGGGCGAAGCGCATCGCTAAAAATATTGTTGCCAGGAGAAAAGAGAAAGCCTTTACCCGAACGCGTGATCTGGCAACGGTTGTTGCCGAAAGCATCCCGAAGAAGTTTTGGCGGAAAGGATTACATCCCGCAACGCGCACCTTTCAGGCGTTGCGCATCGCGGTGAATGATGAACTTGACGCGCTGCGCGAAGTTTTGCCTCAAGCGGTTGAGCTGTTGGCGCCTCACGGACGTCTTGCCGTAATCTCGTTCCATTCATTGGAAGATCGCATTGTTAAAAATTTCTTTAAAACGGAAAGCCAGAACTGCATCTGTCCGCCCGAACTTCCCGAATGTCGCTGCACACACACACCGTCACTCGCGCTACTTACCAAAAAACCGCTTGTGCCAACTCCTCAAGAACTGCACCATAACCCGAGATCGCGCAGTGCAAAATTGCGCGCTGTGGAAAAATACTAATATATGTCCCTTGTCTGCTGTACGACAACCGCATATCGCAAAGCCGCATCGCACAGGCGATGGTCGATCACAGGATTCTCGCACAAGCAAGCCATCAGTGCGCTTGTAGTATGCTGCAGTATCAGTGTGCTTGCGTACCTGCTCCAAAGTAACGCACTTGCAACGCGCGGCTATCACCGGGAACAGTTGGAAGCCCAAATAAGCCACTTGCGTGAAGAACATCAGAGTCTTGAACTTGTCATTGTACAACAGCGCATTCCATTGGCGGTACAGGAACGGGTTGAGCGCTATGCGTTTGAGCCGGTTGATGCCATTTCCTATATGGTGAAACCGGATTCGGTGGTTGCTGTAAAGTAGGTTTCTTGGCGCAGAAGTCATTTTGGTTGAGGATGCAGCATATTTTATGTCAAGGTATCGGGAAGCAATGGTATCTGTTGTGGATAGGCGCGCAAAATGGGCACGCTTTTTTTTCTTGATTTTAGCGAGCGTATCGGTAACGCGCCTTGCCTACCTGCAGATCATGGAACACCCGAAATATGAAGCGCTTGCAAACGGTCAGCACGAACTGTATAAAAAAATATTTCCTAAGCGCGGTGAAGTATTTTTTCACGATACGGAAGGGACGCTCATTCCTGCTGCTATGAATAAGACCAAATATCGTTTGTATACCGTTCCACGCGAAATGACCAATACGAGCAAGGTAGGGGTGACGCATGCGCAGGATGCGGCAGAGGCATTGAGTCTCATACTTGGTGTGCCTTCCGAAATCCTTCTCGCGCAGCTTACCAAGCCCAACGATCCCTATGAGCCGTTGCAGAACGGTTTGGAGGAAGCGGATGCGGACGCGGTGCGCGCGCTTAATATTGCAGGTGTGTACCTTACGCCGGAATTATCCCGCTACTATCCTTTGGGGGCGATTGGGGCGCACCTTACAGGGTTTGTTGGACAGGGTGACCAGGGTCCGCACGGGCAATATGGCGTGGAAGGGTATTTTGAAAAGCTACTCGCCGGAGAGATAGGTGTCATTACCGCGGAACGTGATGCATCGGGACGGCGCATATCTGTGGGTGGCGCGGGTACGGAATTGGGAACCGACGGAGGAGACATTATAGTAACCGTAGATGTGCCGCTGCAGTATTTTACCTGTAAAGCTTTAGCAGAAGGTATCGCGCGGTTTGGCGCAGAAAGTGGTGTTGTGGTGATTATGAATCCGCAGAATGGTCGTGTGGTTGCGCTGTGCAATAATCCAAGCTACGATCCGAATGGCTACAGCTCGGTGGCAGATATTCGCTATTTCAATAATGCCGCCATTTTTACCGCATACGAACCCGGATCAGTTTTTAAGCCCATTACCATGGCAGCAGGTCTTGATGCGCATGTCGTCACGCCGGAAACCACCTATGAGAACACGGGATCGGTTGCTATTGGTATACATACTATTCACAACGTTGATCAAAAGACGCACGGCCTGGCGACCATGGTGGATGTACTGGACAAGTCGCTCAACACTGGCGCCGTGTTCGTTGCAGAAAAAACCGGAAAAGAAACATTTTCCAAATATGTGAAAGATTTTGGTTTTGGCGAGCTAACCGGCATTGAGCTTGATACGGAGGTAGAGGGTAATATTACCTCGCTTGATCGGCAAGGAGAGATTTATATGGCTACCGCATCGTTTGGACAGGGTATTACGGTTACGCCGATGCAGCTTATCCGCGCGTATGCGGCGATCGCAAACGGGGGTAAGATACTCAAGCCGCACATTGTAGATGAGCTGCGCCATCCCGATGGAAAAATAGAAACCACGGAGCCTGAAGTGGTGCGGCAGGTCATTGCCGAGCGTACCTCAACGCTTCTCTCCGGAATGCTCGTCTCGGTAGTCAGTAAGGGTCATGCGAAAAATGCTCAAATCCCCGGTTACTACATTGCCGGAAAAACAGGCACGGCGCAAATTGCCGACGCGCAAGCCGGAGGATACGGTGAGGGTACGATCCATACGTTCATCGGTTTTGGTCCCGTTGCGTATCCGCGATTTGTTATTTTGGTAAAACTGGATCGTCCGCAAAATGTCCTTTTTGCCGATGCTTCGGCAACTATCGTATTTGCTGAAATTGCCCGGTATCTGGTGGACTATTGGCAAATACCCCCTGATGCGGTATAAGAAGGTGTGACAGACACTGTGCCGCGCCAAGTGTGGAGTATAAGCATCGTACAAAATACGAAAAGTGAGAAGAGAGGATTGTAACTGCCGCAGGGGTATGCGGTATACTACATAACAAGCTACCTACCAACATGAAAGACGCTACACGCACAATCATTACATGGTTTGCAAAAAAAATTCTCAAAAAATATCAACCGGTTATCGTTGGCGTAACCGGTTCCTTTGGGAAGACCTCAACAAAAGACGCAATTACACTCGTCTTGCGAAAACGCTACCGCGTACGGGGATCGCAAAAAAACTACAACAACGAATTTGGTGTACCACTGACCATCATCGGAGCGGAAAGCGGCGGCAGATCACCTATGCGGTGGCTTGGGATTTTTCTGCGCGCAACCGCGCTGATGCTTCGGAAAAAGCGATCGTATCCCGAAGTATTAGTTTTAGAAATGGGTGCGGATCGGCCGGGTGATATCGGGTACTTGGTGGAATTGGCACCCTGCCACATTGGCGTGGTAACTGCGGTGGGGCCGGTACACCTGGAATTTTTTGGCACACAGGAAAAAATTACCAAAGAAAAAAGTGTTATGGTGCGTCATCTGGCAAAGGACGCTCTAGCCGTGCTCAACGCTGACGATAGAGCGGTGTATGCCATGCGTGAAAAAACCAAGGCAACGGTCGTGACCTACGGCTTCTCCGGCCATGCCGAAGTTCGCGCTTTGGAGCTTGAACGAGAGGATAAAAATTTAAAGGCCCATGCCATGCGCTTTAAACTGCAAACGGAAGCGGCAACGGTTCCGGTGGCACTCTATAATCTCTTGGGAAAGCACCAAGTATATCCGGTGCTTGCCGCGGCGGCCGTGGGAAAGGCATTGGGTATGAACTTGGTTGATATCGCGGGTGCCTTGGCACACTACACGCCGCCAAGAGGGCGGATGCGTCTCTTGGATGGCATCAAAAACACCCTGCTCATAGACGACACCTATAACGCGTCGTATGAAAGCACGCTTGGCGCACTGGAAGCTTTGAGCTACATGCATGTTGGTACACAAAGTAGAAAAGTTGCCGTGCTTGGAGACATGCTGGAATTGGGGACGACGAGCAAAGAAGCGCATGTCGCGATAGGCGCGTATGTCGCACAACACGGGGTGAATTTGCTCTTAACGGTTGGATCTCTAGCAAAAAGCATTGCGGTTTCCGCAAAAGAGAGCGGTATGCCAGAAGATCATATTTTTAGCTTTGATACGGCGGAAGCTGCCGGAAAGTTCTTACAAAAAAGGATGCGGGAAGGGGATGTGGCACTCCTCAAAGGATCGCAAGGCATGCATATTGAAAAAGTGGTAAAAGAAGTAATGGCGGAACCCCTGCGCGCAGGCGAGCTGCTGGTTCGGCAGGGGAAGGAGTGGCAGTGATATTGGATAGGTCAGACACAGATACCGAATATGAGCGGAAAGGTCATTATTGACGCATACGCCCTGCTTTGTTAGGATTGTGTTGTATGTATAATGCCGCTATCGTCTAGTGGTTAGGACATCAGGTTCTCATCCTGGTAACCGGGGTTCGATTCCCCGTGGCGGTACCAAAATTATAGTACATACTAGGTTACGAATCCCACTCATCACCTAAATTTTTCACAGCTCTATGAAACTTGGTATTATATTACAAACAAATAAACAGGAACAGGTTTGGAATGTTTTTCGTTTGGGCATAGTAGCTCTAAAAGAGAGTCATTAGGTGAAGATGTTCCTGTTGAGCAAAGGCTCGGAACTTGAAAACATACCAGATGCCAAGAATTTTGATATTTCTGCCAAGGTTAAAGAATTCAAGGATTTACAAGGCAAAATTTACGTCTGTGGAACGTGTCTTAAAATACGTGGCAAAGAAGAAAGTGGAGTTTGTCCTATTTCCACAATGACCGATTTACTCAACTTAATAGAAAACTCGGATAAAGTTCTGACATTTGGATAATATGAAAAGTACCTCTATAATTTTCGCTTTGGCGTTTTTGATGCTCGGTGCAGGAGGTGTTGTCTTGGCTCAACCCATGATGGGTCAGTTTTTGAATGCATCGGATACGAATTCCGAAACAGCTCAAGAGGAACAGAAGGGCAAAGAACTATGGCAGAACCTGCAGTCAAACCAAAAAAGCTGTCAGAATTTATCAGACGAAGAATATGAACTTTTGGGAGAGTACTTCATGGGAGCGATGGCGGGCGATTCGCATGCAGCGATGAACGTGATGCTGAAACAAAGATTTGGCAAAGAAGGCGAAGATCAGGCGCATATCACAATGGGCAAAAGAATGAGCGGTTGCGACACATCCGTTTCCTACCCGCAAGGCTTTAACTTTATGCCGATGATGGGAGGGTGGTCGTCTCTCACGGGATTTAATCAAAGTAACAATAATTCTATGATGTGGGGTTTTGGCAACAATCCAATGGGCTTGGGTTTTGGCTGGTTTGGCGGTATCTCCATGCTTATTTTCTGGATTTTAATTATCACCGGAATCGCGGTGTTGATTAGATGGCTGATTATGGGACCATCTCATTGCATACACGGACAATCAAGAACACCTCTTGATATTCTCAAAGAGCGTTATGCCAAAGGAGAAATATCCAAAGAGGAGTTTGATAAAATGAAGAAAGATTTGGATTAGCACGGAACTACGGATTGGTAAAAGTTATTATAAGACAGGGGTATGCGGATACTTTATCGGAAATAGATAATCCGGATGTTAAAAGTTGTAACCGTTCGCTTCAGCCAACTGACTGAAGCGAACGGTTGTTCATGGTGCATTTATTCAACCGGTTGTATAGCAACACACGTGAGTGTGCCGCGTACCATGAGGCGTTTCCAGTTCGTATTCAATGGCCAGCACGTGGCAAGGATAACTTCGGAATCCTCGGTTGATGCGAAAAGTTTTTGGTCGTCCGCCGCGACAATATCCCGCATAGTGGCAGTGTAGGTATAGGTAATACGGTGTCCCGATGCGTAGTGCAGCGTCACGGTAAACGTGTCATGTGTATCCAACTGGTAGAGATTTTAACCGCATGACTCTCAAGAAAATTTTTCAGCTCTTCTGGTGTGTATGTTTCAAAAAAATACTGTGCGCCGGAATAAGCGTCTTGCACGGTACTCGGCATGGAAGCGCCAAAGGCGAGATTCAACGTAGCCGCAATATATTGATGGGCGAGCGCATAATAGCTGTTGCCTGCGGGCGACGTGGTCAGTACTTCATAGGTACTCTGCCCACTTACGTAAAATGGCGTATCTTCACCAAGTTGAGCCCATGTTGCGTCATAAGACGCGGGGCCGTAGGTTGCGTGTGTTTTCCAATACCCAAGGGCGTAGATGCATCCGGTTTGCGACTCCTCGCACCATGGTCCTATCGTACCTTCTTTGTCGGAAGTGAATGCGCCGTGCGCAAACATTGCAAGTGAAACAATGAGAAAAAAACTTATAACGCTCTTTGAGGTAGTTGACTTTTTATCAGTCGTAGGGAAATGCGCGCCATGTGCGTAAAAAAAGAAAAAGCCATACAAACATGAGGTAAGTATGACATGGGGTTGAGTTTCAATCTTATCACAGGATACCTAATTTACAAGTCATTTTTTATCCACAACGGTGTAAGAGCAGATAGTGAACGTAGTGCCGTTTTGTATATTTATACGCGATCTATAGGCAATTTTATCATACATCTCATTTTGTGCCACGAATAGTTTTTCCTGTCACGGTGTGCTATAGTAGCCGTATGACAAAGGAAAAACAATACTGCGGAGTTATGTATACCATTCGGCGGCACAGGAGAGCGAAATATATGCATTTGCGCGTGCATGCGGACGGTCGGGTGGTTGTGTCCATGCCGTACGGGGTAACCCTTGCTTTGGTTGAACGGTTTATTGAAGAAAGACGGCAGTGGATTAGCAAGCACGTAGAAGTGTTTCAAAAGATACAAATAATGAAACCAAAAAAAGATACGCGGCATGAATACATTTTCTACAAGGAACATGCGCGCAAGTATATTGCGGAACGCGCAGGACATTTTGCTCAAGTGTACGGGTTTGCTTTTAAAAAAATTGCCATACGGAATCAGCAAACGCGATGGGGAAGTTGTTCAAGGGACGGCAATCTCAACTTTAATTACCGCCTCGTTTTTTTACCGGAGGAGATGGCAGAGTACATCATTGCGCATGAGCTGTGTCATCTGAAAGAGATGAATCACTCAAAAAGATTTTGGCTGCTGGTTGGCGAACTCGTTCCCGAGTATAAGGACATAAAAAAACGGCTCAAAAAATACAGCCACCTGTACCACTAACATCAGGTTACTGCCATAACCATAATTCGTACGAATTAGCCCAAGAAGTATTTTGTATGAAACATGCAGTTGAAATCGGCGTATTTTTTACTATAGCCGTTCTGATTATGGGTGTTGCGTGGTGGTTATCGCATGCGGAATCATTTATACTTTCACCGCAGCTCGCGCCAAGCGTACAACCACCCTTAGGTAAGCCTGTACAGGGCTTGCCGGATGTGCCGCCAGATACGCAGCAGGTATTTCCGTCTGATGCCGCGAATATTACCGATTTTACCGATTGCGTGGCAGCTGGTTATCCGGTCGCGGAAAGTTTTCCGCGCCAATGCCGCACGGCGAATGGACGCTTGTTTGTGGAAGATGTGACGGTTGATGATGCGCCGCCAAATAGCCGCGCGCGCGACGGATGTGTCATCACCGGGTGCAGCGGTCAGCTTTGCGCCGATGAAGAACTTGTTTCCACGTGCGAATATAAAGAAGAATATGCCTGCTACCGTAACGCGCTGTGCGTGCGCAAAGATGACGGCGCGTGCGGATGGGTTGAAACCATGGAGATCGTGGAATGTCTTGCGGACGCGCGTGGAGGTACAAGGTAACCTACTTATATATGCTGGAAACAGCAGTGCTTACACCACCAATTGAAACGAGAGAACTCATTGAGTATCCGGCAACGCTTGACGGTGTAAAGATTGATGGAAGATGGACACAAGTTATTTCATGCGCCACCGAAATTCCATCGGCACACGATCGGCGTGTGGGGGTAAAGTATCTTGATGATGGCGCGATCGATAGGTTGTACTTTGATGGCCACGAGCTTGTACAGGTATATCATGATTCGGTGGAACAACATGTTTCGCGTAGGGGATGATATTTGAGTAATGCGGAATTTGACAACATACGATGGGGTCCTGAACAGAAAACAAATCCCGCGTTAAAAAATCACGTTACAGTTTTTGGAGAATACCGATCAAACGCGAAACATGTCTAAATTCATTTTTACGCTCATTGGTATTACCATATGTATCGGAGGTGGTTATGTTCTTCTCCGGAACTTTGACTCTCATGACCAAACGATACTTGACGTACCAAGTACAGCTTTGCAGACTTCTATGGAAATTACCTCGACCGTTTTTCATAACAACGAACCCATTCCGGTTAAATATACGTGTGACGGCATGAATAGTAATCCGTCGCTTATGATTGCCAATATACCGGAAGAAGCGAAAAGTCTCGCACTCGTTATCGACGATCCGGACGCGCCTTCAGATACGTGGGTACACTGGATACTGTGGAATATACATCCTTCCACAACAGCAATTGCCGAGCATAGTGTGCCGCCGGGTGCTGTGGAAGGCATGACGAGTTTCGGCAAACCCGGATACGGCGGTCCCTGTCCACCAACGGGATCACACCGCTACTTCTTTAAACTTTACGCGCTGGATACAATGCTTTATCTCTCCCCAAACGCAGACAAAGAGTTGCTTGAAGCGGCAATGGAGGGGCATGTGGTTACCACATCGCAGCTTATAGGAGTGTATAGCCGCAAATAACGCGACGGTATGTTGCGACTCCTACGTACTACGTATACTTCAGCCGGAGTGCTTATTACCGCCAATCTCATACCGCTTATGGGAGTACTTTTTTTTGGTGTGGATTTGTTCTCCATCATTTTTTTGTTTTGGTTGGAAAGCGTGATCATAGGATTTTTTTAACGTGTTGAAGCTTGTACAGGCAGCGAGAATTTTGAGCATCGTCATGGTACCTTTTTATTGTACACTATAGCGGTTTATGGCGGGACATTTGGCTTTTATTTTTGCGCTCTTTGGCCCTCAAACGGAAACACCCTCGCTCCTTCCTTCTTTGAGCATTTTTCTTTCGCAACTACAGATGCTCCTACCGGCTTTTCTCGCGATGTTCGCAAGCCATACGTTTTCTTATTTCTCTAATTATATTGGGAAAGGCGAATACAAAGGAATGACCGCAGATAAATTATTTGTTGCTCCCTACGGCCGTATCGTACTGATGCACGTTACCATTATAGGTAGCGGGTGGTTGATTACAATTTTTCATGCGCCTATGTTTGGCATACTATTGCTTACGGTTTTTAAGATACTCTTCGATGTCCATGCTCACCTGAAAGAACATAAAATTTCTTTCAAAAGCACTCATATCCATCCTTAATATCCCGGTGGAACATATACGTGTACCACTCCGTTGAAGCCGTTATATCCTTACGGTTTTTATATGTAGTGCAAGCGTTGCACATTTATGGTGTATCTAGTACACTGAAACAGCATAATATCTATGCGCATACTCATCGCAACCGGCATTTATCCGCCCGATGTCGGCGGGCCGGCGTACTACGCGCAAGCACTCTACAATGTTTTGTCGAGCGAACATACGGTCGTGGTACGTTCTTATAAACTGGAAAAAAAATTGCCAATCGGCGTGCGGCACCTTTGGTATTTTTTTCGTGTCGCCTGCGCGATGCCTCGAGTTGATGCCGTGCTGGCGCTGGACACATTCAGCTCCGGCGTTCCTGCGGTAGCGGCTGCAAAACTTTTCGGGAAAAAGAGCATCGTGCGCGTTGGCGGTGATTTTTTGTGGGAATCTTACATTGAGCGGACAAAAGAATCCATCGTACTGGCACAATTTTATGAACAAACGCGCGCGTACTCTTTCAAAGAAAGATGTATTTACCGTATGACGGGCTGGCTTTTTCGCGCGTGCGGCGCGGTAGTAATGAGCACCAAATGGCAAAGTGAAATAATGTGCGAGGCATACGATATTCCTCGGGGAAAGGTTCATGTGATAGAGAACGTTTATTCTGAAAGGCGTGACGGAAAAAAAGCGTCGCGCAAAAATTTCCTCTGGGCGGGAAGGCGCATCACGCTTAAAAATACAGACCGGTTGGAAGAAGCATTCGCGCGCGCAAAAAAAGAGGACGCATCGCTTGAACTTGCATTGAGCGATGCTATAGCGCACGAAGAGCTATTGAAAAAAATAGCAGAATGCTACGCAGTTATTATTCCCTCATTATCCGAAGTGAGCCCCAATATTATTTTAGAAGCCATAATGTACAACAAGCCTTTTATTGTAACGCGATCGTGCGGTCTCTATGATCGGCTGCAAGATATCGGATTATTTGTGAATCCGCTAGAGGTTGCGGATATAAAAGAAAAGATACTCTATTTGGCTGATGCGGCGCGCTATGCGGCGCAGCGTGAAAAAATAAGGAATTTTGCCTTTGTGCATACCTATAAAGATATTGCGCAAGAGTTGGTACACCTCATAGAACGTTTATGAAAATTTTGAGCATTGGCAGCGACGCAACCGCTGTGCGCACTGATTCTGCTTTGGCAGAACGATTACGCGCCTACGCAACACATGTAGAACGTTATGATGTACTGGTTCCTGCGCTTACGCGCGTGCATGCCGATCTTGCAAAAAACTCCGCGGTATATTCGGGAGCGGGAAGCACGAAGTTGTTACAGCTCTATCGTATGTATAAGGAAGCGCAGCGGCTCATGCGCATGCGGCGGTATGACGTGGTAACCGTGCAGGACCCGTATTACTTGGGTGTGCTTGCCTATCTTGTTGCGCGGCGGTTTCACGCGGGATTGGAGGTGCAGGTACACGGGTGGGAACGGTTGTGCGGCGCGAGGCGTTTATGCGCACGGTTTGTTCTGCGCCATGCACATGCGGTACGCGTTGTCAGCATGAGGATCAAAAGACAATTGCTAGGAGAGTTTAGCGTTGCGGAAGGAAAGATCACGGTCATACCGATTTATACGGAAGTGAGAAATAAGGAGAAAAAAGAACGGAGAAGAGAGCATGATATCCCTTTTGTATTTTTGACGGTAGGGAGACTTGTTCCGGTGAAGCGGATTGATCTGCAAATTGAGGCAATGGTGGAAGTGGTAAAAAAATACCCGCATACGGAATTATGGATCGCGGGGGAAGGAAGAGAGAGGAGAAAACTTGAAGCAAGGAGCAAAAATCAAGGAGTAAGCGATGGGGTGAAATTTTTGGGATGGGTGAATGATCTTGAAAAAGTATACAAACAGGCTGATACGCTTGTCCTTTCGTCTGACTATGAAGGGTGGGGATTGGTGGTTATTGAAGCTGCGGCGCAAGGATTGCCTATTATGATGACGGATGTCGGGTGTGCGGGAGAGGTGATTGTTAACGAACAAAGCGGATTGGTTATTTCGGTTGGTAATGTGCGGGCGTTAGCAAACGCGATGCTGCGCTTGCGGGAAGATGTGGCATTGCGGGAAACGCTTGCGCAAGGTGCGAGAAACGCCATCGCCAAACTTCCAACGCGCGGGGAAACACTTATGTTGTATCAACAGTCGTGGGAGATGGCGTATAGAGAAACGCAAGGTGGAAGCAAAAGGAAGTAAATCTTCACTCGGCAAAACCATAAAGCCACACATCGTTTTTATGGTCTTGTAATGCGTGTTTAAAATCGCTCTGCACGGCAAATGGTGTAAAGAATATGCCCCCTTTGTTATGCGTGGGAGGGGATGGTGAGCGGAGCGAACAATTTCCGCACAACGTTTCAGCATATCTGATGCTTGCCGTAGTGAAACGGAGGCAAATATGGGTCGAGCGACGGCAGGAGCGAGTCAGATATACTGTGTTGTACGAGGGTCCTTTTTGGCTTCCTTATTTTATTATTTTAGAGCCAAAAAGAAAGTGCAACGACCCACGGAGTTCTCTTTTGTGAAAAAAATCTAATTCAATTTTGACACTTTTTATTTGTTCGGATTATATTCAATCGTTTCGACATATTTTCCAACTTTGGGATTATCTGTGAAAGTACCGGGGAAAAAACTCAAAGTGTTCAAATAAATATCTGTTTCAAGCTGTCCGCTAAATTGAGCGACAAGAGATTCTCCAACTTTATCCATTTCGGCTTTAGTTAAAACCCTGCCCAAAGTATTGCTTCCGTAATGGCTTTTGTAAATCAAGTCCAGCGTTTCTCTATTGTTGACAAAATCGATCCAAATTTTTCCGCCTTTTGTTTTTACGATTT
>PEYJ01000010.1:11202-12040 GCA_002774425.1 Parcubacteria group bacterium CG08_land_8_20_14_0_20_48_21 | reverse complement strand
CTGATTGGTCGGCTTATCCACAAATAATGTTCCCGCGAGATGGTGCCAATTTGCATCAAGTCCTCCCGGCATGACTTGATCTCCGGAGAATTGATTGAGAGACGCATCCTGCGTACAATCACCTCCACCGGCATCGGCAACGCGAACGGCAAAATGTATTTTGTTGGGCGAGCCCTTTGGATAATAGCCAAGGTAGAATTCGCTATCAGAGCTATTCCACTGTGTACTTACCATATTTTGATAATCATCGCCTTGTCCATTCGTACGCACCCACCCCGCGATAGTCATCGCTTCTTCGGGGTAGAGTTCGGGGCTTGCGGGTATTTCAACGTAGCTTTGGTCGGCGGGGGTAAAGACGCCCGAACCGTTGATTTTTCCTTCGGTGATAAAAGACATGGCGCGCGGTATGCCGTTATTGCCGTTCCCGCTTGCGTCTTGGGCGTTGCCGTCCAGCTTCCAGTGACCCACCAGTCCGTTGGAGAGATTGGGGGAGAACGTTGGATCGCAGGTGAGACAGGCTCCCTTCTCTTCAATATTGGTCGCAAAGGAAAAGTTGTCCAAGAGCTGGTTGTAGACGGCAATCATTTCGGGCGTGGCATTCTGGTCGTGGGAAATGATGTAGATGTTGGTGTAGGCGGTATTGTTCGCGATATCCACATTGGGCGCGTTCACGTAGACGGATCGGCCGTCACGCACGGCTTCAAAGCCGTCAAGCACCATGGACTGCGGATGACCTTCGGGATTGGGAGCAAAGGCATCATACCAGTCGGCGGGAGCGAGGTGGTTGGGATTCGCCATGACGCGAATACCGATGGCGGAGGAGGCAAGGGAGATAAGA
>PEYJ01000010.1:0-11173 GCA_002774425.1 Parcubacteria group bacterium CG08_land_8_20_14_0_20_48_21 | reverse complement strand
AGAGGTATAACTATGAAAAACAAAAGCGCGCCCAGCGCAAATGCGGGAAAAAATATTTTTCTGTTTGATGAAAACTCTTTAGATTCCCGCCTGCCTGTCCGGTAGGCAGGATTTTTTGGGGATGATGTTACGATCTGTTGCATGTTTGATGTTTCAGGTGATTTCATTCTACCAATTTTTTCGCTGCGCGTACAGAAATTCTTCCTCCTTTTTCCAACACGACCGTATCGCGTCTTTTCAATCGGTTGGTCAACAGAAAATCCGTCAGCACATCGTCAACGTTATTCTGTATCACGCGGCGCAAAGGGCGTGCGCCAAATTGCGGATCAAAGCCCTTGCGCGCAAGTTCGCTAATTGCCTCGTGCGTCGCTTCAAAATACATACCCTTCGCCTCAAGGCGCGCCGCAACTTTCTTGAGCATGAGTTTGGCAATTTCCTCAACATCCAGCAGCGAAAGCGGTTTAAAGACGACTACCGCGTCAAAACGGTTCAAAAACTCCGGTCTATAGTACGCTTTGAGTTCTTGTTCCATCAATATCTCACGAATTTTTTCCAAGGGCGTTCCTTTCACCACTTCTTCCTGAATAAAACGGGTACCCGCGTTTGATGTAGCAATGATAATAGTATTGGTAAAATCTACCGTCCTCCCCTGATTATCCGTCAGCCGACCGTCGTCAAATACCTGCAAGAATACGTCTAATAGGTCGCTATGCGCTTTTTCCAACTCATCCAGCAACACGAGTGAGAATGGCTGCCGCCGCACGGCTTCGGTCAAATACCCGACGCTAGCCCCGGTGCCGGACCCTGGAGCCGCGCCAATGAGTCGTCGAATGCTGGATGATTCCTGATACTCCGACATGTCCAAGCGAATCATGTTATCCTCTCCGCCAAAGTAGACTTCCGCAACTGTTTTGGCTAATTCCGTTTTACCTACGCCGGTAGGTCCAAGGAACAGCACGTTTGCGATAGGCCGGTTGGCATCACGAAACGCGACGCGGGCGCGCTTGATTGCCTTGGCAAGCGTTGACACCGCCTCCTCCTGATCAATCATCCGCTCGTGAAATCGCGACTCAAGATGTAGTAGTTTTTCGCCTTCTTTTTCCGTAAGTTGCGTTACCGGAATGCCGGTTTTCTCCGCTATCAAGTCCGCAATGTCTTTGTCACTCACCAAACTTTTTTCCCCCCGCTTTCCCCGCACAAACGCCGCAGTTTCTTCCAAGAGTAGTATGGCTTTTTCCGGCAGGTATCGGTCGGCCAAGTACTGCTTGGCGAGCGTGTAAGCGGCTTCCAGCGCTTTATAAGAAAAATAGACTTTGTCGCGCGCTTCAATGAATACGCTCTTGGCCTCTAAAATTTGTATTGTTTCATTTTGCTCCGGCTCCTCAATCCGTATCGCTTGCAGAATATCTCCAAGCGCCGTAGTTTCCACATATTTGGCGTACTCCTGTGGCGTGGTTGAGGCGATAATAAAAAACTGTCGCGCGGTCAAAAACTGCACGAGTACTTCCGATAAATCCAGGCTCTGCTCGGCTCCCGCGGTGATACCGATGACATCCTGGATGTTTTTGATGAACAGCACGACATTCCCCGAACGCGCGACTTCGTTGCCAATAGCCATCATGCGTTCCTCCGCTTGGTAGGGAGTCGCGCCGCTGACAAGCGCCGCCACATTGACCGCAATCAGCCGTTTGTCCTGCAGAAATTTTGGTACGTTCTCCGCGGTCATGCGCCGTGCCAGTCCTTCAACGATTGCCGTCTTGCCGACCCCCGGTTCACCGATGAGTATAATGCTCCTCCCCTCGCCCTGCATAATTCTAAAAATCGCCTCCACCTCTTTTTCCCGTCCCAACACGGGCGCAAGCTGTCCCATTTTCGCGCGCAGGGTGAGATCGTGCGAAAAATGATTAAGGTAGGGAGTCGCCACCGCCGTCATGGCGCGATCCATGCCTTTCTTTGGTTTGAAACGTGCGGCGGTTCTGAATGATCGCATCGTAGTGCGCAATTCCGCAATGACCTCAAGCCACAAGCCCACGTTGCGCACTTTCTGCAAATCAACCCCTACCTCCACCAGCACGTCTTGCAGCGTTGCATCTTGCGCGAGTGTTGCGACTAATATATCGCCCGGAGTTACATACGCGTGCGATGCGTGCTCCGCCTCCGCATAGGCGGTAAGGAGTACTGATCGAAAATCGGGATGGATCGCGGGTTCACGATGGGTGACCGTGGGAAAAATATTGAGCATGCGACTCACCGTTTTGGCGAGAGGTTTGTAGGATACTTCCAGCCGCCCAAAAACGAGCGACACTTTTTCGCTGCTCAAGAGTGACGCAAAAATATGCAAAGGTACGGCATCCGCATGATGAAATTTTTTAGCGAGATTGAACGCTTTCTCAACCAGTAAGACACTTTCCAGCGCATAACTGTCCGCGACATTAACCGTTGCTGCGGATGGCGTATCGGCGAGGGTAGTGACTGCAGCTTCCTGCTGCAATTTTTGGAATGGTATGGGCTTTTTCAACGATCCTTCTTTGACCAACCGATAGTACAAGTAGCCCTCTACCAGGAGTGCTGCGGCAAACGCGACCCGTGCCGGGTGCGGTGTTTTCCAGAAGGAAAGGGTAAATAGTTCGTGAAGTTGGGTAATGCCGATGCCGCGCGCCACGTGCCACATGAAAGCGAGTAGCGCCACAATGCCAAAGAGTAGCAGTAAGCCATTGAGGAGTTTGCGCAACCCCCGCTCCATTTTGCGTTCCGCCTGATACCGCGTGTCCAAAGGATAGTCCCACACGAGCAGAGCTTGCGCAAAACGACCCACCAAACCACGGCCGCGGCAGGCGGTGCAAACAATACTTTCAATAGTGCCAAATCCTTTGCAGACGGTGCAGGGGGAAAATTGCATAAAGTAACCGGAGGTTTATGACGAACAATCTATAATACATTACAAGTTTCAGGCCAATGAAACACCAGACTGCAGTGCGATGAGCCAAATCATAAGCAATGGAAATGCAATCCAAAGCATGAAGAGCGCGGCACACAGGAGCGACCAAATAAGCAGTACGCCGCCGCGGAAGATGATGTTGACGAGGCGCATGAAGAAGCTGATAATACGTCCCTGCCAGTCATACTGCCCGAACATGGGACGTAGGATATTTTTTGTCCAAATAAAAACACCCAGATGCCGTTCGACCATATGCACATTTTCCCACATAAGGTTGGCGTAGCGTTGCAAGCCCTTGGTGTACCACCACAACGGAAACAGCATGATATCCCCCAGAAGATCAAGGGTAATAAATTTCAGTGATTGGAGAACAATACTTCGCATAAATAAAGATTGTAACTGCGGAAATGGTTTTGTAGGTCTGTAAACTGGAAGTTATTGTACCACAATTCCCCTTCTTTATCCAAATTGTTTTGTGTATAAAAAAACTCGCATTGGATAGTCCAACGCGTGGTAATGAAGACTTGCCAAAATATACGACATCGCAAGACGTATTTTAGAGGTATGTTTATGGTGTTATGATTACGACCTGCCCTTTTGTGGGATCGCCCGTGATAGCGGGATAGACATTGGTCTTGGAACCATGGATGCGGATATCTTCAAGCATTGCTTGAAGCGTATCTCCAACCGCGCTTTCGGGTGGCGTTATAAAAACTTCCACCTTTTGAACCGCCGCAGCGCCGATGACGATACCGCCGCGTGAGTTGGTATTATAAACGATGTTCTGCTCGGGCAACGGATCGGTTATACGACTTATGGTTTTGCCGTTTAACCGTACTTCCAGATTATGGTAGCCGTTCAAATAGTTGAATTCGTCATGCGCACGGGAAGCTGTTATCACCAAGCGTGTCAAACGCAATGTTTCCGCTCCGGTTGAGGTTATGAGGAAACTCGCAATGCGCACAGGGGCGCCGGACGTTACCGTTGCGGGCGACGCGAAGCCAGGATCCTCGGTAAGTGCCACCGTTGAAGCACGAAAAAATGTGGTATCAGCATCAATAGGAAGTCCGCGCAGGGACAGCGTTTCTTTTGACGTACTTCCGGAAAAACCTATGTTGGTCAGCTGAAATCCTACGGTTTCGCCATCTGCCGGAGGCAACACATCTGCGCGCACAACCACTTGGACGCTTGCTCCCGCTTTAATGCCGGACTGCATATGCACCGTTAGGGGAAAACCTAGGAGCGTTTGCGGTTTTGAAACGACGCGACCGTTCACGAGCACCTCCACATTGGTAAATCCCGATTGCAGTACCGGAACACTTAATCCTGATCGCACATTTAACGTCAGTTGATGCACAACCACGCTTTCCGCTTCTCCGGAACGCAACGTAAACACCGCAAGCGGCACATGAGTGCTACCTACAGGAACTGTGCGCAACACATCGGTTGTCTTGCCGGTTGCGATAAGCAGACCGTTCTTAATGCCTCGTGAGTTGCCATTCACCTGCGCGTCCAGTGTAAATTGACGGCGAATGCCTTCCGGGTCGCGTGTCCGCACAAATTGCGGATCGGAAACGCGCACGGTATATGCATCATCCGCCACCGCGCCTTCCGGAAAATTGCCATGGACGGAAAACGTCATCGCTTTGTTTGCGGGTAAAATCTGGTCATCTAGAGAAACGGTTACCGTATTGCCGGTAACGTTTCTGCCGATTACGGATGCCAGAACTTTCTTGGTTGCGGTATTGGTGAAGGTTACATCCCCCGGCAGGGGCAGTGCGCCCGGCGTCGGGATGATCTGTAAACGAAATGATTGCAACGCCAATTCTTCGCCAACCGGAAGCAGTACCACGTTGGCCAGCACGACATCCGTTGTACCCGCGGGCACATCCCCATGAGGCGACTGCTCATGGCGGTAAAACAGGACGCCGCCTTCGCTTATCGCTATTGTAGGTGTTGCGCCAAGTTGTACAAGTGTTGGCAACAAGAATAACCGCTGTTCCGTGCCGCGTACGCGCGCATCAGTCGCCGCTTCCACCGTCACATTAACCGTAGAGCCCGATCCGCCCGTAATATCCGCAGCGAGCGTCCAGCTGCCAACACTTCCCGAATCAATCTTGAGCGGACTTTTTTGCAGATCAAGATAGAGCGTGCGATCGTTTTGCAGTGCTACCGCAGGACGCACAACCGCGCCTTGAGTATTCGTAAGCGTCAACCGCTCCAGCACGTTCACAGAAGCCGATCCGTGCAGGGTGAGCTTCAGCATCTCCACCAACAACCCTTCCCTGCCGCTGGTTTCTTCAATGGTCAGTTTTAAAAGCGATACTTGAGCGGATCCCACCGGAGCGGTGCTTTGTGATCCGTCAATACCGCCAACACGCACAACCGCGCGACCAACAAGATTTGAGCCATCGGTTACGCGCAGCGTTTCGCCTGCCAGCGGGAATGCGCCGGTTACGGGCAGGGTACCCGCGATGGCAGTCTCGTCAGTCAATTGAAATATCGCGTCAGTAAACGCACCCGCATCTCCCGGGTTCATATGCGCTAACACGGTAATTGTCCGGTGTGTGCCGCGGTCAAACGCAAGTACCCCCTCGCGCAGGCGAAAGGTCGCTTTTTTGTTTTGCAGCGGTTTTGCGGGCGCAAGCGACAGACCATTTTCATCCACAAGCTCTATGCCGAAAAATGCAGCGTCCGGCGTCAAACCTTTTTGTGTTATCGTCAGCGCATGTACCGCGGCATCCGTTGCAGCAGGCGCCGTCAAGGTGAATGCAAGCGCCTCGTGGTACATAGTTCCGGAAATGAGCACACGCTGGTTAGGAATGTTAAAAGACGCTGGGGTCACGATAATACGCTCGGTTGCGACCGGTGTCGTTGCAAACGGTGCGGATGGATAGGGTAATGGTTCGCCATCAGGGTAGCTTGCCGCATCAAGATGCGCCACCTCCGCAACTTCGCCCAGCACATAGCCGTACGCATTGAAAATATCCATGTTGAGTACGAGACGTTTTTTATGTTCTTCCAATAGATAGATTTTTCCATTGGATTGGTCGCGTATCAGTTCCACGTCCGGCCAGCTATCACGATCGGTGGGACTTATGAGTATGACATCTGCATCCGCATTGCCGTACGCCAAAAACACCTCATAGGTTGGGTGTGCTTTTTTTCTGCCGATTGCATAGTCCAGGTAGTAAATCTCCGGCTCTCCCGGCACGCGCACGACGCGCGCGAGCGGATACTGTTCAAGATCCGCCTCCGCTACTCCCTGCACCTCGTCATAGCTGTAGCCATAAGAAGCAAATACGGTTGGGTTTTGCAATACGTGCTTGCGCTGTCCGAAAATAGCGTAAATTTCTTTGGCATCGACAAGCTTCACGAGCCGATCCGGCTGTGTATACGCCGGATTGCGATGCGTATCCTGCGTATGCGCCGCATGCCACGCAAAAAACACCCCGAATCCCATGCCGATGGTTAAGAGAATGGTTGCAAATACAGCACTTTTTTGAGCTTTGGTAAGGGGTGCGTAAGGCATATATTTATAAAATTACCTTAACGTGCAAATATAGCAAATTTTACAGATTTTGTCAAGAATATGTAAAAAATGGTCGTAACCGCAAGCTTTTTATTGTAAAATCCACGGCGAGAAACCGTGGATTTTTTAAGCTTTTTTTGTTCTTTCAATAAATTAACCTGCACAAAGAGCGCGGGGAAGGAGTGGTGTTCTACAGTCTCATTCTACTTCTCCGGCCAGATTTGTTTACCCTGTTCATCTTTTAAAATAATCGCGTCAACAGGACAGGACTTTGCCGCTTCTAAAATGGTTTCCGGAAGATCGCCGTCTGTTTTTACGACATACGCTTTGCCTTCATCATCAAGTTGAAACACATTGGGTGCGATAGCGACGCAATTTGAAATACTGATGCACGCATCGCGGTCTACTTCTATTTTGTAGGTTGCCATAGCATATCATTAATAAAAATAATCTCACCGTAATGATACCCTATATTCTCATAACGTCAACATGTGTATAAAACAACACTTGGTACATGACGAGGTTTATGGTACACTTTGTCATGGAACATAGAGCGTAAGAGATCTATTCGCTGCGTACCGATCGTGAGAAAGTTTTCGCTTTATGTTTTTAAGGATTTTCCCCTATGCCTATGCCAAAAATTGATTTCAACTGGCGCATTGGCGGTCGTGCCGGAGAAGGTATTATGGTATCCGGACTGTTGATGTCCAAGACGTTTACGCGCGGCGGACTCCATATTTTTACCAACACCGAACATCCCTCACTCATTCGCGGTGGGCACAATACCATTCGCATTCGCGCATCCGACCAGCCGGTGCATGCGCAAGTTGATACCGTACACCTCCTTGTCGCGCTCAACCAGGACACGGTTGATCTGCACGCGCATGAACTCCCCTCGGATGGCGGAGTTATTTTTGATCCTGATGTCGTTAAAAACACAGGAAACATATCTTGTAAAAGATACCCTATCCCGTTAAAGCAGATCGTGCAGGAAGTAGGCGGAACACCGGTCATGATTAACATGGTAGCACTTGGCGCTTCTCTCGCGCTGTTACGGTACCCTATTGCCAGCTTTGAGCAACTTATCAAAGAGCAGTATGCCAAACGTAAAGGCGCCGAAGTGGTGAAAAAAAATATTGCGGCGGCGCGTAAGGGTGCCGCGTACGTTACACAGTATTTTTCCAGTGATTTTTCGTGGGAAATTCGACCGGATGCGCTGCCTGCACAGCGTATGTTCATCTCCGGAAACCAGGCAACCGCATTAGGTGCGGTTGCGGCGGGTTGCAAGTGGATGTCGGCGTATCCTATGACGCCCGCAACCTCCATTATGCAATATTTGGTCGGTTGGGAACGCAAAACGGGCATGATCATCAAGCAGACCGAGGATGAAATTGCCGCTATGGCAATGGCGGTTGGCGCGGGGCACGTCGGCGTGCGCTCCATGACCGCGACATCCGGAGGTGGCTTCGCGCTCATGTCTGAAATGTTGAGCTTGGCAGGAATGACCGAAACACCCGTTGTTGCCATTAACGTTACACGCCCAGGACCCTCAACCGGTCTTCCCACGCGCACCGAACAAAGTGATCTGCGCTTTGTGCTACACACCGGACACGGTGAATTTCCTCGTGTAGTGGTATCCCCCGGATCGGTTGAGGAATCTTTTTCTTTAACTGCTGAAGCATTTAATATTGCTGAAAAATACCAGCTTCCGGTTATTGTGCTAACTGATAAATATTTAGCGGAAAGCTACACCGACCAAGATTTTTTTGACGTAAAATCAATCGCGATAGCTCGCGGAAAACTGCTCACGCCCGCACAGGCAAAAAAACTTAAAGCATACGCGCGGTATAAACTCACCGATGACGGCGTATCGCCACGAACATTGCCGGGATATCCGAACACCAGATTCCGCGCAACCGGAAATGAACACGATGAAACCGGCGCAATTACCGAGGATCAAGATATCCGCCGCGCCATGGTTGAAAAACGGATGCGCAAACTGGAAACCCTTGCCAAGGAATTACCGCAACCGGTACTTATCGGACCTGCACATGCCGCAATTACGCTTGTGGGATTCGGCTCAACCAAGGGACCTATTCTTGAAGCGATGGAGATTTTGAATAAAAAAAATATACACGTGAACTATCTGCAGATAACCTATCTGCATCCTTTTCCGAGCGCAACGGTGCAACGCATTCTCTCATCAGTGAAACTGCCAATCATTATTGAGAATAATTACACCGCGCAGCTTGCCGGACTTATCCGCCAGGAAACCTGCATAGCCATTGAAAAGAAACTGCTCAAGTACGATGGGCTGCCGTTCTCTGCTATGAAGTTAGCAGAATACATCACTCGTTTGGTGCACTAAAACCCTTACTCCTTACTTCATATATTCCGTTCTTCTCCCGCTATGGCAACGTTCCAACAACTCACAACCAAAGCTTTACCAACTTGGTGTCCAGGATGCGGCGATTTTGGCATACTTGCGTCATTAAAACTTGCACTCGTAGAAAAAAAATCCGACCCCGAACAAACCCTCATTATTTCCGGTATTGGCTGTTCATCAAAGTTGCCACATTGGATTGATACCTACGGCTTTCACGGTATTCACGGTCGGGCATTACCCATTGCAACCGGCGCACATCTTTCCAATACCGACCTTACCATTATCGTTATAAGCGGAGATGGAGACGGGTATGGCATCGGCATGGGACATTTTATCCATGCATGCCGCAGAAATTTAGATATTGTGTATATTGTCCATAACAATCAAATCTATGGGTTGACGAAAGGGCAGGCATCTCCCACGACCGAAAAAGGAGAAAAAACCAAAACTACGCCGGAAGGTTCCATTGAATCGCCGATTGATCCTCTGACCCTCGCTATATCAGCAGGAGCAACGTTCGTTGCACGCGCTTTTTCCGACGACCAAAAGCACTTGCGTGATTTGATCATCGCCGCGATGGATCACCCGGGCTTTGCGCTCATTGACGTGCTCCAGCCCTGCGTTACGTTCAACCACCACAATACCCGAGAATGGTTCAAGCAACGCCTCTATAAGTTGGAAGATACCGAACACGATCCAACGGATAAAACCCGTGCATTCACGAAAGCTCTTGAATGGGGCGATAAAGTTCCCGTTGGTCTTTTTTATAAAGAAACGGGAAAACCTCGTTATAGCGATGATGTGCCGCAAATCACCAAAACCGCACTCGTCAAACAACCTATCCAGCCAAACATTACACCCTTGATGGAAGGGTTAGTGTAATCAGATAGGGGAAAATACAAAGCCCGCCGAACGGCGGGTTTATTGTATACTGAATTTTAAGCGTTAGTCTTTGTGAGTCTCTAAGTATTTCTCCGCATCCATCGCTGCCATGCAGCCGATGCCGGCCGCTGAAATTGCCTGGCGATAGCGATGGTCTGAAACATCTCCCGCCACAAACACTCCTTCGCGATTGGTATGCGTCTGGAGTTTTTGCGGAATGATGTAGCCTTTTTCGTCCATCGTTACCTGACCTTGAAATATTTTCGTATTCGGGTTGTGACCAATGGCGACAAAAATTCCGTCCGCCGCAATTTGGGTAAGCTCTCCCGTTTTAACATTTTTAAGTTTTGCGGCGGATACTTTTGCGTCTCCCAAAACTTCCACAAGCTCCGTGTCCCAGAGAAAGTCTATTTTTGGATTGGCAAATGCTTTTTCCTGTTGGATTTTGCTCGCGCGTAGCGCGTTACGTCTATGGACAATGATGACGCTCGTCGCGTACTTGGTTAAGAACAGCGCTTCTTCTATTGCCGTGTCTCCTCCGCCAATCACGAGCACTTTTTTATTCTTGTAGAAAAAGCCATCACAAGTCGCACACGATCCCACGCCATGTCCCATAAACTTCTGCTCGCTTGGTATACCCAACCAAATCGCGGACGCGCCGGTTGCGATAATTACCGTTTTCGCCTCGTATGTTTCCGCGCCCACCGTCACTTTTTTTATAACCCCCTCAAATGAAACTCCGGTAGCATCCTGGTCAATAAAAGTCGCGCCAAAACGTTCGGTTTGCTTGCGCATACTATCCATGAGCGCAGGACCCATAATCCCTTCGGGAAACCCGGGGAAATTTTCCACCTCGGTAGTCAGCATCAACTGCCCACCGGGCATTGCGCCTGCGATGACAAGTGGCTGCAACTCCGCCCGCGCGGCATATATTGCCGCAGTGAGCCCGGCCGGACCTGATCCTATGATAATAGTTTTGTAAATCATAATTCCTGAAACCTGGGGTGTAAAGATTAGGACACGAAGAGTATATCACGATAAGGAGATTTTGTCATTGCTCATGCCTGCCAAGAGTTGCCAATACTATAGGGCTAACGCGTTTAATTGCCATTCCCACAAAATGATGGAATGTAAGGAAATTGAGCTTATAAACCCCAGGACGTAGCTTACAACATCCACCGGCATGACTATGCGCAAGAACGCAACACCCCAAAATTCCAGGTGCTCTGGCAGGTGTTTTTCGTATGCTTGCACCTTTTCTAAAAGATGTCTTCACTCAAGATAGGATTTTCCCAAATACCGCGCGAGCAGGAAAGCGATGGTTGCGCCCATACTCCACCCAAAAATATTGTAGAGTGCCGCGGGAACTACGCCAAACAATTCTCCCTCAATGGCAAATAACGGGAAAGTAAAGGGAGCGACCACAACCGAAGCA
>PEYJ01000004.1 GCA_002774425.1 Parcubacteria group bacterium CG08_land_8_20_14_0_20_48_21 | reverse complement strand
AGGGCTGCCTTTTGCAGCCCGTCAAATGTACACTACATTTGACCCACTCGGCCATCTCTCCCTATTTCTCGGCAGACAGTAAAAATACTGCACAACCAATGATTTCTTGCCAACAAACAACTAAGCAATGTACTTGTTGTATCCTATTTCTATCGGCTTGTCAACGCCATCAGCAAAGTATTTTTGTGTGTCTCGTGTGCTGATAAGCGGCTAGTCGCTTCTATCCCTTCGCAAGTGTTACACTCCACACACACGCCGATCCTGCTTGTTTTAACACTGCTGCCGCATGATCCAAAGTAGTGCCGGTGGTTGCCACATCATCAACCAGTACTACGGTTTTGCCGATAAGGATGTCACTCGGTAAAACTTTAAACGGATTCTTCAGCGCCAATCGTTTTTCATGCGTTTTATGAGCTTGTGACCTGTGCAGACGGAATCGTACGAGTATGTCGCACGAAACCGGAAGCGCATACGCCTCGCCAATAGCACGCGCAAGCTGCTCCGCTTGATTGAAGCCTCGGTAGCGCAGCCGGTATGGATGCAATGGTATGGGTATAACGATAGCGTTCGTGCGATCCATGAGCGACCAAAACGCGGGAGTTAACGAACGCACGACATAGCCACCCAACACTTCTCCCAGCAAAGCTTGAAAGTGATACTTCCAGCGACCGATGGATGCGCGCAACACAGCATTATGGTATGCCGCTGCCGCGGTAAGTCCGTCCAGGGCATGCGCGCCGTGGCAGGTATCGCACGTTGCGCCGCCAACGCTCGCATCCCCGCAAAAAACACACTCCCCACTTCCGGAGAGGGTAATGGAAGACCGACATGCGGCGCATAACACTTCGCCTTCAACACCGCACGCCGCACAGGTGTAGGGAAATACAACATCTTGCGCAAATCGCAAGAGCCGAACCGCATGCGACCGTATGGTCATAGCGGCTGCCATTCCGCTTGATCCACCAACCACATATCATTTATTTTTACGAGTGAGAGCGTGATATCTTGGTAGAAGATGCGGGGCGCGGAACTTATGCCAAGAGTTTCCTGGCGTTGGGTGCGCACACGTGCGCTCGTTTTCACTGCACTTTCATCTTCCAACGTAAATTGAAGCGCTTTGGTCACAACACCGGAAAACACATCGGATGCAACACCACGACCTTCCACGGCGCGAAGCTGATTGGCAAGCCGGTCTGTAATGATTGTGCGCACATCAGAAAAATTTTCAAAATTACTCTCCGTTGAATAGCTACCATACCGCTCGGTAAACAGAAAAGCGGTTTGCTGGAGTCCAACTTGGGCCGGAGAAAACGACGTGCTGGTTGTTGATGTTGGGGTAAAGGTTGCGCCGACAGATCCCGTAAAACCGCCTCCGGTACCTGTTGTCGGGTTTTGTGTTGTCGTCTGCGCGGGCTGCATGACGGGAGTCTCGGCTCGGCGCAATAGAAACCACCCTACAAGCGCGATGATGAGTATGGCACCGAAAATCCCCAATGTAAGGTAGATCATTTTTTTTGAAAAGAGTGGCATAGGCAAAAATGACGTTATAAGATAAATCAAATCGGCATATCCTGCGCGCCGACTGGTTGCACAACCTCCTCCGTACGAGATTTTCCCGCGACTTCTGCCTCGCGCGCATCCCGCTCCTGCGCAAACCGCCGCTTCTCCTCTTCTATTTCCAACAGTTGCCGCGGATCGGACGTAATAAGCTGATCTTCGGTATAGGATGCAACCACTTTGATTGCCGCGTGCTTTTGACCTGCAAAGAAAATACCTTCGCCTACGCCGCACTCCAACAACAGATACTTCTCCCCTTGGGTCAAGAGAAAGGTACGCTGCACCAAATCCATACTTGCGGGCGACTGTTTGAGCAGCATTTGAATGGCGGAGTTGTTGACAATCGCCTGACCGTAGACGGATGTCAAAAAGTCATTCACGTCCTGGGTAATGGTGGTAACACCCAGATAGTACTTGCGACAGCGTTTTACGAGCGCAAAAATAAAGCGCGCGGAATCCTCGTGCTGCATGAGCCACCACGCCTCGTCAATTGTGAGAATGCGCTTTTTCAATTCCGAGCGCACGACATTCCAAATGTAGTTAACAATCGTGTAGATGGCAATGGGCCGCAGTTCATCTTCCAGATCGCGTACCGAAAACACCACCAGCTGGTTGTTCATTTCCACATTCGTTGGATGGTTTAACAGTCCCGAAAAAGTGCCACTCGTGTACTTGCGCAAGCGCAGTGCCAAATCTTCCGCCCCTTCCATACCCTCCAAAACTTCCTGAAAATCCTGCATGATGGGTGCTTCAACTTTGGTCAAGTCCGACTGCGGCGTAATATCTTTTTTCGCGTACGTTTCCAAGAGCGCGCGATCAACGATAGAGTCCTCTTGGTGCGTGAGGCTGCCCAGCATGATGCGCACGAGTCCCTTGAGCGTAATCACCGCGCCGCGAATAATATCGCCTGCGCGTACATCTTCGCCCATGGGGCGCGGCAGATCAAACGGGTTGATTTTGCTGTCGGAACTCAATGAAATATTGACGTACGTTCCGCCAACCGCATCCGACAAGTGCTTGTATTCACGTTCCGGATCAATCACGATAACGTCCGTTCCCAGCATGAGCGAGCGAAGTATTTCCAGTTTGATGGTATAAGATTTGCCGGCGCCGGACGTTGCAAACACCACAAAATTTGCATTCTGCAGCGAGAAACGGTCAAACAAGATGAGACTGTTGTTGTGGCGGTTGATGCCATACAAAATACCGTCATCCGATGTCAATTCTGATGAAATGAACGGAAACGACGATGCCACGGGACTCGTATTCATGTTGACGACAATGGCCAGTTCATCATTGCCGACCGGCAGCGTGGAATTAAATCCCTGTTCCGCCTGATACAAAACTTTTTTCGTCATGACCAGACGGGAGCCGAAAATCAATTCTATATCTTCCGTCATTTGGTTGAGTTTTTCAAGCGAGTCCGCGTAGAGCGTTACGTAGAGCGCGTACTGAAAAAAGTGTTCAATGCCTTGGGTCAAGTCATCGCGCAATTTTTCAATATCGCGCAGCGCCGTTTCGCGGATGGGATCGCGTGGAGCACCCTTTTCCGTATCCGCAATAAGCTGGGCTTCCAGATTACCAACCTTATTGCGCAAATCCTTCAGCACAACCGCCGACTGCACGGGATAGAAGAACATGGCAATATCCAGCTCCACGTTCATATTAATGATCGGCGCAAACCACCCGATGCTGATATAGCGCGGATAGTTGATCACAAATACCGTACGCACATATTTCTCCCCCAGCTGTAAAAAGTTGGAAGAAATCTTCATGGCGGAGGGTGCGATAAGATCCAACACCGACACCTCGCCTTTGCGCAAAATCTTTTCTTCCTTGAGCAGTATTTTTTCTTCCTCTACTTCTTTTGTCTCCCAAACCCGCCGTTTCTTGATGTTGGCGATATCCTCGCGCAGCGGCTGTTGGCGCGCGCGCGTATCATTTTTTTCCTGCCGCAGTATGTTTCTTGGTTTAAACATATTACGTAATCACCCGCGTATTTTCTATCGGCTGCATGGGCTGACTCGTTGAAACATCTGGATTGTAGGTATTGTAGTACAGCTCAATCAACGCCTGCGTATCCAGATGCACCGCCGAGACACCCACACTAAAAAGGCCGTTCATGATATGGTCAACGCGCATCAAGAGTTCGCGCTTTCTGCGCTGGAACACTTTTTCCTGAAGACGCACCACCGTTGCAGGCTTAAACGTGCTCAAGAGCCGACTGCCAAATGTCTTTTGTTTGTCCGTTGATGGATCGTACGATATGACCACATAGAATTTCTTCGTCATAATTTCGCCGATTTTGACTAGTTCCGCAATGTAGTCACGATACTCACTGATCTGTACGCGTAGCAGTTCGTTTTCCTGTTCTTTTTCCGCTGTCTGCAGGCGCTCAAGGTAATTGTCCACGTTCAGCTTGCGTGACTGCACCACAATTTGGATTGCAAAATCAAACGAATTGAGAAAATTCACGTACGCGGCAATAATTGCATCCTGTTCCTCTTCGGACTTCAACGAAAAATTCAGCGATGATACGAGCACAACCGCACGCAGTGTTCCGTCGCGCAGGATTACGATATCATCGCGTATTTCCGCGATATCCAAATACTTGCGCGTGGAAATGTAGGGTTTGTTGCCTTGCAGTTTTTTTGATTGCATAGAAACGACCGCTAACCACTCACCACAAATAACTTACGGTAGTATAACATATTTTAGTACGGGTGCGGAAAATTTTCTTCCTATGCTATTTTTACCGCGGCAGATGGTGGCAGCGTTGTTTTTTCCTCGCCGCGATAGACGCCTCCCGTATCAACAACCAGCGAAAGCTGTGACAAGCGCGAGGAGGATACCATTTCTTTGCGGAAGACTTTCGGCATATCCTCATCTTTTTTCTTTTTGCGAATAACGTGCTCCATTTCTTCCCCTTCGGGGATCCATACGCGCAATTGATAGCGTTTCATGGTTTGCAAGACATTGAGCAAAAAATAGTAAACGGGGCGTCCGTTTACTTTCAAAAACGCAAAGAGTCCCAAGAAAGCAAAGGTGAACACCGCAAGCACCAGAAACAACGCAAAGTCGGACATTTTATACTCAATGAACATGATGATGAGCGCTACAATAATAATAATGAACTGGCGAGTCGTGATTGGCCCTATAACCTTATCTTCAACATCAATGAATTGTGGTACGACGAATTGTTGCATAACTATGGCGTATGGCACCCGACTGATAACACCTATGGTGCTTCTCCGCTATGAAAATGATATGAGATGGCGGTTTCGCGGGACATTAATCAAAATCGCAAATTTTGATTCAAATCCATAATCGCTTCAAACTCATCCTGGGTCAGTTTGTCCTCTTCCCCGGGAATTTTGGTAACCAGATCATCCACACTTTTCTGCTGCGCCAAACCTGCATGCCCCAAACCCACGTAGAGCGCAAAGAGTGGGCTATGCCGAAAACCTTGAATTCCCCCAATACGCTTCTCAAATGCTTCATCTTCCAGCAGATCAATTTTCTGTTCAATTTTTTTTGCGGCATGACGCGGATCGGTGTCTATTCTACGGAAATCACGCAAGGTGAGTGTCCGTAATTCATCAATTGGGCCGCGGAGCTCCGGCTTGCGGGGCGCAACGGCATGCATGTCATCAAGTTTAATTTTTGCCCGCGGTGCCACAGAGGCTCTACGCTCAACCTGCGGTGCTTGGGGAAACACTGGGCGCACAGCCGCAATCGCTGATTGTGGCGGCAGGGAGTGTGGGGAAGCGGCGGGTATATTCTTGGGGAAAGATGCTGGCGGTAGCGTCTCTGCCGCAACCAGATGTTGAGTCTTTTCCCGAAATTCCTGCACGGAACTTTTTACTTCCGCCTTTGCCCTGCCAAGCGGCGCCGAGGAATCTTCGTATTTTTCCGATGCTTCTTGTTGGGAAATGGGGGTTGGTGGTTGCAGGTCGGGTTGCGGTCGTAGCGCAGGCGGAGGCGGCGCAATTTCGGGAGGCGCAAACACCGAGCGTGCATACGTTTTTGGTTCTTCCTTTTTCTCCCGTTTCTTTTGCAGTAGCGCAGCCGCGATACCGGACCCTGGTTTTTTCCGGTCGGCAATTGAGTCGCCAAGATGCACGGCATCCCCTTGGGTATTAGGCATCTTGCCGATAGCGCGGTGTTCGGTTGCTACGACCGCTGATATATTTGCTTGTTCCTGCTGGCGATTGCCGGTTCCCAACTGCCAATTCTCCGGCTTGGTAAACCACGCATCGTCTTTCTGCGCTTGCGCAGGGGTCGCGGCATACTGCTGCTTGCGCACGCCTCCTGCAGACGCCGACTGCGCTTCATTGAGTAGGCGTATGAGATGCGCCGCCTCGCCCTCGGTCAGCGCTGCGCCGCCCGCGTCGTGCGGACGCACCAGCGCATCGCGCGTTGCGATGCGGTCGCGAATACCTTTGAAAGCGGATTTCAAAATGTTGCGCAGTTTGCGTATGCGATCCCCGTCATCCAGCGGAATGCCGACTTCCATGATCATGGCATCCAGCGCCACATCGGGAGGAGTCGTGGATATCGCTTCCGCCGATGGCGCCGCGGTTACAAGAGGGTCTTGTGAGCCTGCGGCTTTCCCCGTTATTTTGACTAATTCCTCGCGCTCTTGCGCGGTGAGTCCTTCCAGGGAGGCTGTCGGTTGCTGTTCCACAGACGTTTTCGCGGGTGTTACGGCTTGCAGCGACACAACCGAAGTATCACGCTCTTGCCGTATCTGCCCGTCCATGCCAATGCCTGCGGGTTGCAGCACTTGGGTGATAAGAGATCTAGCAAGCTCTTGCGCTCCCGCGGGATCCATGCCGTTCTCCTCACGCAGTACACGCGCAAGATTTTTTGCAGCTACATCTCCCACTGCCACGCGCATCACCACAAGCGCCAACTTTTGGTGAAAATGCGCCTCCAAGTTGCCAATAGCCGCCAGAATATCCGGAGAAGAAAGTTTCTCCCGCACCGCGCGCGGTAATTGCTGATATTTTTTGAATGTTTGTTGAAACATGTGCTGATTTCCCGACTTCGCAAGTCCTTGGGACTTGCGAAGTCCACATATTAATTGCGTGTCTATTATACTTCCTTATCCTGCCCTCCTCCGGTCAATTCTATGGCTTGCGCGAAGGGAGAGCCTTCCCCTTGATTTTGCATATACGTTACTTGTGCAAAACCATCCTCGCCAATTTCATCCAAATCGCGCGCAAGTGCCGCGAGATTGTCTTGCATGTTTTGTAAATTTGCATTTTGTCCCCCAAGCTTGTTGAGCGCGTCCATGAGGGGTTGCAGAACTTTCTTCAGTGTGGTGAGTTGATTTATGGAGAAATATTTTCCTCCCGCAATTTGGACGGAAGTGCCGGATTGGACGCGCTGCAGAGCCGGCGCAACGCGTTGTTGCACTTCTGTACGGAAGTTATTTTCCATTTGTACTGCGCTGGCATGCTGACCTTCGGCTGATTTCCCCCGTACCGCGTTCACTAGCTCATCGGGGTTAATCTCTACTTCCGGTGGTTGGGGCACTGGTGCGGTTGTATCTTGCTTTTTCGCATAGCGCCGTATAATTTCATCTTCAGCAACGCCCGCCGACACATCGCGCGTTACCGCATCGCGATTGGCATACATTTTGTGCCGCTCTATCATTTGTGCGATGTGTTCTGCTTGGTTATCTGTATCGGTTGCTCCTGCCGTATGCGCTTGTTCATGCAAGGTGGTTTTAATGGCATCACGCAGGCCATACCCTACCGCTGCGGAGTTTATCAATTCAAGTTGCTGCACCTTCTCGTCGCCCGATGTAATGCTGTTCATTCTGTCACGCGCTTCACGCATGCGTTCCATTTTTTGCGTTTCCGTCTGCGATGCTTTGCCGCCCTTTGCTTCTATAGCGCGAATCTTTGTATCAAGCGTACTTGCCAAACGACTCGCCACTTTTCCTATTTGGTCGGCATCAGTAACATTCATGCCTTTGGTACGGCTGTAATCGGTTCCTTTTTTCGGTACAAAATCCAAATCGCTAAACGCCTCATCAAAATCAACTGCAACAGTTTTCCCTTCTCCGCGCGCGAAACGATTTACCGATACCTCTCCTGTGCCGCGCATTTTTCCCAACTCTTCATCTACAATCATTCTGGGTGCCGGGGTAGTAGTAGTGCCACCACCGCTAAATATAGCGGCGGCGGCGGCATCCATTCTATCGCGTGGAGAATCTCCCGGACTATCTTTCAATATTTGAGCTCTTCTTTCCCTACTCATCAGACGCACATTTTTCATCGCATCAATAATGTCCGTATCTTCAAAACCCCCCGCAAGAGCTTGCGTATCTTCTGTAATCAAATCTGTAAGCCCAATATGTTCTAATCCCTTTTTCTTATTGGCTTTCGCTAAAGCATTTCTCGCTTCGGCTTCCGCATATTCTTCAGTCGGCCTCCCCCCTTTTTCTACCATGCTCAAACGGCGTTGTTCTGCTATTTCTCTTGCGGCTTGTGCTGCAAGTCTTTTCTTTTTCTCAGGATCTTTCTCCAATCGCATTTTTGCCTTTGCCTGCTGGTTAATTTGTAATTCTTTATTATACCGTTCGTTATAACCTAAAAATTTACCTGCATAAGAATCTGCAAACTTTTCTTTGCCTGCTTTGGCGTACGCTCCTATCTTTCCACCTACCCGCAATGTTCCTGCACGAGCACCTATTTTTGCACCTTTCCCAAGAACGGCACCAAGAGCCACCAAGCCAACTCCTCCCGTTGCCGCGCCAACCAACGCGCCGCCAACAACCGCCTTATGTCTCCCCGCAAACTGCTTAATTTTTGAAACGCCTTTCATCATGCCTCCGTGTATGGCATTCGTGGCACCCGATGCCGCACCTGCCAATTCCCGAGTTAAAATCAGCGACCCTACCATCAATCCCAAAAACACCAAAAAAGAAGACATGTTGCTAAGACACCCTATAGAATTATCAGAAATGCAAAGCTCCTTCGTGCTACCCGATAAATCAACTCCGTTAAGTGTAGTTGAAAAAGAGGAGAGGGCAAGCCAGATGAAAAAAGTAAGGACAGGTCCGTTAATAAGATACTTGGTAAATCCCGTCCACCATTGCGAAGCGTATTTCTGGCCTCCCGGAAAGACTTGCAAAAACCATGCGAAAGGCGAAAATATCGCGTACATCCAAAGCATGACGATGCGCACCACAATAACCGCCACAAGCATGGCCATGACGATCACCGCAAGAAATAGCGCTATAAGAGCAACGCCAAGGGATAGTATTACAGACCAAAAATTAGAACTCCCTTCGTCGCCGGAATCTTTCTTTGTTGCTTTAGCATGCTCTACGCTAATATTTAAAAAATTCTGAAGACCCAGATTATTTGCAAAATCACCTGCCCCAGCATCGCGTATTGTATTCGCAAACGTCAGCATCACCGCCTGCGCGATATCAATCATAAATCCGGTGATGCTCAAGCTAAAGTACACCAGCACCACCATGATCATCATTTTTGGCAGCGTTCTGCGCCAGTGGTACGATTCAATGTGCAGCACGGTGGCAATGGCGATGACCAGCAGTATCACCACGAAGAGCATCGTGCAGAGTTGCCGAACGATATAGAAGCCGGTAGTAACTATAGGCTCTTTGATAAAATTATTGTACTGAACTAGCGCAATAAACACGCCTATGATAAGCGTGAGTATTTTTCCAAGCAGTCCGGCAAAAAAAATGATGATGTTGCCAATCAAACTCAAGAATGATGCTTCAAACACAGTTGCATGCACACCAACAAACGGCGTGAGCGTAAGTACCACTATCGCCATCGCAAAAAACAGACCTTTTTTATTGGTAAGCATAGTGGTGAGATACGGGAGATGGAAGCGAGCTTCGATACGCATGTTTACAGAAGATTTTTTTTGAGACGCATCATGAGAGGGTTGTTGCAGAGAGAGGAGTGGTTGCAGTTTACGATATTTTGTCCCATACACTCTGCAAATAAGCGATAGCAATGTCTAAAAAACCTATAGTGAAAAAAAGTGAAACAATGCCGCCGATGATGACTAACAGATTCCAAACAAAAAGTCGCTTCAACCATGTATGTGCTTCGTGCACGAGGTCCGTATCTTTTTTATCTTTCTTTTTTCTGATCTCAAGCTGTTTTTGCAACCGCTGTCCGACCGTATCCTCTTCCATCGCCGCCTGCGCCCGTTGCTGTTGTTTGGTCGTTTCCAATGCCTCACGCTGGGTCGGCATATCTTTTTCCTTTTGCGCAGCCGCTTCGCGTTCGGCAATTTCCTGCTGATGGCGCAGTTTTTGAATGGAGGGACCTTCACCGTCCTCTACCCTTCTCGCAAGTCGTGCCTGTTGCCGCGCGAACGCGTAGTCCCTTGCATACACGCCATCTGTTTCTTCTTCATTTTCCGCATCCGCGTCAAATTGTGCTATTTCTTCCGGCATGTATACCCCTATATATTATTGTTTGTTCAAATTGTAGACATTTTTCTCTAAAATTGTGCTGCGCGTTTCGTGGAGCAATGTAACCTAATTCCTGAAAGTCTAAAGAACTCTATGTCCAGATTATAGTTTATATTGTACCACAAATTACCCCTCACAACAAAATTACATCTGTGCATAAACTGCCTATGCGGCACTAGCTTGCCGCGTGGAATAGGCAAGTTTAAAACCGCTTTGGTAAGCGGTTTTACAGTGTGCTGCCAACTTTTTATGCGGCATTACTTCGTGGCGCAAGGGTAAGTTGGCGATAGACAAGTTGCGCGAATACAAAGCTAAGGACAAACACGCCAACATACAACACATCGCCCGCCAGCGTATATTTAAAGAAAGGGACGCCGAGTGTATAGGCCGTCAATAATCCTTGCAACGTATGCGGATACCACGCGGACAGCACCCATACCATACCATTGGTAAGAAGAAAAAATTGGAGCGATCCCGCGAGCGTCGCGGTTGCGGTAGGTACAAAGCCCTTGGCGCGTACGAGTACGCCGAGAAACGTGTATGCAGCCATGCTTGCGTACACCGCAATCATGAGTCTCCAATCATACCATCCCAGCCACAGGTCAGCGAGCGCCATCGCCGCAAGTGGTACAACAAATGCCCATTTTTTTTGCAAATATTTTCCGGCAAACAATCCTGCCGCGCCAATCGGCGTAAAGTTCCACGGATGCGGCATGAGCCGAGCAAGCGCCGCGATGCTAATAAGCAGGAGTACGAAGAAGAAAGATTTTTTTTGTAGCATACTTTGCGGGAATGAGAAATAAAAAGTTTACTGTTGGAGTCTGCAGAACAATTCTGCGTTACTGCCGACTCTTGGTCAACTTCCATAAAATTGTATCGCCTGGTTGCAGATGATACGCGCTCGCGCCAACCTCCGCATATTGACCATTTATCCAATACTGCCAATACGTATCGCCGGTATTGGCAGCGCCGTCAATCCCTTCCAGAAATACGCCCATATCGCCGTAGTCTTTATAGTGTAGGGCAATGCCTGCAACTGCCATAGTGCGGTTTAGCACTTCCCATACGGTTTCTCCTTCTGTAAACCGTATTTGCGGAAATGTTCGGAGTTGTTCCTCATCAAAATCCAATATAAAATTTACCGTTTGTTCCGCTACATCCATCCTACCCGATTGCGGCACACTTATAGGATCTGGCACAACCGCGCCCTTCCCAAGCAATAAACCCGAGATAAAAAATATAATCGCTATAAGGATACCGTATCGGCGTTTCATGTTAGGTGTGTATCACTTGATGCATATTTCCGCGCTTTTTCTTATTTCCACCATTGCCTTTTTTTTGGATGCAAGAAGCGGCCCATATTCTCCGTAAAACTCCTGTGCCTTTTTCCATACCATAGCCACCAGAACAAGCCAGCTCCCCCAACCATGAGTACGATCAGTATATCAATAATCACGTTTCTCCAAAAGAGCAGCCGATCCGCTTCCAATCCTGTAACGGTAAAGCGTAGCGGAACCTTGATTCCGGAACCCGCGTTGAAGCTCTTTTTGTCCAGCGCATACCCTACCACCGAAATAGTGGTGCCAAATATTCCCTCTTGTTGCGGCAGCAGGCGTATGCGTATCTTTTGTGATTCTCCCGCTTCCAAGCGTATCTCATCCGGCGCAAACACCATCCATGCGGCATAGTCATCTGCGCTTATCCGGTACATGCCGGCCTCTTGTGCCGTATTGGTTACCATAAGCAACGCTTCGGCTGCGCCTCCCTTGCGCCCGCTCACCTCAAGAGCAGACGGCGTAACTCCAACGCCGATCGCAAAAACGGGTAGTGCGACCACTGCTATAACGGAAATTGCGGCAATGACCGCGATAGAGTGTATTTTTTTATGCATCGCCCTATAGTTGATTATACGTTAGTTGTTGTTGGTTGCAACTCCCGTTCCCCAAAAAATGAGCGATCCCTTTTTTATGCCTATTGCCGTATAGTTTGACGACACCGGAAGCGTCAAATCAAGTACGGTATGTTTTGATTGCGACAACTCTGTCGCATATGACTGCCAGTCATATCCCCCAAGCTTGAGCGATTGCGTAAATAAGGCGTCCCCCTCCACGATACTTTCAAGATATAAATCGCGTGTTCCGGTATTGGTAAGCGTTACCGGTACTTCTCCAACACCTCCCGCTTTCAGTATGCCAAAATTGACCGTGCCTGCTGAAACGGTAAACGCGAGATCTGGTACCGTGCCAACCTGCCCGTCCGGATTCTCCTCTATCTCTACGGAGAGATCAATAGACTGCGCGATACCGCCAACTGCTACTTCCAAAGTGTTGCTTCGTACATAACCCGAATTTTCAGCTACAATATGCGCGACGGCAGTGGTGGTGTAGCTGCACGAAGCAATCCCTGCCACATCGGTTGCAGCCGTAGCACTCTCACCGCATTTTACCGTAACCCCTACTACGGGCTGCCAGATACCTTCCGTACGCGACTCAACTAAAACTTTTACGCTTTCACCAATCTGCACGCGATTTTTATCAACGGAAATACGTAGCAGCTGCGCATTCCACGCGCCATACGCCCACAACACTTCATCATCCGTCTGCAGCGCATAGTCAGCCGCGCCAACAACGGGACTTTGCCAGTTTACCCAGTACATCCAGCCGTTCAACCCTTCCGCCGCATCATTATTAATTTGCTTAAGATATGGTCCGAACGAGGTGTTTTCAATGGTATACGTAAAGTCACATGCGGATGCCGCGTGCCGCACGACATCCAGCGCACTCGGACCGGAAACACGCACAGTACATACCGTTTTGTCACTGCCTTCAATACGCACCGCAAAAGTTGGATTTTCCTGTGCCGCGGCATGCGCCACAGGAAAACTCTTGCCCGATAACGCAATCACCGCGTGTGCCGTAATATTGACCGAGGCCGTGCCATCCGATGCCATCCATCTAAATCCGCCGTCATCTGTTTGCAGTGATGCCAAATGATCTCTCACGGTTGCGCCGTTTGCCGCAGACCACGCACCTGCCGTAATACCCGTCTTATGCAGCATCCATAATACCCAAGCATCCGACCCGCCGTCAGACTCACCGCCTGGAGTATAGGGGAAGCCCCCATCCGTATTCTGCGTCCCCTGCACATAGGCAAGCGCGTTTTGGACTACCGGATCATCCACGCTCATCCCCGCTTCCACAAGCGCGGTGATTGCCGCAGCCGTATCGTTTGTGTCGCTCTCTCCCCCAACCGCATAGCCCCAACCGCCATCGGTATTTTGATGCGCCAAAATAAAATTTTTGCTCTGCTGTATTGCCTGCGCATCAATCGTATACCCGGTGGCACGCAAAGCCAGCACCCCCCAGAAATCATCATTCAACAGATCTGCACTGCCCAGTTGCGTGCCGTCCGCCATCCCGAGCAATCCGGAAACCAAATCTCTTCCGAAAAAATTGTACGGATTCTCTCCTAGGGCAACAATTGCTAAAATATGTTTCGCGTACTCCGTTGCCGTGGTACCGGAAAACGATTGCAAATACGCCGTATCTCCCGTATCCGCTCCCGCGGCAACTAGTGCTTGCGTTGTCCATGCATCTTGCGGGTGTTGTTGTAAGTATGCTATGGCAGTTGAAGTGTCGGCAAACACGAGAGAAGCGGCCAGACAAAAAAAGGCTATGGGGATAAGGAAAAGAATAATGTATTTTCTGTTGCGCATAACGATAGGGTGATGTAGTAAGTGCTTTGGGACCAACGAGGTAGATGGAGTAATTTTTGCTCACCTTATGTCAAACAAAAAACCCTCCTCAAGGAGAGAAAGGGCCGTCGCATTCGCCAATGGTGATAAAACCTTTGAGAGTTTTGGCAAAGGAGGACTCTTGTATCTCGCAAGAGTATACTCATTGCAACCACCTTCGGTATTCGGGCTTACGTCATGATGACGATTACCGTAGCGGATCTGCGGAGGATTTACACCTCTCTTCCCCGACTGGCGGTTGGTAAATTGTTCACGTAACACCAGTGTAGCGAAATCATTCGTAGGTGTCAATACACCCATTATGAGAAAGCTACCTGCCTCATTTTTTATTGCAGGCCATTCACGGCTACACCGCCGGCAAAAGTATTCCAACCGCATCCCGGCATATCCCCCGCACCTGTACACCAGCCCCAATTATCATAAATTCGTATTTTTGGATTCAGCTTACATACACCCGCGGCACACGTATTTTCCGGAATAATTCCTTGACTTTTTTTATCCAAAATATCCCAATAGCTATAGAAATGCTGGAATATTTCCGGATCATTGGGATCCGATTTTTGGAGTGATTGCAAGCCGGAAATTGAGGTCGTCTTGCCGTCGCCCCAGTCAATGACATAGCTCTTGATCGGCAATTGCTGCGGATCTACATTGGTATTGAAGGTGAGTGTTACGTAGCCGGATACATTGACCGGCACGAGGTCTCCCGGATTTTCTTTGCCGTTTACTTTAATAATGATTGCTTGCGGACGTATGCCACAATAGGGGTTGTCGGGATCCGCGTGGCTTGCAACCGGAATATTATTGATAACACACTGCTCGGTTGGCGGGATCCAATAGAGTTTGGGTTGTACGCTTGGATCTATGGATCTATAACGAAAATCTTCACATAATCCTGGTTCCAGTACACCGGCAACAATCTTATCACAGTCAGCGCCGGCCGCACACGTCTTACCAAAACTTCCGGGGTTTGCGCACGCGCCTTTCCACTCCCACGCGCCATAGCTCTTTACAAACAGTTGCTGCAATCGCTCGACGGCATTATCTATAAGATCATTGCAAGGGTTCTCTTTGTCTTGTGCTGTGCAGTCATAGGGATTTCCGGCACGCACTTGATAGGGGGGCAAAAAATCTATCGTATTGGGGGGCAATGTCGCAAGAGGTTGCCTTCCAAAATCCGTTGTGCCGTCCCAATTGTCCGGTAGATCAATGGATATTGCCGGGGGTACGACCGAGCCGAATGGTGCATAATCGGAATCATATGTTACTTGTACGATACTGTGAACCGTGAGATCGCTCTTTTGGAGATCCGCTAGCCCCTTAATCGTATAGCCGCCGCCACTGCGTACGCGCGCCGACCAAGGCTTGCCCTCGCCGCTTGAAGTTACTACTTTGGATAAAACGTTACATGCATGGGAATGAACGTAGACGCGCACTTCTTTAAGCTCCACGCTTGAATCATTGTTGTCATCTCCTATGATATAGGCAAGTCCTTTAAAGTAGCGGCTATCTGAATTATCAAATACCGCCATCACTTGCCACATATCTTCACCGTCGTCGTTTAGTGTGACATCCCACTCATCGTTGAGAAAATCAATACAATCATATTTTCCATAGAGCGGATTTTTGGTTGCCTTATCAAAATCTACCTTGCCGTCAGGAATTTCGTCTGTTATCGTTCCATTCACATCTTGCGTTAATCTGTCTTGATTACAGTATGCCAAGTCACGGATGTTGGTGCTCAAAGTTTCAGGGTTGTACACCAACGGCACCTCCTGCACATTGTTTTTCGTTTCGGGAAGTACTCCATCTTGTGCGGTACAGAAATCAGCAACTCTGCACTCTTTGGTCATATCTTTCCTACGATAAATAAATGACCAGTCAGAACATCCCGTCCACGAAAAACCCCCATCACCATCACACCATGAATCTATGCCTTTTTTGACCGCCCCGCCCAGCACCGCCGACCAGGATCCTGCACCATGGCCGCCCTGGTTAATGCCTTTAAGTTCTATGTGGTCAATTGATTCTTTGCGTAAAAATTCCTGCATCCCCTCGCTGATATTTAGCTGATCAAAATCCAAATAACCCAACGATGACCCCTCATCATTCTCCAAGAAAATATCTCCTTTCCACTCATGCGCCAACACAACACTATCGTCCGATTCCACGCAGTAATACAGGGGTATGCGGCCATTGTAACTTAAGTTGAGCGTGCCGATATCGCCATTTATCGTATCCACCGGCCACCAGAGCTGGCAAACGTTCGTGTTTTTGGTATCCCACTGCAAACAGTAGCCCGCGGTACCTTTATAATTTTTCCCCGCCTGATCATGGTACGAGCATGAGGGCGCGTTAGAGGTCGGGTACAACCTGCAGCTTGAGCCGATCAGCCGTTCCGGATCCGGATCCGGAACGCCTCCGACCTCGTCTAACACGGGCAACAGGCGCACGTCGTCAATAAATATCGTACTCTCTTTTTGGCTGTTGCGTATCGTAACGCGCGCCGAACCGGATTTCAGTAATACTTTCGCTATTTTCTTGTGCCACGCAATTCCGGCCGGCACCGTTATCTTATTACCTTCCCCACTCACGGAAAGGGTGAGATCGCCGAACGCCTGAATGGTGTTGATGTCTGCTTGCAGATAGTAGGTTCCGCCAAACGTATCCAGCGATTCGGAAAATACATCCCCATCGCCGCTCACTTTAAGTACGCTGTTGCCCTCGGGTGCCTGCTTGAAACCGTTGCGTTCAAAATCCAGTGGATTATTGAGTACCTCGTAGTTATTTTTCGTACCACTCCAGCTGTAGGGTTTTTTCGTGGTATTATCAAAGTATTCAAACCCGCCATTCGGCACTAAGCCCACATTGCCCCGCTGCACTGCTGCATTGAGCGGCTTATAGCCTGCTATACTGCCGCCTCCCGGAAAGCCATTGTAGCCCGGTACGCTATACCCCGTAAGATCCGCCAGTTGCGCCACATTGGTGATGATTGCTGAAGCGGTATCCTCTTGCACCGCGCTGGCACACTTGCCATTTTCATCCAACTGATTGCACAGCCCGATACCGTAGCACTGATTGGTGATGATGCCGTTTTCATCCTTCACTTCAGAGAGTGTTTCGCAGTACAGCCACTCACCGCAAGAACGGTCGGGACGCGCCTTTACGAGTGTATTCGCTTCGCACGCGGAGGTGTAGCTGTTGTCCTGACTGCATACTACCCATGATGCACCGGATCCCAGCCTGCCGGAGGTACTAAAATTGTGGTCAGGGTCGTACGTTACCGTGTTGAGCGCTCCGCCCCGTGTCGCCGCATTGAGTAAGATGCAGCCATTATCGTAGTCCACTGCTCCGTTGCAGCTGGTTGCGTCAAGGGTGTCTTGCATCAGATAATCAATATTGACCTTGCGCAATTCCACATTGTCAAAAATATGACCTGTTCCGTGAGCCGGTTCGCCACCATGATTTGCGCCAAAATATACCTCTGCCACTCCACCTCTTCCCGAATGAAATCTGCCGCTAAAGCGCTGAAACTGATTTGAAATATAATCAAGGTCAAAAAAGGTACTGGCTTCGTCAGCATAAGGCACTCCTGCATCATTTTGAGCAAGCATTGATCCGTCAGGAGATGTAAGCCCGGATGGACAGACAGCGGCATCATCACATACATCGGGCACAGCGGCGTAATTACACACGGGAAAATTACAGCGTCCATCACCGCTCTCTGGCTTGGTATCACACGCGCTATGAGCATTGCACGCAATACCTAAAATCCCCGCTATACAGACTTGGCCGCCCGGTACCGTACATTCACTGCTTGAAAAACAGCGATCAGCTCCACCGGCACCGGCACCGGCACCAGGCGCACCTGCATTCAGAACCGCGGCGGCTCCTTTGCTATCCTGGCACACTCCCCATCTGCCGGTCATAGCATTGTCAATGTAAAGACGGGGACGACTCCCATCACCTCCATCTCTTACAAATCCGGAAAGTTCATAGAGCGTATTCGGATCGAGCAAAATATTTTGGTATATGGCAGTAAGCGTAGCCTCCTCCGCCTTCACCGCGCGCGATCCTTGTATACCTGCCTCAAAGTTACCAATCATGCCATTGTCATTGACCCATCCATCCGGCACGCCATTATTATCCGTATCCTGATTAAAATCGCCGTTAAGGAGGATGTTGGGATTAAACGTGCTGATGGGATCCACGTACTGCGTGCAGCCGGACTCGTCCGCAGGACACAATCCAGCCCAGCCGCCCGCTGGCTGGGTTACCGTTTGGCCGTTGAAGCCGATGTGGCTTGCCATGGGACAATCGGGCGCGCCCGCAACCGAGCCGCGCTTGTACCAGCCGGAGTAGCCGCCGATGCCGTCTTTCCATTCGCAAGTGTGGAGCAGGGGATCGCGGAAATAGGCAAGACCGGTGTCCGAGAAATACTCTTCGCACCACAGCACTTCTTGCGTGCAGAGCGATTGGTCATATGTATCCGGATCATCGCGCAAATAGGTCGCCTCAAATCCGGTAAGCGTATTTTCGCGGTCAAACTGCGGCTCACCCAAGAGACGGCATCCTTGCCCCTCCGTATTGCAATACGTATTCGGATCGTTAATGATGTACACTACATTGTCCGCGGGAACGCGTACGTCATCGCGCGCATCGTCGCCGATATTAAAATCTTCGGCAAGGGGGTTGTTGGAATTCTGCGTGTCAATCATCGCTTCACAGCCGATCGCCTCTTCGCGGCAGAGTCCCGAGAAGCTCTTCAAATTATAGGTGCCGCCGGTCGCCGTGTACGCCTCACATCCCAAAGCGTATTGCGGCCACGGGTCTCCCGCGGATGTTTGGTCGCAGCTTTCGGGAGTTTTCCATGATCCCGCGATGACGTAGATGTTTTCCTTTACTTCAGTAAGCTGTACGTTGTCAATAAAGAAAGGCAGGAAAAGATTGTTCATTGTTGCAAAGTCCAGCGTTTCTTTCGGTTCGCTATCCCAGGTTACGAACACGGGTCCTAGCGTGTAGCGTTTCCAGTCAGAAGTAAGGTGCAGGTTCGTGGTAAATTCGCTGCCTGCGGGTGCTCCCGAAAAGGCAATGCTCATATCGCCCGTACCCTTTGCCCAAAATGACAATTCGTACGCTTTGTCATTTTGTATCGCCTCGCCCGCGCGGGAGTCCAGCGCGGAAATGGCGTTTGCGAATAACGTGGTGTTGAGGGGATGGCTTACGGGAAAGATGAGCGGCTGGTGATGGTACCATCTGCCTTTGCCGGATTCGGCAAGGTAGACGGCTTCGGTATAGCGATTACCG
>PEYJ01000033.1 GCA_002774425.1 Parcubacteria group bacterium CG08_land_8_20_14_0_20_48_21 | reverse complement strand
CAGGCAAGTTTTACTTGCGCGGTGTTCTCATTAACGCCCGTACAAGATTTAGAAATAGTATGAAGAGTAAAAGGATCGGGCGCGGGCAGACACGTTGGTGCGGTAACACTCACGCTTTCCCATAAAATAAATGGCGATGCGCCATCAACCCGATACCCGACAACTTTGTAGGTATAGACCTCACCTGCAACAAGAGAGGCGTCAATATACGGATCATCAAAAGTTGCGGGTGCGTTGCTAAATTTCAACATCTGCAGTTTCCTGCAATATCCGCTGATACCGGTACATTCGCTATTGGTCGCACACGCCGTACGCGGGGAACTATATTCCTTTGCGGCGGTATCGTAGCAGTACCCTTGCGCACTTTGGTCAAGATCGGAAAACCATTCTTTATAAAGCATGTAGTACTGGCTTGGATTATCGCCTCCCGCCTCATACCACCACACCTTCATTGCGGGATTTCCCGTTCCCGCGGTACAGTTTTCAGCGGCAGCAAGCTGACTCGTTGGAGTTCCCAATCGACCAAACAAATGGCTTTGGTCAAAATTTGCGTCACACGCTTGCAACGCGAGGTAAGGATAGGGGTTTGAGGTTTTTTCTGGCGGAATGCTTTGCACCTCATATTGCGCGTCATCGGTGATAGGATTGCCGTCCGTAAAGCCAAGTAACGTGCCATCCGGTATATCCACATCTGAACCGCTTATTGTTCCAAGCGGCGTATTCTGCATACTCTCATGACGCACCACTTGATAGTCCTCCACTCCGATCAAATCTTTCCACACGGTCTCAACTTTTGCAACGCCATTCACGCACATTTGCGACGAAACGTGCAGGATATCGCCCAAATCCTCGCCGGCACAAGAGCTTAAGGTTGGCACGGTTGCCGATACAGACGTGTAGGAAGCGCCGGGAATAACGCCCGCGTACGTGTTCATCGGTATAACCGTATACTCGTACGTCATGCCCTCAACCACATCGTCTTCGCTCGTAAAGCCGCCATTGTTTGCCGCGGAATTTATGAGTGTGAACGTATAGGTTGTGCCACTTGGCGAGAGATAGGCGAAAGGAAGGTACGGGCTTCCGCTGGGAAACGGCAGTAGCACGCACGTGCCTCCCGCATCGCAGCGCTGCACCATGAAAGCATAAAATAAAGCGTTCGCTTCGTAATTATCCACAACTGCAGCTATATCCGGTATGGTAACCGTAAGTGTCGTACCATAGTCGGTTCCGCTGCCACACGTCGGATTGGCGGTAACCTCCATTACGGACGGCGGAAGCGAGCAGTTGCGGGGCGTGGTCGCGGAAGGGCTCTCCGTTGAAAGAATGTCCGCGGCGTTACTCACCGCTTTCACCTGATACACATATTCGGTAGTGAGCGCGAGCGTAGCCGTCGTATCCGTGTAGGCAACGCTTATGTTGGGTAATCCAGATGCAAGGGGGTTATTATAATCAAATGAGCTTGCTACCTCACTGCGATACACATCGTACGAAACCACGTTGTGGGGATCTTCCCAAGATAATGCCACTTGCGGCCCTTGATTCGTGTAGTCCAAACGGCAGCTTGCATGAGCGGCTATGGTAAAAGAGTCCGGGTTGCACCAGGGAGTTGTTGCGCTTGCGTTGAGGGACGTTACGGCAATTCCTGGACCTATCGCCTTAACATAGTACGTATAAGAGACGTTTTGACCAACCGCAACGTCCACATATGTATGCTCATTGTTGATACCATCATCCGCAACCGTCAACAGAGGATCGGCTGCATCCGTGCGGTAAAGTTGATAGGTAACACCCGGCTGGGATTGGGAAACGCTCCACTGCACTGTTATATTTGTATTTGGACCGTTGCACGCACTGATTACCGAGGAAATATTCGGGGTATTAGGCGTACACGCGGGTGTTATGATCTCCGAAGCATTGGTTATGCCGCTCTTCGAACCTGTCAAGCCGATAGTTTTGATGCCATAAGTATACGCGGTATTGGATGGGAGTGTTTCGGTTTCCTGCCAGTTCGCCTGCGCAATGCTGATTTTGTCAAAGAGAAATGTTTTTTGACTGTTATCATTGTTATACTTGCAGTTGCCATTATATACAGGCCCGCAGGCGATATTGATCTTATAGATTCCGTGTGCCACAACAGCAGATGTACGATAGAGTTCCCATATTGCAGAAGGTATGGTATCAACTGTCTGTGGGGAGGAAGATTCTCCATACACATACGGCATGGAACTTTCATTTGCTTGGCTTTGGAGAAAAACGGTAATTGCCGGATTTTTATTCACCACACTCCCTAAACTCCGCGCGTATACCGTAAATTCGTACGGTCCGGTTTTTGGCGCAAAAGTATACTCGTGATACGATCCATATGTATTGGTATTGAGATCATTAGAATTATACCACATGCCATAGCCGATGCGCTTAACCGATTTTCCGTCTATGGTTATATTTTTTACCCGCAAGCTATTGTCATTTTTGATGGTAAAATCCTCCCCTTCCAACACTTGCGTGGTTACCGCATCCGCTTTCGCTGCCGTAGCAACGACCGAACCATTGCGCGTAACTTCGTATTGCGCTCCCCAAAATGCGTCCGGATCCCAGGTTAGCGCAACGGTAGGATCGCCTCCGTTGCACGCTGCCACAACCGCAACCGCATCGGGAGTTGTTGGTGTGCAATAAGCTGCGGCTGCCTGCCGCTCTCCCGATAAGCCACTCTGCAAACCCAAAGGACCTTCCGCCCGCACCTTGTAGTGATACGTTGCGCCGCCGGTGAGAATGCCATCGGTATACGTCAGTGTATTCGCGCCATCCACAACCGATGTCGGCGTTGCGGGCTCCACATCGCCCTCAATCCATTTATAAATATGGTATTTTGCCGCATGTGAGGTATCACTCATCGTCCAGTTGAGCGTCGTTTCGCTCGTCGGGT
>PEYJ01000030.1 GCA_002774425.1 Parcubacteria group bacterium CG08_land_8_20_14_0_20_48_21 | reverse complement strand
TGTCAAGAGTGTTTATATTTAGCTGATATCAGCGTATTTCAATGTATGCGGATGGAGTAAAGATGGTTGGATGTTTGAGTTATCCACAGATACTGCTCATATCTCTGCAAAATTTTTTCTTTTTCTTTGGTGTAATAATCCCGATAATTGTGCATGCCGTCCTTTATGCTTCCGACAATTGAGCAACAGCACCTCATGGGACAACAATAAGCTCTATTATTTCTTTTATTGCAGGTAATGAATATTCATTACGTTCAACTCGTACCATTTCTTATCCTCTACCACTTTTTCCTGCCGTTCAATCCATGGATTCCAATCAAACTCTTCCTTTGATTTTGCTTCGCCTTCGCGAGCTAAATAACCAACCGGCTCTCGGAGTTTTCCTTGCTGCTGATACTGCCGTATCAAGCCAAGGACATCCGGTGATAACATGGTCATTTCGAACAATCGTAGACGCGCCCCATCCCCCTGTGCAAGCACAATATTCGTACGCATGATAGTTTGTTCAACCGGAAAAATGGTTACCAGCGCGTACATCCAAATAAAGAGAAAGGCAAGAAATTTTAAAATATCTGATCTTTGCTTCATCATGAGGCGCGATATAAGCCAGATGAAAACAACAGCGCAATAGAGAATCGCGTAAGAAGCAAAAAACTTCTCATAGCTGAAGCCGTAGTATGTAACATACATAGTCATGCGGTAGCCTGCTGAAATAAGCAACAATAATGAAGTTACGGTGAATGCACCTAATAGCTTTTGCAGCTGTGCTACGGTCTTTCTATAGGTAAAAAAGTAGATAGCAATATTGAGCAATGATAAAAACAACAACTGCCAGAACCCGCTTTTAACAAGATCTTCCGTTTCCTTAAAATCAAAGGGCAGAGTGCCAACCCATAATCTATGCACCTGTACCCATAAAAAAAGTATGTACAGCACCAAAATACCTCCTAAAACAATGCCCGACACAATGGTATCGATATTGGTGTTCTGTTTTTCTTTTTCCTTATAATGAAAGTCCCTACTCCATGCACGGAGTACTGCTGCAAGTACCACAGAAAGAACGGCGAGCGCAATGAGTTTATAGATGCATAGCGGGGAAATGAACTGCTTGATCAACTGGTACAGATGCTGCATTTTTTCAGCAAAGATGGTATCAGCTGCAGATAAAAGAGGAATAACGATGGTAAATGCGAGTGCAAAAAACAAGATGAGCCCCATGAGAATTCTTGCCGCAATACGCTGCTTTGCTTTTCTTGCAGGAAGAATGAGATTGACATAACTTGAACATACGACACGTATATCCTTAAAGAAAGAAAACAACCGTCCGATGACCTTGAGGATAAACTCAAAATCCCAAGGTTTGGTTTTTTTGTCCGGAAGGACTGCTTGGTTATAAAAGATGACAAAGCTGATAGGCAGCACGAGAAAATTGGTCATTTTGAGGAACAAGTTGTCATAAAAGGCGTAGCTCGCCATAATCAAAGCGATCGGGATGATCCATGCAAAATCAGAACGGGAATATCGTCCTTTTTTACGGAGCGTCCAAACAAACAGCCATAAGCATAACGCTAAGAAAACACTCGCGTTAATTCCCAAAGCAAAAATACCACGCTCAAAAAAATTCCATAAAAAAACAATCCCATAGAATGCTAACCCGGCACAAAGTGCCAGTTGCATTATTGTGCTTTTACTTAAGTCTTCAGTTTTTGCTATTGCAGCAGTGTGCTTCATATAAGTTTCGTGAGGATAAAACGCTATGGGTCAAAAAAGTCGTTGCCGCTTTCCGATGATCTTACGCCGATTGCATACGTTGACAAAAAATTTGAGGAACGCCAGGACGGATTAAAAGATCGGCTGATCACCGAATAGGTGCAAAGCGCGCTGGATGGTATTAGAACACACAAACCGAGCAATAAGCTCGGCTCCTGTGTTCTTGGCAGGGGTGGAGGGAATCGAACCCCCAGTTCGGGTTTTGGAGACCCGTGGTTTACCATTAACCGACACCCCCTTGAACCCGGATCGTTGTGCAAGTATCGTATCGTTATTTCGTTTCCTTGTGCAAGGTGTGCTTCCCGCAGGCAGCGCAATGCTTTTTGAGCTCAATACGATCTTTGAGCTTTTTTTTGTTCTTGCGGGAAAAATAGTTGATGTTCTTGCACACGGTACACTCAAGCTTCATGAGATTGTCTTGGGACATACGTTTCAATGACGATGACGGTAACTCTAACGATGACACCGGTTACGAATTAACGGTCAATGGTCACATGTTAATTGTTCTATATGGAGCCGGGAACAGGATTTGAACCTGCGACCCACGGTTTACAAAACCGTTGCTCTACCACTGAGCTATCCCGGCATCAATAAAAAACCGTGAGATAAAAACATCGGCAGGTTTCCCCTACCGACACAGTATACATAAAATTTTCCCGTGCGTCAATCCTAGTGAAATACGGTAAAACCGTTATTTTGCTTTGCAAATATTTTACAGGATCAATGACTAAAAAGGCGTACCAAAGACATATAAAGCCAGTACGGCATGCACCGCAACCGACCCGAAAAACAGCCACCAGTACCAGCAGTGATATTTATAGAACCAGCGAAACCACGACCATTGCATAGCACGCGCCGCATAGTTTCCTCCGATACATCGGCAGGAAAAAAATAGTAGCAACACGCCCAAGATATTCAGTATGCCGGTGATAAAAATGACCGTCGTCATAAATATAAGTATAGCGTTTTATTGAAATTATGGCAAAAAAAGTTCTTCGTATTTCACGCGGCGCTATTTTTAAAAGGAAGAGGGGCTTTTTTTGTTAATTATTACCATGCCACCCTATTGATTTAATCAATGCTATGATTTCGGGAAACGTTTCTTGATTGAAGTGCTCTCTATGCTCAAAAACAACCGTTTCCGCGTTGGGTAAAGCTTGTTGGTATTTCTTCAGGTGCGTAAATGGAACAACCGGATCGTCTTTACTGTGTATTAAATAGATTTTACCGCTTTGCTCTGTAAATTTTGCCAACGATGAAGGTAGGGCAAAATCCGCAAGCGACTCTCCGCTCTCAAGTTCACCTCCGTCATCAAAAGGAGGCGCTACAAGCATAGTGGCTATAACTCTTTTTGGGAAAATATTTTCGGAAAGATACTTCGCGAGAAAAATTCCGCCAAGAGAATGTCCAACGAGCACAACATTGTCGTTGAGTAAGTTAGCTATTCTCTCAAACCAAAGTTTCCATTCCTCGTAGTGCGCGTTCATGCCATTGGGCATGCGCGGTACGAGAATTTCATAATCATCACCAAGTTCCGATGGCAATGTATCTTTCCATTCTTTGCGCAGTCGCAGTTTTTCAATACTTATTTTCTTGTTCTTAAGATACGAGATGTAATCCTCGTATGTCTTAAAACTTGTTCCTCCGTGAATGACGACAACCTGTTTTTTCATAATGCCTGTCCTTTTAACAAACTCGTATAAACCGATTTGATATTTTCAGTATTCTTGTCCAATACAACTATAAGATCAATATCGCTTGATGGATTCATTCTTGTTGCAGTTGTACCAGTAGAAAAAATGCCTTTCACCCTTGGTGAGGTTTTGAGTTTTTCTATAAGTTTCTCAAGCGATGCATACATAATAATTTTTGCTAAAATAGTTTCGAACGTGCTTATAAAGCCGCAAACCAAAATCTGACTTTCGGAAAATTGACCGACTTTTTTATGGGCGACGCAGAGCGTCGCCCACCTTCTGGCTTTGAAAAAGCCGTCTTGTTTTGTAGTGGTGGGCCGGGCAGGATTCGAACCTGCGAAGGCGTATGCCAGCAGATTTACAGTCTGCTCTCGTTGACCGCTTGAGTACCGACCCTGGAGCCGTCGTCGGGGGTTGAACCCGAGACCTCATCCTTACCATGGATGCGCTCTACCAACTGAGCTACGACGGCATGATACTACGATGATTTACTACTTTTGCATTTCATGAATTCTCTGTGCCAGTTCTGCAAGTTTTTGATTTTCCGGATTCACCTCTTCCAGCCGTTCATACGCTTTTTGCGCTTCCGCAAAATCCCCTACCAGTATACTGATTTCCGCCAGCTCGTCAAGATAATGCGGGTTGTGCGGTTCAAGTGCAACCACCTGTTGCAGATACTTTTTGCGCAATGCATGTTCACCCAGTTTACCGCAGACATCCGCCAAATCGGCAAGCGCGCGTGTGTGATACTGCTCCACATCCACCACCTTTTCCAAATCCTCTTTGGCTTCAGAGAAATTGCCCATTTTCTGCTGCACTTCCCCAAGGTGAAAATATGCTCCCGGATCCGTTCCTCGCGCCAGTTTAATGATGTGGAGATATGTTTGCTTCGCCAACTCATAGTCTTTGCGCGCTTCATACACTGCGCCAAGCCCGCGATACGCTTCAAGGAGCGTCCCGTCTATACCCAGCGCTTCCACATAGGAGTCCTCGGCTTTTTCAAAATCATCCTGCTGTGTATACGCTTGCGCTTTATCCAAAAGATTGTGTACCTTGTCCCGCACTTGTTCGGTAGACTTCGGCTCCATTTTCACGCGCGTACGTTCATGGCGGCGCACTCGTTCAATGCGCACAATCTTTTCATACCGATCATAAAACGATTTTTTGATCGCGTGCCAAATGGGACGCAATAAGTTTCCGAGAGCTCCGAACTTTTCCAGCATGCCACGCTCAAGCCGTTCTGTTAAAATACGCTTTTTGGTGCGCCTCTGCCGCTCTTGTGGCATACGTTCCACATCCAGTGAAACGAGATCGGGAAATTTACGTATAACAACCGCTCCAACCAGTATGACACCGGCGATCATGATAACTAATGCAAGAATATCGTAAGGCATGGTAAACAACTCTTAACAAGTATGCGTTTGCGCGTAGCGAGGAGTTAGACGAGAGCTTGGATCATGGAGGAAAATGTTTCCGCTTTGAGGCTGGCGCCGCCCACTAAGACGCCATGAACATCGGGCTGCCGCAAGAATGAGGTGATGTTCGCCGCATCAACGCTTCCTCCATAGAGCACCCGGATAGCGGATGCCGAATTATACTCCGTAAACAGATCAACCGCAACCTGCCGAATCACTTCGGCGGTGTACTGCGCTTCCTCCGGTTCCACCGCCTGCCCCGATCCTATGACCCAGACCGGTTCATACGCGATGTAAAGTTTTGCGGCGGAAGAAATGGCAATACCCTCCAAAGCGCTCCGCACCTGTTCCGCAATCACGTGATCCTTCAATCCCTCCTGCCGCTCCTGAAACTTTTCTCCGACACAGAGAATTGGCGTAAGTCCCGCCGCAATTGCCGCCGCAACCTTTTTACGCACCATCGCGTCCGTTTCTCCCGCGATATTTCTTCTTTCTGAATGACCGATAATCACATGCGTACAGCCGACCTCTTGCAGCATCCCTGCCGCCACCTCTCCCGTATACGCCCCGTGCGTCTCCCAAAACATATCTTGGGCCCCCAGGGCGATTTTACTCCCTGCAAGTACCTGCCCAACGGGAAGAAGCGCCGGAAAGGAAGGGCAGAGTACCACCGCGTGTCCCGTAATACTGCGGAGATCTCGGGAAAGTTTTTTTGCAAGGTCCACGCTCTCCTTGAGTGATAAACTCATTTTCCAGTTCGCAATAATTGTTTTAGGCATACGGTTGCTTCATAAAGAAATGAGATGAAATATGCCGAGTGTTACCCCCGCGACAATGCCGCCTGATATGCACAAACCTACAAGCAACGAAAGTACGGCGCGATACCGTGGAATATCAAAAAGATACGCGGCTACCGCACCCGTCCACGCTCCGGTTACGGGCAAGGGAATTGCGACAAATACCGCAAGTGCCGCTTCTCCCCAGCGTTCATATTTTTGCGTAAACTTGTTTCTCGTACGCGCAAAAAGCCAGGGCAAGAGCCGGTTGCAAAGACGAGATTTTTTCCGCAACAACCGCGACACCGGATCAAGCACATAGAGCAGCACAACCCCTGGAATAATATTCCCGAAAACAGTCAGTGCGATCGCGCGTACTACCGGCATATGATAGTACGTGAGCGCAAGCGGAAGCGCTCCGCGCAATTCGGTCAGGGGTAGCATGGAGAGCAGGAAAACGGAGAGTTCGGGTGGTAGATGCATAGTAGTGGAGGTTCGCAGCCGACAGTACGCGGTTCGGGATATCGTCATGCGTGAAAGAGGTGTATGTTCACGGCATGCACCAGAACTGCTCACTCCCTACCGCATAGTTCCAGTATACTGTATTTACCGTATTGCTTCAACGCCATACGTGAGTGCCGTCCACAAGAGACTCTTCACCTCTTGCATGCGCGACTCTTTTGATTCGCTTCCCAATACAATCGCGATTATGGGTTGAGTATGATCGCCGCTGGTAACCGCGGACACGAGGCAATATCCCGCTTCATCCAGATAGCCGGTTTTGCCACCCATGAACGTATAGGGATCTTCCTGTAAAAAACTGTCCGTAAGCCAGTCGGTCGCGAGCAGATGTTCTTGCCTTCCGGTATTGAGTACGGTGAGCGTTGTTTCAGGTTTGCGCAATATGGCCAAGAGCTCATTATGCCGCAACACCTCACCATAGAGTTTTCCGATATCTCTGACTGAAGCGATATTGGCGGGATCCAATCCCGTAGGATCGGTAAAATGTGCCGTAACCATGCCCAAGTTTTCCGCAACCGCATTCATGCGTGCCACAAAAGCATCTCGGTGCGGCTCAACCGATCTCGCTAGTAGCGTGATGGCGGAATTATCTGATGCAACCAGCGATGCCTCCAACAACTCCTCCCTTGAGAGTTGTTCGCCAGAGCCGAAATAGATGCGCCCACCGGCAACTATGTCGTCACCGGTAAATGCAATGCGCACAGACAAATCCGGATTATAGGAGAGTACCGTGAGGACGGCCATGAGTTTGGTGATACTTGCAATAGGACGCGGCTCATCACTGCGGCGCTCCAAGGACCACGTGTCGTTTTCCATGTCATACACGCCTTGCGCCCATGCCGTTGTTTCGACATCAAGCACCCGCACGCGAGGTGCGGGTTGGGTTGCAATTTGGATTTGCGCGGGAATCACTGAGATGTTTTCTTGCCAGGAGCGCCACATCAATGCGAGAAAAGGAAGAAAGAGTTCAAACATGTATCTTGGAGTTTAGTGTATGCCAGGTAGGTGTAGTGAATATATTATTGCACAGCGGTTGCATCCTCAAGTTCCTGCGCTGCGTGTGCGGCATGCAGTTGTGTGTAATCCGGAAGTTCGCGTGTATGCGCAACGCCAAGATAGCGCAAAAATTCTGTTGTGATGCGATATACGATGTTCCCCTGCTCGTCCTTTTCTTCCTCTATCAGTCCGCGCATAAGCAAGCTACGCAAAATCATTCCGCAATTGACACCGCGAATTTCTTCTATCGCCGCTTTGGTAATCGGCCCGCGGTACGCAACTACGGTCAGCGTTTCAAGCGACGGTCGGGTGAATTCTCCAGTCAGCTCCTCTTTCAGGAACTTCTTGACAAGATTCGCATTTCGGGGAGTGCTTGCCAGTTGCACCTGCGTGTCGGTTTCCAAGAGCACGAGACCGCTATCTTGTGCCGCATATTTTTCTTTGAGTAAAGCAAGAGCCTCCTGCACCTCTTGTTTATCCCTAGCGCACGCAGAAGCCAGCTGTGCGACCGTAAGAGGCTTTGCTGAAGCAAAGAGCATACTTTCAATTTGGGAAATAAGGCTCATAGAATGGAGGTGAGAATATAAAATGCTGGAAGAGAACGATGCTACATCTTCACGATGGTAATGGAGGTAAAATTACCTCCCTGTTGGACGCGCACCATCCGTTGCTTGACCAGCTCCAACAGCGCCAAAAAACTCACAACCAACTCCAGTGTATCCCGGCGGTCTTTCAGTATTTCCTCAAAAGCAACGCTTGCTTTTTCCATGACATGTTTTTTTATTTCCGCTATTTTCTCGTGAATATGGATCGTGCGTAAAATTACCTGTTGAGGTAACAGGGTGAGTTTCGGCTGGCGTTGCAGGAGCGCGTGGTAGATGTCCGCAAGTTTTTTTGTGGTTACAGACGCGGGTGGCGCAAAACGCACTTCAAGCGTTGTAGTTTGTATTCCCCGAAAATGTGCAAATGTTTTTCGCGAAATGCGCTTGTACAGTTTTTTTGCCGCTTCAAAGTAGAGTTTGTACATCTTGAGCTGAGCCTCAAGATCCGCTTCATCTTCCTCCCAGGTTAAATAGGGCAATAACGCCTGTGATTTAAGATACACCAGACGCGTGGCAACCACCAAAAAATCCGCCAAGAGTTCCGGATAGGTTTCTGCAACTTTTTCTATTTCTTTGAGATACCGTTCGGTCACTTGCGCGAGCGCAATCGTGGTGATGTCCATTTTTTCTCCCTGGATAAGCTGTAAGAGCAGGGCCATCGGACCATCAAACGGCTCAAGGTGGAGTTCAAAAGATTTTTGCATGACGGTCATAAAAATTCAACAGCGCACCGCTTCTTTGCGGAAATATAGAGAAATCGCGGTATGTGCTTTCCCTCAACTGCAACTTCTTCCAAAAACACAGGTGATGGCCGAGTCCAGATTTGTCCTGCACCATACCATGATTTATAGATCACCATATCTTCGAGTGTTTCACGGTGTTTAACCACGCCTAACACTTCGTAGTGTTTGCCCAGGTAATGCTTGTAGGTGTCTCCGGGTAATTTTTCCTTATGCATTGATCTTCTTCTTGAGTAGAGAAATCCCTAATTCCTTTACCGTTGTGGGATCAGGGTCGGACGGAGCTCCCAACATCGTATCTTCCGCACGGCTATTTTTCGGGAAGGCGATCACGTCGCGTACCGACGTCGCTTCCTGGAATAGCATGACCAGCCGATCAATGCCTAAGGCCGTACCGCCATGCGGGGGGACGCCGTAGCGAAATGCCTCCAATAAATGTCCAAATCGCGCTTGCGCCTGTGCAGAAGATATGCCTAAAATTTCAAATTGTTTCGCCTGTAAATCTCCCTGGTGGATGCGCATACCACCACCTCCCAACTCAACGCCATTCAATACGATGTCCGACTGCTGAGCGAGTACGCGCAACGGATCCATATCCAATAGTGGCAGGTCTTCATCCCGTGGACGGGTAAACGGATGGTGCGCCGAGGCAATTTCCCCCGTTTCTTCACCCCTCACAAACAGCGGAAAATTCGTTATCCACGCATACGCAAGCAGGTTCGGATCGCGTAGCCCCAGTTTATCGGCACACGCCAAACGCACTGCCCCCAAGCTTTCCGCAACAACCGTTTCGCCATCAGCACCAAAGAAAATAATATCGCCTTTTTTTGCACCCGTTGCTTTGAGTAGAGATTGCTGTTCCACATCAGTAAGAAACTTCACTATGGGTGATTTGAGCTCGTCTGCAACGATGATATACGCCAACCCCTTCGCGCCGTGTATCTTTGCCGCTTCTGCCAGCTCATCAATTTCTTTGCGGGAAAATTTCGCGCCATCGGCAATAGTGAGTGCGCGCACTACTCCTTTGTTGGCAAGCGCATGAGAAAAAACGGTAAACCCCGAACCCCGCACGATATCGCTTACGTCCACGATCTCCAGATCAAAACGCAAGTCCGGTTTGTCCGATCCATATTTCAACATCGCTTCATGCCAGGTGAGGCGCGTGAAAGGCACCGCGGCAATTTTCTTATGCGGTAAAAATTTTGTACTTAACTTGATGAGCAGTTTTTCTACGATCTGCCGGATGTCCTCTTCTTCGCAGAAGCTCATTTCAATATCAAGCTGTGTAAATTCCGGCTGGCGATCCGCGCGCAAGTCTTCATCGCGAAAACAGCGCGCGATCTGAAAATACTTGTCCAATCCACCAACCATGCACAGCTGTTTCAACTGCTGGGGACTTTGCGGCAATACATACACCTTCCCCCGATGAAGGCGCGAGGGTACGATATATTCGCGCGACCCCTCTGGCGTACCCTTGATGAGTATCGGCGTCTCAATTTCCAAAAAACCTTCCTCGTGGAAATAATCACGCATTACTTTCACCATCTCATGGCGGCGGCGTAAATTTGTCTGCATGTGCGGCTGGCGCATATCCAGATACCGATATTGCAAACGCAGGTCTTCATTTACCGGTTTTTGCAGTTCGTGTTCCGCCTTAATCTCAAAGGGCGGCGTTGCCGACTTACTCAATACTTCAATTGCCGTTCCCTCCACTTCAATTTCCCCCGTTGCCAATTTTTTATTGACCATTTCTGCGGGTCTTGCCACAACCACACCTTCAATTTTGACCACGTCCTCGGGGCGCAAAACATCCGCCGCTTGCCAGGAAGCCTTATCTTTTTCGGGATCAAAGGTGCATTGGGTAAGCCCATAACGATCACGCAGGTCAATAAAAATAAGACTGCCGTGGTCGCGTCGGCGGTGTACCCAGCCGGTCAGGATAACGATCTTTTTAATATGTTTTTTGGTGAGCTCTCCGTTCGTGTGTGTGCGCAACATACAGGAGAAATCATAGCGTAGATTAGGGAGTTTTGCAATAAGAAGCGTCCCTATGCAAAAAATGAACCATCGCAAATCCCTACGGCACAGTTCCTGATAACAAAAATGCGTCTACGATGTCGTATATTTGACCTAAAGGGTTTTATAGGGGATAAAAAAAGGCTCTCGGGCGAGATGCCGTTACTAAGGTTCGGAGGGTATGCTAGAGAGACATGGTTTGAAACGTTGTACCGGCAGCTATAGCTTCCGCGAGCCACTTCTTCCCGTGACCTAGTTCTGTGTCAATTGGCACACCTTCCCAACATTGGCGGCATTTGCGCAGATGAGGATGTATCTTCGGGTCAGCGGAAAACATTGCGATTTTTCTTCTCACGAGCGACGCAACCAGCACACCGAGTTGCTTGGAGGTAACCACGCCTCGGTTAAAGAGATAGATCACCCCCAAGTACCCTCACCAGAGTTCTTTTGCACTTCTTGCATCACACGCCATGCGTTGCCGCCTTTGCCGATGATCCAACATCTTCCACAATCCAAACACGCGCGCGGTACATGCCGCTTGGCAGGACAAAATCACTGCGAGCTTTGCTGGAGTCACGCTTACGCGCTTCCACATAACGTATGGGGTAGCCGAACACATACTCCAGTTCCCGTCGAACTTCATTTCCCAACAAGAGGGATCCGCTTTCAATGCCAACCACCGCGTCAACCGTACGGTCATAAAAAAGCGTTTTGCAAGCTCCCATTTTATACGCTTCGCCATGCTCACCGCAATATACGCTCTTGCGGCATCGTCTTCCAAAATAAATTTTTTGTTGAAGTATAGGTCAGAATGCACCTGACCGATACCATCTTTTGGCGTGAGAGCAAAATGCCCTTTCTTGAGCGCTTCCGTGTCATATAGCCACTGTTCAAATTTTGTTGTGTGCGGCGACATAACCATCCCTTTCCGTATACAAGGTTTATGAAAAGATCGTCTACTTGTTTTTGCTAGAACAAGTTAGTACTATACCGAAAAGACGTGGTACTGTACAGAGGTTTTTCCGTATGGTAGAGCAAGTGTTGCACAATCACCGCCACGCATTGCTTGAGTGTTTGGGCGTCAATGTTCGGTTGCATATCATGTGCAAACAACTCCTGCAGCAGTGTGCGCGCGGGATTTGGCAAAGCATAGCGCGCGCGGGATATAACCGTACGTGCGCAAACGTCACACACATAACCCCCATGATCGCAATCAAAGTATGCCGAGTCTTTCGCGGTTTTGCAGATTATACAATACGTCAATTCCGGCTTGTAGCCCAGCTGCGCCAAAAGACGCCATATATAGACAAGAGCGATGCCTCCTTCGGGTGTTCGCCACCAGAAGTCGTCAGTTGACGCCGCATGCAAAGATGTATTCAGTTTATGCAACGCATCGGTGAGTTCATGATAGATATATCCATCGGGTTCTTCGGGTTTGATCAAGCGATATGTTGCCTCGCAGATAAACGACGCGCACGTGTAGGCCCGAAAATTGCGGCGCAGGTATTTGAACGGATTCACGAGTACCGCGCCCGCTATGTGGTCAAACACGCGGCCCTGCGCAATCATGACACGCACAAGGCTTAAGGGTTCAATATGCCCCGCCAATTTGCTGCACACCGCAAGCGCGCTGCGCGCCACCGCCTCCATTTTACCCCGTGTTTCCGTATACAACAACACACGCCGATCTTTCTCGCGAAAAGTGTCGTGGCGCAAAACAATAGTATTGGTAGTGAGATAGGAGGGCATACATGAAAAAATCCTACAGCGAATTTCTACATTCCAAACACATGCCAACGATCAAAAATGTCCGTGCGCAACGCAGTCATTTTGGTATGAAGAGTGCATGTTGTAGTGCGCCAAAACCTGTGGGCAGGTTTAGAGCTAGACTCCCGTATTGAGTTGCCAGTCAAGATAATTCTGTAAAATGACCATGGCAGCAAGTTCGTCGCGTCCCGCGCCCTGTTGACTTCTCTCCCGTATCAGTGCGTCCGCGGCTTTGCTCGTCAGCCGTTCATCAAAAAAAACAACCTGGATACCGGCGTGCAGGTACAACTTTTTGCAAAATGTTTCAGCGTGTTTGGTTATGGAACGAAATTTCCCTTCTTTGGTTGTGGGCTTGCCTACCACGGCTTTTCCTATATGCTCCTCCATGATGATGCGGGTAATTGCGGCAAGCGCATCTTTTTCCGACTGGGAAGTAAGTGTGGTGAGAGGCAGTGCGAGTTTGGTCATATCATCACCTATCGCAAGTCCTATCCGTTTGGTGCCATAATCAATCCCCAGGTATTTCATATGGTGAGAATTTCTCCGCCGTTTTTTCCCACCGCAATCGTATGCTCAAAATGCGCCGCCAGACTACGATCCGCCGTTACAATGGTCCAGGCATCATCCAGAACGTTGAGATGATAATCACCAAGCGCCACCATGGGTTCAAGCGCTAAGACCATTCCTTTTTTTAAAGGAATTTCCGCGAAACGCCGATCAAAGTAATTAGGAATACGCGGATCCTCGTGTACCGCGTACCCGACGCCATGTCCAGCCAAGTCCCGAATGATGCCAAAGCCATGCGGCGTAATCACCGCTTCAATAGCTGCTGAAATATCCCCGATGTTCCCGCCAATCTTTGCCGCGGCAATCCCTGCAGCAAGCGATGCTTTGGTCACCTGGAGCAGTTCTTGTGTTTTTTTTGGAATAGCGCCAACCGGAACCGTACGCGCCATGTCAGTGTAGAGTGACTTCATTCCTTTTTTCCCCATTGGCCAGCGCATACCGATATCAATGCCAATGATATTGCCTTTGCGCAACGTTTTTCCGGGAATTGCCGGACCATGCACCACCGCTTCATTTATGGAGGTGCAGAGCGCGGTGGGAAACGGCACTTCGTCATCATGGCTTTTATAACCTTTAAAAGAAGGTTCTCCTCCCACTTTGTGTATTTCCCGTACCGCGATTATTTCAAGTTCTTGCGTCGTTACGCCCGGTGCTACCGCAGCTACCACCATATCCAAAATAGCGGAAAGATGCTTTCCACCTTCTTGCAATGTTTTTATTTCCTGCGGAGTTTTGTACGTAATCATAGACTTTCCATAAACGGGAATTTGCCACTCTCCCTAGGAAGCAGTCGTGAGTGCGGTAAAAATATCTTCCCTGACCTTTGATATGGATTGTTCACCGTTGATGCGGGTAAAAATTCCCCTCGCACGATACCGCTCAAAGAGCGGCTCCGTATCATGGTGGTAAATTTCCAACCGCCTTTTGATTGCATCCGGTTTATCGTCGTCCCTGACGGAGAGCGGCTTGCCGCAACTATCACAGATACCTTCTTTTTTTGGAGGGTTATGCACCACGTGATAACTCGCTCCGCACGCGCACACCCGCCTGCCGCCTATGCGCGCAACCGCTTCGTCGTCCGATATCCAAATCTCAAAGACCTGTGAGAGTGTTTTTTCCAGTGTACGCAGCATCCCGTCAAGCGCATCGGCCTGCAGCACATTTCTCGGATAGCCGTCGAGAATAAACCCACGGACGCAGTCCGCTTCTCCCAGACGCTTTTCCATCAAGCTGTTGGTAATGTCTAACGGCGCAAGTTCTCCTCTAGCAGTATATGCTGCCACAAGTTTTCCCAGATCCGTTCCCGCTTCTTTTTCCCGCCGAAAGATATCGCCAGGCGCGATGCGCGATACACGTAGCGCCGCAACCAGATACTCCGCTTGCGTACCCTTGCCCGAACCTTGCGGTCCAAAAAGTACCAGGTATGATGCCATAGGCATTAGAACCAGTTAAAAAGTTTTACAATAAACACTACGTAGAGTAGGGTGAGTATCGCGCCTTCGGACGGCAATATTTTATGATCCTGCAATATAACCCAGTACATAATGGTTGTAAAAATAGCAAAGGGAATGGCAAAAGCAATGAGTGACGCGGGAATAATGAGCGTACCAACCATGCCGCTCACACCTATAATGACATAGGTATTAAAAATATTTGAACCGATAATATCGCCTGCAAGCAGATCAAACTTCCCTTTGCGTGCCGCGCTGATAGCGACAAATATTTCCGGAAAAGACGTACCAAGCGCTACGACACTGGTCGCAAGCACTTCCGTACCTATATGGAGTGCTTGAGCGATCGCCACAACCGAAAGAATCGTATATCTTGAAGAAAGAAAAATGACCACCAAGCTTGCGAGAAGCGCTGCCCAGTATGCCGCAACCAGCTGCTTGCGCACTTGCACTGCATGCACCACAACTTCGTGATTCGTTTTATGGACGCCATACGCATAAAAGAGATATACCACATACCCCGAAATAAAGAGCAAAGACTCTGCGAAAGTAATTACACCGTCATGCGCCGCAAAGTAGATAAGTCCCATACCCGCTATGAGCATCGTGTAATCTCCAAAAAAAATATTCCACTCGGCTTTGAATATTTTCTGTGTTACCAGCATGGTAAACCCAATACCCAAAAGGATATTAGTTACATTGCTCCCCACAACATTGCCGACCACAATATCAGAATGTTGTTGCATAACTGCCATAAGCGAGGTTGCCAATTCAGGCAGCGACGTGCCAACCGCAACAATCACAATACCGACAATAAACGCGGGCATGTGCATCAACCGACCTACTTTTTCGCTGTATGTGGTAAAGTAGTCGGCTGATTTGACGAGAAAGAAAATGCTGGCGATAAAGACAAATAACGCGATGGGAAGAGACATGTCGTTGTGCATTACGAATGACAAAAACAGCTTAGCAGCGCTGATTTACTGATAAGGCAACGTGTGTATGAAGCTCTTCAGTGCTTGCCTTGCCGCATATGCCGTCATCCAAGTATAGCAGAGCGGAGTAAAAAAACAAACGGCTGATTGTGCCATCTGCCATGCAGGTCATGCGCTTACATCCGCTCGTAATCATGCATAGTGAGTTGCGATTGTATCTGCTTGACCGTCTCAATAACTACGCTCACCACAATCAGCAACGAGGTACCGCCAATCACCAAAGCCTGCGTTCCCGTAATGCGCTGCGTGATGAGCGGCAAGATGGCAATAAGCCCTAAAAATAAAGCACCTGCAAGCAGTATTCTATTGATGGTATAGCCCAGATAATCCGCAGTTGGTTTTCCGGGACGAATACCCGGAATAAAACCTCCTTGTTTTTGCAGATTTTCCGCAATTTGATCGGGATGAAAAATAACCGCCGTATAGAAATAGGTAAAACCAAACACCAGAACAAAATAGAGTATGCCATAAATCAGTTGGTTGTTGAACAGCGCCATGATATTGTCCGCGAGTGCTGCAACCCATGTTGTGGTTGATCGCAGGAAAAACTGCGCAATCATCGGCGGAAAGAGTATGAGTGATATGGCAAAGATAATGGGAATCACCCCCGCCATATTGACGCGCAGAGGAAGGTGCGTATCCACGCCGCCGAACATCCGCGTGCCACGCACGCGCTTGGCGTAGGATACGGGCACATTGCGCTGTCCCTCGGTGATAATCACGACACCAACGACCGTGATGACCGCAATAACGGTAAAGATAAGCATGGTGGTCAGGCGCGTCGGATCAAACGTTACGATATTGCGCTGTATGATGGTGGGCAACGACGCAACAATACCGGCAAAAATGAGCAGGGAGATGCCGTTCCCCACGTGCTTCCCGGATATGAGCTCCCCTATCCACATGAGGAATATGGTTCCCGCGGTCAAGGTGATGAGCATACCTCCCAGCTGCAGCGCACTGATATTTCCCAACATGGCATTGGTTTGATTTCGGAGAATTGCGATGAGTCCATACCCCTGCAACGCGGCAAGCGGAACGGTGAGCCAGCGCGTATACTGGTTAATTTTTTGTCTGCCGTATTCCCCTTCTTTTGACAACTCTTCAAGAGATGGTACCACCATCGCGAGCAGCTGAAAGATGATGGATGAGGTGATAAACGGTGCGATACCCAGCGCTACAACGGAGAAATTCTCCATACCTCCGCCCGAAAATATATTCAAAAGTCCTAAGAATTGGTTACCGGCAAAAAACTCCCGCAAGACTTCGCGATCAATACCGGGAACCGGAATATGCGCCGCAAAGCGGAATATCACCAGCATGAGAAGTACGTAGAGAATATTCTTACGCAAATCCCGGAGCTTCCAGATATGTACTATTTTTTCGGTAAGTGTGTACATACTAAACTAACTTGCAATTCACGCGACCACCCGCAACCAAAAAATACGATGGGTTGCAGGTTGTCGGTTATTTGCTGGCAATGCTTCCTCCGTTTTTTTCTATCAGTTCTTTCACGCTTTTCGTTACCGCAATGCCTTGAAGGGTAATTTTTTTCGTAAATGTTCCGCCCGCGACCAGCTTCACCGCCCGCCGCGTATGCTGCGTAAGTCCGCATTTGTTGAGGAATCTCGGCGTAACCTGCGCGCCATCATGCACCAACGCTTCAAGGTGCCCAATGCGAACGCTCCACGGCTTCTCTTGGAGACTGGTAAAGCCCTTGATTTTGGGTATATTTTGTATATTTGCTTTCAAACCTTTCAACAGCAAGCCTGATCTGCCGCCTGATCGCGCGCGCTGACCTTTCATACCACGACCGCTATAATTACCATGCGAACTATTGCCTCGTCCGAGCCGCTTTTTGAATTTTCTTGAAAGCTTGGGAAGTTGGTGTAAGTGAAGTGTCATATAATGGAATATGCTGCTAGCCTAGGCTGTGCTCGCCGCCGTACCTGTTTTTTTTGCGGTTGAAGCCGTTTTTTCTCCGCGTGAACCGCGCATAAACTGATCAAGGCTGTTCATGAAAGCGCGCGCATTGGTTACTTTATTACTCGTACCGAGAATTTTTGCGCTTGCGTTCGGAACATGTCCAAGCTCCAACAGAATGCGCACGACGCCTCCGGCTTTGACACCCGTTCCCTTTGGCGCCGGTTTTAAGAGTATGTGAGCCGCTTTAAATCGCGCCTCCAGCACATGCGGCAGGGTTTCATTCTTGAGGGGAATACGCACCATAGTTTTCTTCGCCTTGGTAACCGCTTTCTGGATAGCTAGAGTTATATCGGCTCCTTTGGCCATACCGATGCCAATCTTGCCCTTACCATCGCCAACAGCCACGCAAGCACGAAAACGCATACGCTTACCGCCCTGCATAACCCGCGTCACGCGCGCAAGATCAACGATCTTTTGCTCAAGACCGTCGTCTTCACGAGGTTTCCGTGGATTTCTCCCCCGTCTTATACCTCGCTTTTCAGGCCGATGTTCTCTTTTCGGCGATCCTTGCTCCGGTGATTGTTTTTTTTCTTCAGCCATACATTAATGAAAATCTATATTTAAAATTGCAATCCGGCTTCCCGCGCACTTTCGGCTAATGCTTTGACGCGTCCATGATAAGCATAGCCACCTCGGTCAAACACAATCGTATCTATCCCTTTTTCTTTCGCAATCTTGCCCAATTGCTTACCTACCTGCGCGCTTTGCTCGGTTTTGGTTCCTTTCTTTCCCGTTAAGGTTGTGCTGCTAACCGCACACAATGTTTTTCCCGCCGCATCGTCAATGATCTGCGCTTCTATAAAGCGCAATCCTCTGAACACACAAAGTCTCGGACGATCCGCCGTACCGCGTACGGTTGCACGTATGCGCTTATGACGCCGTATTCTTCCCTGATGTTTCGTGAGTTTCATAAAATAGCTTGTAGAATATGAGTGTATGTTTGCGTATGGATTTGGATTTTTTCTTCGGGATTTTCTTGACACTTACTTGGCAGTCTTTGCCGCTTTTCCGGCTTTTCTGCGCAGTACTTCATCCATATACTTGATGCCTTTGCCTTTATAAGGCTCGGGCTTGCGTATTTTGCGAATCCGCGCTGCTGTTTCTCCGACCAGTTGCTTATCAATTCCGTTAATCGTAATAACGTTTTTTTCAATACCTGCGGTAATGCCCTCGGGAAGCGGAAAGGTTACCGGATGCGAATAGCCGACATGCAGCACCAAATTTTTTCCCTGGAGCGCGACCTTGTATCCTACTCCGTTTATTTCAAGCTGTTTTTGATAGCCGGTGATAACACCAACAATCATATTGCGCAGTAGGCTGCCAAACAGTCCCCACAGCGCCTTATCCCGTCCATCGTGCACGTTTGCCACGGTAATCCGCAATCCATCGTCTATGTGCGCGACTTGCACATGCGAATGGAGCTTTTCACGAAGCGTGCCTTTGGGACCCTTGATTTCAACCCCGCCATCAGCAATGGTCGCGGTAACGCCGGTTGGAAGTGTGATAGGTTGTTTACCGATTCTTGACATAGTATTAATATACTTCGCAGACAATTTCTCCTCCCACGCCCTTTTTGCGCGCCTCATTACTCGTCATAACACCCTTAGAGGTAGTTATAATGGCAATGCCGTAGCCGCTTAATACTTTCGGGATGTCGCTCTTTCCGCTGTAGGAACGCTTCCCCGGTTTACTCACACGCCGTATGTGTGAAATCGCGCGTTTTTTCCCTTCATACTTCAGTGCGAGAATGATATCGTTAACGGGCTTTTCCGCAACGCGCACCGCGGCGACATATCCTTCTTTTTCCAGAATATGCGCAATGTGTAATTTCATTTTAGAATAGGGAATCCGCACCTCGGCTTTATAAACGGCGGAGGCGTTGCGAATTCTGGTGAGCATGTCTGCGAGTGGATCTGTATGCATAAGCGAGAATAGAGAATAGAGAATAGAATCTTTGCGGCGTTACCAGCTTGCTTTTTTTATACCCGGCACTTCGCCTTTATTGGCAAGTTCTCGGAAGCAAATACGGCATACGGCAAATTGCCGCATATAACCGGATCTTCTGCCGCAGCGCCAGCATCTATTGTGCTTGCGGGTGCTGTATTTTGGATTTTTCTGCGACCGCAGCGATTTTACTTTGTGTGCTTCTGTTGCCATAGAGAGATATTAGGTGGCCTTTAAAGGAAAGTTGAGCGCGCGCAACAATACCTCCCCTTCTTGCTTATGCTGCGTGTTCATCACCAGTGTAACTTCAAGTCCGTGCAAGCGTTCAATATCATCCGATGTAATTTCGGGAAACGCCGTATGTTCTTTGAAACCCATGGTATAATTTCCTTTTTTGTCAAAACCTTTTGTTGAGAGTCCGTGAAAATCACGAATTCGCGGAAGTGTAACGTTAATGAGCTTCTCCAAAAAATCATCCATGCGCTTTCCTCGAAGTGTTACCTTAAGCCCAACCGGCTGTCCGGCGCGTATCTTAAAGTTTGCAATAGCTTTTTTCGCAAATGTGGTAAGCGGCTTCTGTCCGGTAATCGCCGTGAGTATTTTTTCAGCATGTTCGGTAAACGCCTTGTCTTTGACATGCTTTCCCGTTCCCACGTTCAGCACGATCTTAGTCATGCGGGGAACCGCCAGGGTATTGGCATAACCAAACATCTCCATGAGTTTCGGCACGGCCACTTTTTCATAACGCTGCTGTATGGATTGATGCTGCATAGGTTATTTAAATTCCGCTTTACATTTTGTGCACGTGCGCAGCTTTTTACCGTCCTCAAGCACTTTGATGCCAATGCGTGACGGTTGTTGACACTGGCTGCACACGATGCTCACAGCCGCGAAAGGGATTGGCATAGGATAGGGAATTTTCTGCCCCTTTTCGCCTTCTTTGCGCTTGCGCACATGCTTGATCTGCATCTGCAGCCCTTCCACGACAACGGCAAGCTTCTCCGGAAAGACTTTAATGACCTTTCCCGTTTTTCCCTTGTCTTTCCCGCGCCGTATGCGCACCATATCTCCTTTTTTAATCTTGAACATAGCTTATGCGTTACAGTACTTCCGGAGCCAATGAAATAATTTTCATATACCCCGCTGCGCGCAACTCGCGGGCAATCGGACCAAATATGCGCGTCGCTTTCGGTTCCTTGGTTTTCGGATCTACGATCACAACCGCATTTTCAGAAAAACGAATATACGAGCCGTCCGGACGCCGTGTTTCTTTGCGCGCGCGCACCAGAACCGCATGTACCACTTCACCTTTCTTGACGCTTGAGTGAGGCTGCGCTTCGCGTACCGTAGCCGTCAGCATCTCTCCCAGGCGCGTGTAGCGTTTCCTTCCTCCGCCAAGCACGCGAATACAACGAAGTTTTTTTGCTCCGCTATTGTCCGCTGATACTAAAATGGCTCGTTCTTGAATCATAGTACGGTACGACGGTTATGAGGCGATCACCCGCCAACGTTTATCTCGGCTCAAAGGCCGACATTCCTGAAAGCGCACGACCTCACCTACCTTATGCGACTCATGTTCATCATGCACCTTGTATTTTTTTGAACTCGTATAACGCTTCTGGTATTTCGGATGCACAATCACCCTATCCACGCGCACGACAAGCGTCTTGCGCATTGTATCGGAGACGACCGTTCCTGTAAAGATGCGGGGACGTGGCTTTGTGATGGTTGAAGTAGTTGTTGTGGTTGTTGCCATAAAAAGCTTATAAGAATTAGGTTGGAGCTTCTAGGATGCGCTATGATTTTGCTTTCGCGCGCTTATCCGCATTCTGTAAGGTAAGTAGCTGCGCGATAAATTTTTTGGCATCGCGCAAAGCACGCAGATTCTTTTTTCCCGCATGTCCGGAAATTTCAAAACGCAGTCTACGCACCGCTTCACGCGTTTCTTGCAACAGTTTGCTTTGCTCCTGCACGGTTTTTGTTTTTAATTCTTGCATCTTCATAGCTTAGTGTTTCATGACAAATTTTGCCTTAACCGGAAGTTTATACGCGGCGAGTTCCAGCGCTTCACGCGCCTGACCTTCCTCAACACCCTCCATTTCAAACATGACACAACCGGGCTTAACGACCGCAACGTAGTGCTCAACCGCTCCTTTTCCGCCTCCCATGGGAATCTCATTGCCCTTCGCCGTCACCGGCTTATCGGGAAAGATGCGAATCCAAATTTTTCCGGTACGTTTCGTATAGCGCGTCATTACGCGACGTGCCGCCTCAATCTGCCGAGAGGTAACCCAGGAAGCGGTTGTGGCCTTGAGTCCGTACGAGCCGTAGCTCACGGCATTCATGCGCGTAGCCAATCCACGGATTCTCCCTTTATGCCATTTTCTATGTTTTATTTTTTTCGGTGCAAGCATAGTAGAGGATTTTTATGCGTTTTTCTTTTTTTTTCTAAATACTTCTCCTTTATATATCCAGACTTTGACGCCAATGGCGCCGAAAATGGTTTTTGCCACACCCCGGGCATAATCAATATCCGCGCGCAGCGTATGCAGAGGTATTTTGCCTACAACCAGTTTTTCCGTGCGCGCAATTTCGGCTCCGTTGAGGCGTCCGGCGACAACTATTTTTACACCTTCCGCTCCTGCGCGCTCCACACGCCCAACCGCTTGCTTCATCACGCGCCGAAATGGCACGCGCTTCTCAATCTCGGCAATAATATCTTGTACCACGACGCGCGCGTTCAACGAGGGATTCTTTATTTCGCTGACATTCAGCTGCAATCCTACCCGTGACCCACGAAAAAACTTTTGCTCCATTTTTTTCTTAATATCTTCAATACCTGCTCCCGATCTGCCGATAATCATTCCGGGTTTTGCGGCATTAATGGTGATTTTGACCTCTTTAGCGGACCGCTCTATGCCGATCTCCGCGATACCCGCCCGTACAAGTTCTTTCTGGAGAAACTTGCGAATCCCCACGTCTTGCCGCAAATACGCACGGTAGGTGTCCTGCGCCGCAAACCATCGCGATGGCCATTCCTTCGTCGTACCGATGCGAAATATGATTGGATGAACTTTTTGCCCCATACAAAAGTGCGTAATTAGGTAGATGAACGCGCTTTGTGCGCTCTGGTGTGCCGAGGCGCTGTCTTTGGCTTCACCGAAGATTTTCCTGTAGTAGTGCCAGTACGTTCCCGAAAATTTCCGTGCGCGGGCGCAACATCGTGCGTTTTTGAATTTTTTTTATCCTTGGGTAGCGTGGAGACGTCTTGTGGAGCCGGCATCGTCTTTCGCATCTGCGCGGTGCCATGCGCTTCCTCCAATACCAGTGAAATGTGCGAGGTGCGTTTGCGTATAGTCGCCGCTCTCCCCATGGCACGCGCGCGCCACCGCTTCAGCGTCGGTCCCTGGTCAACGGCAATATGCTTGATATAAAGGTCATCAGTTTTTTCAAAGCCGAAATTATTTTTTGCATTTGCAAGCGCCGAGCGCAGCAACTTCTCCAACGGATGACTTGCTCCTTTTCGTGAGAACTGCAGCTGCGTAACTGCAGCTTCCGCTCCCATACCCCGCACCATATCCACAATGAGCCGAACTTTTTTCGGTGACATGCGTAGATAGCGTAATGTTGCGCGAACCTCCATACTACGTTTTAATCTTTAAGGAGTAATTGGGTATATAAAGTGTTATTTCGCTGATTCTTGTGATTTTGCCATTTTACCTCCATGACCGATGAATTTCCTCGTGGGTGCAAATTCCCCAAGTTTGTGACCAACCATATTTTCCACCACCAGTACGGCTACATGCTGTCTGCCATTATGTACGCCCAATGTTTTTCCCACCATCTCCGGCGTAATGGTTGCGGCGCGGGCCCAAGTCTTCACCACCGTTTTGTCTCCTGGTTTCACTTCCAATATTTTTTGTTGCAATTTATGGTCTATGTAAGGACCTTTTTTGAGTGATCGTGACATATAATGTATGGAGTATCGGTTGAGTGTTTTTCTTTCAAGTTAGCTTCGCGAAAGAAGCAAGGGTGTACTATCGCTTCTTCTTCGTCTTGCGACGCTGTAAAATATAACGGTGGGAATACTTCTTCTTTTTGCGGGTACGTACGCCAAGCGCATATTTGCCCCATGGAGTTTTTGGACCCTTCAGACCGATGGGATTACTTCCTTCGCCCCCGCCATGCGGGTGATCAACCGGATTCATGGCTTTACCGCGTACCGTAGGCCGTACACCTCGAAGGCGCGTACGCCCTGCTTTTCCCCAGCGAATATTTTTATACTCCGGATTGCTGACGACGCCAATGGTCGCGAGGCACTCCTTGTAAACTTGCCGCACCTCCCCCGACGGAAGTTTCAGCAGCGCAAATTTTCCTTCAACCCCCATGAGCTGCGCGCTCGTTCCCGCGGAACGCACAATGGCTCCGCCGCGCCCTTGGGTCAGCTCAACGTTATGGACCGGCAAGCCAACCGGAATGAAAGCCAGTGGCATGCGGTTACCGGTTTTTGGCGCGATTTTTTCCTTTGCCGACAGAACCGGCGCACCGGCTTTTGCGCCTTCATACGCGAGTGCATACGCTTTTTCACCATCCCGATACACCACCAGCATGATGCGCGCGTTGCGGTTAGGATCATACTCCACCGAAACGATTTTCCCGGGTATAGAAAACTTCTGCTGCTTAAAGTCAACAATGCGGTAGTTGCGCTTTGCGCCGCCTCCCCGGTGCCGTATTGTTATCTTACCTTGATTATTTCTTCCCGATTTTTTAGGTAGGGCAACCAAAAGAGGTTTATGGGGTTTTGCACCTTTCGTCGTATCCGTTGCCTTATCAACGCTCGTCTTGCGTCGTGCGGGAGTGGTAGGTTTGTAAATATGAATTGCCATACGTTATAGAATTTTTCGGTTGCTGATGGTTCTTTATAGACGTTTTGATGATACGCTGTAGGTTATAACTTGCTTTATACACCTTGGTACGCTTCAATGCGATCGCCTTTTTTCAGCGTTACTAGAGCTTTTTTTCTCAACTTTTGCGTACCCGCAACCCGACCGGTTCGGACACGCTTCCCCTTGCGGCGCAACGTGCGCACCCTAATCGGTGTCACACCGAAAGTTTGTGCTATTGCTTTTTTTATTTCAATCTTCGTTGTCCCATCCACCACCTCAAAGAGATACTGGTTAAATTCTCCCACATAAGAACCTTTTTCCGATACGAGGGGCTTGACCAGTACCGCACCGGCATCATAAAAAGCTTTCTCGTCACGATTTTTTATAGCAGTCAATTTCTTTTCGGGAGTTTTTTTTGCAGAGGATTCCTTCAATTCTTGTTTCTCTTGCGCCACAGCAGAAGCCACCGGATGCTTTTCGGTTTTATGCTCTTCCTTTTTATTTTTTTTGAGTGCATTGAGAATACCCATACTTATATGTTGGCAAGTGCCTGCGTCATAGTTTCCACACCCTCTTTGGTCGTAACGAGATACTCATACTTCAGTACATCTCCCACATTTAAACTTTTTGCCGGAAGGGTCGCGAGATGCTCCAGATTGCGTACGCTGCGCAGTACGTCTTGAGAAGCAACTCCGAGCGTCAAGAGTGTGGAATGTTTCGCCGATGGCAGTTTCATGAGCATCTTTTCCAGATCACGCGTCTTCTTGAGTTCGCCCAATGATTCCAGAACAATAAACTTGTTTCCTCTTACCTTGTCCGAAAGGCACATTTTGACCGCGGCGCGCCTCGCTTTTTTATTTATTTTTTTAGCATAGTTACGCTCCTTGGTAGGTCCGAACGTTATGCCTCCGCCAACCCAAAGCGGCGACCGAATGGATCCGTGTCGCGCACGTCCCGTACCTTTTTGTTTCCAGGGCTTTTTTCCTCCACCACGTACCTCTGAACGATCTTTTGTATGCGCATACGGTTTGCGTGCCGATGCAGCTTGCGCATGCACGACTTGGGCTATCGCCTGGGGACGCATCTCAACCGCAAAGACATCTTGCGCGAGTTCAAGTTCTCCGACAGACTTTCCTTCCTGATTGTATACGGAAACTTTCACCATAAGATTACGCGGCGTTTGCTGTTACGAGTATGATGCTGTTTCTGCTTCCGGGAATCGCACCAGCTATGTAGAGCTCATTGAGCTGGGTATCAACTTTTGCGACTTTCAAATTATGCACCGTTACGCGATCCGCACCCATATGTCCTGCCATGCGCATACCTTTAAAGACGCGCTGTGGGTCCGTTGAGCCAATGGATCCGGGCATACGCAACTGGTCCTTATTGCCATGGGTCGCACGCTGTCCGGCAAAACCGTGGCGCCTCACGACACCCTGAAACCCCTTGCCTTTTGAGATGCCCGCTACCACCAACATATCTCCTTCGGTAAATTGCGCGATGGTCAACGCATCACCTATTTTTAAACTACTAAGAGTTCCCACATCCTCAACACGAAACTCACGTAAAAGCCGATAAGGACCTTTGCCCTTGGTGTGGCCTGCCATAGGTTTGGTCGCATATTTTTTTGCCCCATAGCCAAGCTGTACGGCATTATAACCGTCCGTAGGTTCGGTTTTTACCTGCACTATGGTACACGGATCAGCTTTTACGATCGTAACCGGAACCACTTTCCCCTCCTGGGAATAGATTTGGGTCATGCGCAGTTTTGTTCCTATAAGCATCTTCATAACGATGTACGAGTTTGTTAACCAACAGCTTGCAGAAAATTATGCAGCGATGCGGCATGCGAGGAGCGTTGCCTCCACATATTTCTCCCCATGTTTTTTTTTGCACAGGTGGAAAGAGGTGTAGGTAACAAAAAACCCCGACAACACGGAGCCTTTTAAATATTTAACGTTTAAATACTTATCAGTGCGCTAACCGCGCTATTCTCGTGCTGAATTGGATCCCTGGTTGTCAATTTCCTTTTATTCGCCGTGTTGGTGAGAGCGTACTGCCCGAAAACGTCGGGGTTGCGCCTTCCACAAGAGGGCGATTGGAGTTTACATTTTTATTTCCACATCAACACCCGCAGGCAGATTGAGATTCATGAGCGCATCAACCGTTGCCGCGCTCGGATCATAAATATCAATCAATCGCTTATGCGTGCGCATTTCATACTGTTCGCGGGCATCTTTATGCACAAAGGTTGATTTCAACACCGTGTATTTTTTCTTTTCAGTCGGCAGCAATATGGGACCGGCAATTTTGGCTCCGGAGCGCTGCGCCGTATCCATAATCGTGCGCGTTGACTGGTCAATAATCTTGTGGTCAAACGCCTTGATTTTGATGCGTATACGCTGGTGCACCCCTTCTTTCATTTTCGCGCTTGCCTTTCTTTTTTTTACTTCAGTCATGGCTGTATAAGGTACGAAATACGCTCTCCGCCTCTCCCGAAAAATCGGGAGAGGCGGAGATTTATTACTTAATAACTTTGGTAACAACGCCCGCGCCAACCGTATGGCCGCCTTCGCGAATAGCAAAGCGAAGTTTTTCTTCCATAGCAATCGGCACCATCAGTTTGATGGTCAAGTCAACCGTATCGCCTGGCATAACCATTTCCGTTCCCTCCGGAAGGGTAATTTCACCTGTAACATCAGTAGTACGGAAGTAGAACTGCGGCTTATAACCCTTGAAGAATGGCTTGTGGCGTCCGCCTTCCTCTTTCTTTAAGACATAAACGTTCGCGATAAATTCCGTATGCGGCGTAATGGTTCCGGGTTTCGCCAACACCTGACCACGCTCCACATCATCTTTCTTGGTACCGCGCAAAAGTAGTCCCGCATTATCACCCGCTTCACCGCGATCCAACTGCTTATTGAACATTTCAATGCCGGTAATGACCGTTTTGCTCGTATCTTTAATACCCACAATCTCCACTTCATCATTCAGGTTGATCACGCCGCGTTCAATGCGTCCGGTAACCACGGTACCGCGACCTTCAATGGAAAAAATGTCTTCAATCGGCATTAAGAAGTCCAAATTTACCGCGCGTTCGGGCACCGGAATATACGCATCAACCTGATCAATAAGTTCCAAAATCGGCTTGGCGGCTTCACCCTTCGGATCTTCCACCGCTTTCAATGCGCTTCCGCGGATAATTGGGGTGGTATCGCCTGGAAACTCGTACTGCTTCAAGAGGTCGCGGACTTCTTCCTCCACCAAATCAATCAGTTCCGGATCGTCCACCATGTCCACTTTATTTAGAAACACCACGATGTACGGCACACCTACCTGGCGGGCAAGCAGAATATGCTCGCGCGTCTGGGGCATGGGACCGTCTGTTGCGGATACAACCAAAATGGCACCGTCCATTTGCGCGGCACCCGTAATCATGTTTTTGATGTAATCGGCATGTCCGGGACAATCCACATGAGCGTAGTGGCGTTTGTCCGACTCATATTCCACATGCGAAGTCGCAATGGTAATACCACGCTCCTTTTCTTCCGGAGCGTTGTCAATTTGATCAACGCTCTTGGATTGAGCGATTTTACCCGCTGCAGCCAAGACCGACAAAATTGCCGCGGTCAACGTGGTCTTTCCATGGTCCACGTGACCGATCGTGCCGATATTGATATGCGGCTTACTTCTCTCAAATTTCTCTGCCATGTGTGTAGAAGGCGGCTGTAATCCTCATGCATGAGGTTTTATGCCAATTACAACCTGTTAAACAAATAATAAATGTTCTGTAAATCTTACTGAACCGGCTCAATGTAGAAATAATCTTCCAGGGTTTCTTCTTTTTGTGGTTCAGGTTCGGGTTCAAAGGGTATTTCTGGCTTTTCTTCCCGTGGCATGCCCGCTGTAGATACACCAGACAACCCCGCCATTGTACCATAATACCCTTCATTGTCAAGAGCTATGGTGCTTTCCCGGTTTTTCCCAAGGATCATTCCCTCATATATGCTATTTTCAGCCATTTTTTTATTCGCATGTGCACTCGTATCTGCAATAAATTTTTGGTAGGTCGCAAGAGGCATCAGCACACTCGCCGTACCATCCGCATGTGCCACAATCAGCGTATCGCCTGTCTTTCTCGCTAATTCCAGTATATCTTTCAATGAAGTTGTCATAAAACGCTGATAGGTCACGTCTGTTTCGCGCGTATTTTCTTGCCGTTGTACGCACCTAGAGACTTACTTTTTCCCCGCTATCCCTTCCGCTACATTTTTTGGAACTTCCGCATATTTTAAAAATTCCATACTGTAGCTTGCACGCCCTTGGGTCAGCGAGCGGATCTGTGTCGCGTAGCCGAACATTTCTGCAAGCGGCACGATCGCGTCAATAACCTTCATGGTACCCCGATCGCTCATTTCCTGAATTTGTCCGCGGCGGGCGTTCAGATCGCCTATGACATCACCCATGGATATTTCGGGTGTGATAACTTCCACTTTCATGACCGGCTCAAGCAATACGGCTCCCGCTTTTTTCGCGGCATCTTGGAATGCCATGGATCCCGCAACTTTAAACGCGGCTTCAGACGAGTCCACCTCATGAAATGAACCATCAAACACCGTTGCCTCCACGTCAATGATGGGATACCCCGCGATAACGCCCCGATCCAGTGCTTCGCGCACGCCTTTTTGAATCGCCGGAATATACTCTTTGGGAATCGTACCTCCCTTGATTGCATCGTGAAAAACAAACCGCTCCTCGCTTTCCGGATCCAGGGGTTGCACGCGAATCCAGCAGTGACCGTACTGACCACGTCCACCGGACTGCTTGATGTACTTACCCTCTCCTTCCGCTTCATGCTTGATGGTTTCTTTGTACGCAACTTGGGGCGCGCCGATATTCGCTTCAACTTGAAATTCACGCTTCATGCGGTCCACGATAATTTCCAAGTGCAACTCACCCATGCCGGCAATCAGTGTCTGCAGTGTCTCTTCATTCGTACTTACCCGAAACGTCGGATCTTCTTCCGCAAGTTTTTGCAGCGCAACGCCCATCTTCTCCTGGTCTTGCTTGGTTTTCGGTTCAATTGCAATTTGAATGACCGGTTCCGGAAACGTAATACTCTCTAGCACCAAGGGACGAGCGGGATCCGTCAGCGTATGACCTGTAAAGGTATTTTTGAGGCCTACGGCAGCCGCAATTTCACCCGCATACACTTCCTCCACATCCTCGCGTTCGTTGGCGTGCAGGCGGACAATGCGACCAATGCGCTCTTTATTTCCCGTACTCGTATTGAGCACATAGGAACCGGCTTTGAGCATGCCCGCATACACGCGGAAAAAGCAGAGTTTGCCGACATACGGATCGGTTGCCACTTTAAATGCCAGCGCCGTAAACGGTTCGCTGTCGGATGCAGGTATGCGGATGGTCTTTTCCGGATCTTTAATGTCTTTGCCGTCAATCGGCGGCACGTCCAAGGGTGAGGGCAAGTACGCCGTTACCGCGTCCAGCAAAAACTGCACGCCTTTGTTTTTTAAAGCGGAACCGCATAATACCGGCACGATCGCGTTTGCGATAGTTCCTTTGCGCAAACCCTTTTTGATTTCATCCACCGTGAGTTCCTCGCCGCCCAAATACTTGTCCATAAGCGTTTCGTCAGTCTCCGCAACTACCTCAACGAGTGCCGCACGATAGGCGACTGCATTTTCTTGCATGTCCGCAGGAATTGCTTCTTCATGCCACTTGGTGCCTAAATCATCTTCGTAGATATACGCTTTCTGTTCAATAACATCAATAATGCCCTTAAAATCAGATTCCGCGCCGATGGGCAATTGTATGGGGTGCGCATGCTTCGTCAGCCGGTGCAAAATAGAATCCACATCCTTGTAAAAATCCGCTCCCGTTCTATCCAATTTATTGATAAAAGCAATGCGCGGCACATGGTATTTGTCCGCCTGGTGCCATACGGTTTCCGATTGCGGCTCCACGCCCGCAACACCATCAAACACGACCACGCCACCGTCCAAAACGCGCAGCGAACGCTCCACTTCCACGGTAAAGTCCACGTGCCCCGGCGTATCAATGATGTTGATGCGGCAGTCTTTCCAAAAACAGGTGGTGGCAGCTGCGGTAATGGTAATACCACGTTCCTGCTCCTGCTCCATCCAATCCATAGTCGCTTCACCCTCATGTACTTCGCCTATTTTATGCTTTTTACCCGTGTAGAACAGCACGCGTTCGGTAACCGTGGTTTTTCCGGCATCAATATGCGCAATAATGCCGATATTTCTGGTTTTTTCAAGTGAATATTCTCTGGCCATAGATGTGAGTATGTAGATTGGTAGTGTGTCGCTTGAACAGGGAAGGTGCTACTTAAAAGTTACAAAGTTATACTCCTGCGCCGCCTTACCTCACTTACGAAATGATAAAGCCCACCTTCTGTGGGTCTTCGTAATGTTACGCCATATGTTCCATACTATTTTGTGCACACTTAACGCGCAAAGTGCGCAAATGCCCGATTGGCTTCCGCCATGCGCTGCACATCCGCTCGCTTCTTAATTGCCGAACCCTCATTTTTATAGGCATCCAGTATTTCCATTGCCAGTTTTTCCCGCATGGGTTTTCCTTTGCGTGTACGCGATGCATCTAAAATCCAGCGCAATGCGAGCGTCAGTTTGCGGTCGCCTTTCACGGGAATGGGGATTTGATAATTTGCGCCTCCAATGCGTCTTCCCTTTACCTCAACCAACGGCGTGACGTTTTTCAACGCACCATCAAAAATTTCCAGCGGATCCTGCTTCGTTTTTTCTTTAATGAGCGCAAAGCAATCATACACAACTTTTTGCGCAACCGATTTCTTGCCATCCCGCATCAGCTTGTTGACCAGGCGTGCAACGTTCGCATTTTGATACTGTGTATCTGCTTTGACTTTCCGTCGTGGCGCTTTTTTTCCTCTCATAGGTTAACTGGTAATATTGTGTACGTCGGTTTCACGAGCTATGCTGTAAAGTTTCGCGGCAATTTCGTGTTTATTCCTTCGGTTTCTTCGCACCATAGATAGATCGGCTGCGCCGGCGTCCATCCACCCCTTGCGCATCAAACACGCCACGCACGATATGATAGCGCACACCGCTCAAGTCCTTGACCTTGCCGCCGCGCAAGAGCACAATGGAGTGTTCCTGTAAATTATGTCCCTCGCCCGGAATGTACGCATTGACCTCCTGGCCATTGGAAAGCCGGACTCTCGCAAACTTGCGCAATGCGGAATTCGGTTTTTTCGGTGTCATGGTGGTTACCTTGAGACATACCCCGCGCTTAAACGGACTACCTTTGGGCAACGCGGTAATCTTTCTCCGAAGTGTATTGTTGACGGTTTGCAAAGCCGGGCTTTTTGACTTTTTGGAAGATGATGTTCGCCCTTTGCGCACCAGTTGGTTGACGGTTGGCATAACAGAGCAGAGTATAGCTAATTATTTGAATCGGGTCAAGAGGTTTGGGGGTATTGGTTCAAGACCCTGATTTTTCCCCGCGCTCTTGGCGAAGGGAAATTTGATTTTTTAGTTTTTTGCTACGGGAAGAGAGGAATTAAAGGGGTGCATTTCCGAAGCCCAAAACTCCTTATTATTTTGGCTCTAGACCAGCAAATTCTTCATAATTCCCTTTCATAATATATGAATTTTTATGATTGTAGCGAAATGCACATTCTTTCAAATGGAGAAGGAATGTTTTTCTCGAAACTCCATTAGTTTCGCCAATCGTCTTTTGGCAAAGCTCAAAAAGTTTTCAATGCCGTTCACATGCGTGCCTTTGCGATTATAATAGTTTTTGGGTGGTTAATTTTTTTAGGCTTGTAGCCATCAAGAACAAGCCCGTCATATGACTTCCCTTTGTCTGTATACATAGTAGTATCGTTTAGTGGTATCGTTTTTGCGCTGTAATTTCGCAACCGCATTACTTTTTCCGTTTTTTGTAAAATATTTTCCATACGCATGCTTCCTTTTTCCACACCTGC
>PEYJ01000007.1 GCA_002774425.1 Parcubacteria group bacterium CG08_land_8_20_14_0_20_48_21 | reverse complement strand
ACCGAAGACAACTGCCCCCTCATCCCCAATTCCAACCAGCAGGATACCGACACTGACGGCATTGGCGATGCCTGCGATCCCTGCACGGACCGGGACAATGACGGCTTCTGCAGCGAGAATTTGGATTGCGATGATATGGATGCGGATAAACATCCCGGAAAGGTGGAAATGTGCGGGGACGGCGTGGATAATGACTGCAATGGATTGAGTGATGACGTGACGACCGAATATACCAATACGTTTACTGTGCAGGATGGGGGTATGGCGAACTTGGGCGGGCTCTTCCAATATAAAAAATCCCTTGATCCGGGGGGCGTGTGTTCCGCCGGTACGCTCAATAGGCAACTGGAAATTACGTGCGAAAACGATACGGATGCGGTAGTGTATTTTACCGGCATTAAAACCAATCCCACCGGCAATACGCGCGTAGAGGTTGAGGTTACCACAACTGAATGGCAAGATGTCGCGCCGCGCTTTGGCATAGATTTTGTCAACGATCCTTTTAACCTGGGTACCTGGGGGCCGGACCCGGGCTACGCGTTTTTGGCATCTGATCCGTACAACCCGCAGCAAGCGGCGTGTCCTGCAGCCAGCGACGCGTGTCCATCCATAGTCAAAGAAAATCGTATCCTGCTTGCGGAAAGCAATGTGCAGATTGTAGAAAATACCACGTATAAGCTGGTACTGGATATAACGTCCGTGAATCTCACATTCAAGATGTATGACGGCGCGGCATTAGTAGATACACTGATTTCCGACGATACCGACTATCGCGAAGGATTTATCGGTTTGCACTGCGGAGAGGCAAAGTGCTATTTTGACAATCTCAAAATCACCACAGGTTGTCCGGATCTTGCGCCCGATGTGTGCGCGGGTTTAAGCTACTTAACCAATGTCAATTTTGAGGTAGGTGGAGTGGGCAGGGTGCCGGTTGACTGGAGCAAAGGCGCGGAATTTCACTCAAGCGTTGGGATTGTGCAGGAAGTGGATGTCAATGGCAATGGCATGATTGATGCGGATGAAGACATTGCGAGAAGCGGCGCACAGAGTGTACGCATCCATCAAGATCCGGGACAAAGTTATCCGGGTGTCTGCGATGAGGCAACGTGTAATGATATAGCGGCGGCGCCGTGGCAAAATTGCGCGTGGGATGCGGTAGCGCGTACCTGCACCTTTCCAAGTGCTGATGCCACGCACCTTAGTCCTGCAGTGTATGCGAAAGATGAAACATTGCAATGGCCGAATACGCACCACGTAACATTTTCGCGACTAACCTATAACGTATCCAATCTCGCGTGGAATCCGGGACAAACCTACTTTGTGCAGTTTTACCTTAAAACCGGTCCCGTAGCACATACGCTTGCCAGTCCGTTACTTCCGCAGTTTACCTATAGCTTGGGATGGCCCACGGCGTGTGCAACATCAAATAGTAATTATGTGGGTCTTGTGGAAAACACGTACTTTATTGCCGGCAATACTACATCACAACAAAAATGCAATGGCGGCTTTGGCTACGTATGCGATGGCGCGGGGCAAGATAATTTCTGTTGCGCGGAATATCCGGCGCAGCACGGGTGTTATAGCGATCCGACTTACTGGAAAAGGCTTGGCACTATTAACAAAGGAACGTATGCAGATTGGATGCTCTACAGCAAAGAATTTACCTACCTGCCAACATACGATAATATCAAAGAAAAAAATGGGAGGAGAAAATTTGAAATAGGTGTTTCGACAAACAGAACCGACACCACCGTATCGGGAACCGATGTGTATATTGACGACTTTCAGGTATTTTCGTGCGATGCGCCCGCCGCGTGCGTGGACAACGACAACGACGGCTACGGACTGAATTGCGGAGACGCTGCTCTTGGGAGAGGGGGCCCTGATTGCGATGATGCCAATCCGGCGATTTTCCCGGGAGCATTTTCATTAATTAACGAACCCTGCGACGGCGTGGATAACAACTGTAATGATTTTGTGGATGAGGGGTGTTAAATACGTAATGTTTTTCCGTACAAAAACCCACCTATGTTTCTTGGTATAGGATTGGTCGCGGTCTTGTGCTCATGCGGCGCGACCTGGCTCGCGCGCGACCTGGCTCGCGCACATTCTCTTGTTGATGTCCCAACGCGCGCAAAGCCCGGTATACACACACAACTCACACCGCTCTTGGGCGGGGCGGCGGTGTATGCTACGTTTGTCGCGCTGATATTTGGCGCGTATTTTTTCTTGGATATTTTTGACCAAAGCACGATACTGCCCAAGCATCTTTTTGGGTTGGCGATGGGAGGCGCGTTACTCATGATTGGCGGCTATCTTGATGATCGCTTCCGTCTTCCCCCAAAAAAACAGCTTATCGCGCCTTTGGCGGCGGTGGTTGTGGTCATGGTAAGCGGTATTGGCGTAGTGTTTATTACTAACCCGTTTGGCGGCTTACTGCGCCTGGATAGCTTGGTGATTACGCTGGTACAAACACCCTCCATCCATTGGAAAATTACCGTCTGGGCAGATCTGTTTACCTTGGTATGGCTCATGGGCATGATGTATACAACCAAACTGCTTGACGGATTGGACGGTTTAGCTACGGGCGTAACACTGCTCGCGACACTCGTGTTGTTTGCCATTTCGCTGATGGCCGAAGTTCCTCAATACGATACGGCTTTACTCGCGACTATTTTTGCCGGAGTGCTTTTTGGATTTCTCTTGTGGAATTTTTACCCGGCAAAAATTTTTTTAGGAGAAGGAGGAAGCCTGTTTTTGGGCTATATACTTGCGCTGCTCGCGATTATTGCCGGAGCCAAGGTCACCGCAACGCTCATGGTGATGGCGTTGCCGATTATAGATGTCGCGCGCGTAGTAATCGTGCGGAAATTCATACGCCATACGCGAGTGAGCCAAGGGGACTTCGGACATTTACATCATGCGTTTTTGCGCCGAGGTTTCAGTCACATGCAAACCGTACTGCTTTTTTACGCGGTAACGTTTCTCTTAGGCATTGCCGCGCTTGCACTGCAATTTGCGACCGTACGCGCGCCGCATGCGGATTTGCCTTCCGGAAAGGTACGCATTGCGGATCGCGTTGAGCTTGCGGTTGAGATTGCAGATAACCAAAAAACCCGCAGACAAGGACTTTCCGGGCGCGCGGCATTAACGCCTGATGCCGGTATGCTCTTTGTATTTGAAAAACCGGATGCCTATACTTTTTGGATGCAGGACATGCATTTTCCATTGGATGTGATCTGGTTGCGAGGCGGGCGCGTGGTGGGATTGCAAGCGGATGTACTGCCTCCGCGAACACAGGATTCGCGTCCGCAAACCTTTTCGCCACCCGAACCCGTTGACAGCGTACTGGAAGTTTCCGCGGGATTCATTGCGCACCACGGTGTGCGGATAGGGGATACGGTTGCGTATAGGGCAAGTCCGTGAATGTTATGCGTGTTGTTTCCCCCTTGATTCTTTTTATGTCGTGTGGTAGAGTACGCCTTGTTGTATTTATGGTGAAACCTCTATGATGTTGGCAGTAATTAAAACGGGCGGTAAGCAGTACGTAGTGTCGCCCAAGCAGGAGTTAGTTATTGAAAAGCTCAAGGGAAAAGAAGGGGATGCGGTTGAATTTTCCGAAGTGCTTCTCGTTGGCGACAAGAAAGGAAAAGACGTGGAAATGGGCACGCCGTATCTTAAAGGAAAAAAAATAACCGGAAAGATCATTTCCCAGCAAAAAGGAGATAAAGTAACGGTGGTAAAGTACAAGGCAAAAGTGCGCTACAAAAAAACAACTGGCCATCGCCAGCATGAAACCAAAGTCCGAATTGATGATATAGTATAAAAGGGATCAGGTACCTTTTATGTTACCTACCTGTTTTCCATTCATTTTTCATATCCGCGGAACGTAAACTCCGCTTTTTTATTGTGTTTTTTGAGCACATCCAGCCACACTATCTTTTATTTGCACCCATACCACAACGGTATGGGTGCGTGAAAAAAAGGGATGTTGGTATACTCAATGCAGACTTCAATAAAAGGTACCTGACCCCTTTTCTATCGACGGTCCGTAAGCGCGTGCGATAAGGTAATTTCATCGGCATAGCCGATATCCGACCCTTGTGGAAGTCCTCGGGCGAGTCGTGTAATGGTTAATCCATTTCGCTCCACGAATTTTTGCACGTAGGTTGCGGTAATCTCCCCCTCCGTATCCGGATTGAGGGCAAAAATGAGCTCCGTAACTTTTAGATCGGTAAGCCGCTCTTGGAGATGCCGGATGGTCAGCTTATCGGGCGTTATTCCCATAAGAGGGTTGAGCACGCCTCCAAGGACATGGTAGACCCCTTCATAGGATGAGGTTTTTTCCAGTGCGTAGAGGTCTGGAATATCGGCAACAACGCAAACGAGAGCGTGGTTTCTTTTGGTGTCCGCGCAAATAATGCACTGTTCGTGCGTCCGATCGGTAAGATTGTGGCATGTCGGGCAGAACAAAATTTCGTGTGCGGCGCGCGTGAGCACCTGTGCAAAGTTTGTGATGGTTTCCGGTGAGCGCTTGAGCAGCCAAAATACCAACCGCTCTGCCGTACGCGGACCGATGCCCGGCAAGATAGTAAACTGCTCAATGAGTTTGGAAAGGGGTTCGGGGAGCCGCATAGCATAAGAATGCACGAATTACGATATACGTTATACGACCGAAATAAACAGGTCGCGGAAAACAGTGTACCTTGCGCGGCCGGCATACCGTAAAAGGTACCTGACCCCTTTTCTATAAATACATATTAAAACGCCGGCATGTTTTCTGCTGTCATCGCCGAATTGTTATGTGCATACTGCCGGTCAAGGTTTTTAAACGTAACTTTCTCTTCGTCAAAGAACAGACGCACAATACCCGTCGGGCCGTTGCGGTGCTTTTCTATGTGCACCTCGGCACTATGGCGTTCCTCCGCCGGCAAATCTTCGCGTTTGTAATTTTTATCCATAGCCTTGCGATAGATAAACATAACAACATCCGCATCTTGCTCAATGGATCCCGATTCCCGCAAGTCCGCAAGACGTGGTATGGCCTGCGTACGCGATTCCACCAAACGAGAGAGCTGGGAGAGCGCAAGTACGGGAATGTCCAATTCGCGCGCCAGGCTCTTGAGTCCGCGCGTAATTTCTGAAACCTCCTGGACGCGGTTATCCGTCGCGGTCCTTCCCTCCATAAGCTGCAAGTAATCCACCACCAGCATACCAAGACCATGCTCGCTCTGCAACCTTCGGGCTTTCGTGCGAATTTCCATGATATTCGCGCTGCCGGAATCATCAATGTAAATAGGGGCTTCTGAAAGTGTGCCCATGGCATGGCCGATCTTGGGAAAATCCTCCGACCCTTCCGTATCCGAGAGACGTCCGGTGCGCATGCGCCACAAATCCACTCCGGCCTCCGCGCAAATCAGGCGATCCACCAGTTGCTCCTTGGACATTTCCAGACTGAATATGCCCACGGGTACTTTTGCGCGTACCGCGATATTGCGAGCAAAATCCAATGCCAACGTGGTTTTGCCGAGCGATGGACGTGCCGCCAGTATAATCAAATCCGATTTTTGAAAACCTGCAAGTTTTTGGTCCAAATCCGTAAACCCCGATGGCAGGCCGCGTATTTTGCCTTTCTCCTTGTGCAAATCATCAATACGATCAAATGCCTCATTGAGAATCTGCGCAATGGGCACGAATGCTTTTTTCAAATAACGCTGCGAAACCAGGAAGAGTTCCTGTTCCGCCGTGTCCAGCAATTTCTCCAAATCCTCCGCCTCTTCATGGCCAAGTCTGGTAATGGACCCGGCAGCGGCCAACAGCCGCCGCAGCGTCGCCTTTTTTTGTATAATCTTCGCATGCTGTACGATATGCGCCGCGGTTGCTACGGTGTTGGAGAGCTCGGCCATATACGAGCGTCCTCCTAGCATCTCAAGCTGTTTTTTTTCTTCCAGACGGTTGCCGACCGTCAACAAATCTGTTGGTTCGTGGCGGGCATACAATTCCTGCATCGCTTCAAATATCAAACGATGCGCATCCTTGTAAAAGTCGTCGGGATTAACCACATCCGCAATTTTTGCAATTGCATTTTGGTCAATGAGAATCGCGCAGAGGAGCGAGCTTTCTGCCTCTATATTGTGTGGTGGCATGATGTCGGCCATAATGATGTTGCGAAAAATAATACGCGCGGCACAACACATTTGAAAGTGTAACCCAGGTTGTCGCGCGAGAGTTGTTGTGCTGTGCGGACTCTTATCTTACGCTAAACCATCCTTTGCGGCAAGCGAGCAGACCCTGCGGAAAAGTGCGCAACCTGTGGAAAAGTAGGATCATTATTTAGGAATAACTCCCAGATACGATTTTTGTTATTTTTAATATACTAAAATGAGCCAATAAAAAGTTTGACAAAATTTATAAGCGGGGTATACTTACGTTGTACTTACTCACGCAACCTCAAACGGCGTATTTCCAAGCGTTCTCACTGCCAGACTTCCCATGCGAACAAGCTCGGTGCGCGGACACAAACAATTTTTTTGGGATGCGCCGCTGGAACAATTTTGGTACAAAAAAATGCAGGTCAATAACTTGGTGCTGCATTTTTTTGTGGAAAAATTATGAGGATGTGATTTAGGCAGTCTTGCGAATCCCTGGGCAGGGTCTAATTTCGGGCAGGGTCTAATTTCTACCTAAATCACATCCACATTATACACTGAAAGTGAAATGGTTGTCAAGGGTTTTCCTGTGTATAATTGGCGCAAGAATTTTGAATCTCTCTTCCATCATCCGGAAGAAAGGTCGCAAGTCATCTATTAGAAATGCCCAAAAGTTTGGGTGTTTTTTATTATAAAAGATCGGAATGTAGAGGTTAAACATCTAGTCTGGAGCCAAGAGTAGTCTGGAGCCAAGAGACATATTCGCGGTTTGATAGGGTATATGCCCATGGGCGTGTATATCCTTGGGAATTGCGAATAGCAACCCAACATCCTTTGCTTCGTTTGCGTGCCTTGTGAAACGTCTCGTATCGGCGGACAATTCGTACGGCGTACGCGCCGGAGCAAAACCCTAGAGAGGAGGTATGTACACACTATGAAATATGCAATTTCTCTTATGACCGTTGCGGCGTTCGCGTTCGCAATGAGCGTAAGCCCGGTTGCGGCTTCGTCTTATGAGTGGGGCGGACATCATCAGTCCAGCGACACCACCGTGGGGGTAAACGTTGAGGACACGACGGTCACCAACAATACATCCACGAATGCCAACACCGGCTATAATTCCGTAAGCGGAAGCGGTCGCGTACGCGGCACCATTAACACCGGTAATGCGGTGGCAACATCCTTTGTGACCAACTATGTCAACGGCGTAACCACAACGGTAACTGCTGACTGTGGTTGTAATGGCGACCTTGACGTTGAAGTCAATGTTGAAGACACCACGGTCACCAACAATACATCCACGAATGCCAACACCGGCCACAATTCCGTAAGCGGATCAGGCAACTACTATCACTATTGGTATTGGTTTGGACCGTACACCCAAGGCGGTGTGCGTGGAACCATTAACACCGGTGATGCCACAGCGGTATCCGATGTCTTGAATGAAGTGAACACCGTGGTAACGCGTGTTACGCGCTAGTCTTCTTCACGAAGATACGACGGGGAATGGAGCGAAAATCTTCTTTGGTTACGCTCCATTCCCCCAGCCGATATACCCTCTCAAAGGAAAGTTCAAAATTTTGAGTTCCTATCGTCAACACATCAACAGAATCTCATTTCCGGAATAGCGGAATATACTGTACCCGTTGGAATTTTGGTAGCATTGCGTATGTAGCCGGAAGCGCCAGCAATTTGATTAGAATGTTCTATGTTTATCTCATCTCGCAACAGCATATTTGTTCTTGCCAAAAAGACCATCAGTCTTCTGGCACTCGTGTGCATGCTCGCCTGGCAATGGGGATTGCCAACGCTGGCGTATGCCCAAGCAACCACCTCTCCAGAGAGTATGCCGTTGCAAGGGGAAGAAATTACACAGCCGGGGAGTTCACCGGAGCTGCTATTGCAGGATGTGGTGGCGCATACGGAGAGTACGACAACGGCTGCAAGCATAGCAACAGGGGATGCGGTTGCGGTTACGGATGTGACGACCATTGCCCATACCACGGAAATTGACACCCCCGTTTCAAACGGTGATTTGCCGATCGGCTGCGGCAGTATTGATGGCTGTGGCGTGGCAACCGGAACGACAACTGACGGAATGCTGCCAAGTTCCCTAAATAACCCTTTCGCTTCAACAACCGATGGCGCGCTCCCTTTCGTAAATATTGAAGCAACCAGCACGCAGGAAATTGCAGCATCCACAAGCGTAGCTGTTGACGTTGATTCCGGCGGCAATACGATTGCCTATGCTACGGGGGATGCGACTATTACCACGGGCGATGTATACGCGGGTACGACGCTGATTAATATTTTAAATACCAATCTCATCGGCAGCAATGTGGTGCTGTCGGTTATTAATGTATTTGGCGAATGGCTGGGCGACCTTATTTTGCCTGGTGAGGGAGATTTTACCCGTGAATCGGTAACGCAAGAAATGGAGGCTGCTGCGCGGGAAGGGTCCTTCAACTTGCGCGCAGACGCAAACGCGACGGTGGTCAATGACATCTTTGTTGTCGCGGACACCGGTGGCAATACGGTGGAAAATGCGGGTGGCGGCGCGGATGTTACTACAGGCAACGCGGTTGCGGTAACCAATGTGGAAAACCACGTGAACACGGTGGTAATAGGCGGCGACTGGATACTGGGGCATGTGGCGGTGTTGAATCAGTGGCTGGGAAACGTGTGGGGGTTGCCGTTGGGCGCATCGGTCAACGAAAGTCCGACCGGTATTTCGGTTGAAGCGATGGGGCAGGTAGGAACTACGACCGGCGCGCTTGCGGACGCTACTACGGCAACGACAACCGGCGCAACGAGCGCATCTGCCGCGGCGCTTGCAAGCAATCAAACGGCGGTACTCCATAACACGGTGAACATCAACGCAAGCTCCGGCGGCAACGCTATAGAGAACGCGGAAGGCGGTGCGTCAATTACCACCGGTAACGTGCAGGTGCTGACGGATATTATGAACATTGCCAACTCAACGGTTGTGGGCGGCAAGGTCATACTCGCCTTTGTGAATGTTTTTGGCACCTGGGGAGGCAATTTAGCCTTTGGCAGGCCCGACCTTAAAATTTCAAAATCCATACGTTATAATCCCGACCCACCCACACCCGATGGCTACGAATTCCATCGCATCTACTATATCAACATGGGCAACGGCCGGGCGCACAACGTTATGCTGGAGGACACCTATGAACCGGATCGTTTCCATATAGAAGTGACGAACGGCGCGCAGGTTAATCCCGAGACCGGTCTCGTGCAATTTTCCATAGGAGATGTTGGACCGGGCGAGAGCGGCGAGGTGTGGTATTCGGTGCAGTTTAACCACGAGCAGCCTTTGCGTTTCACAACCGTGGAATCCGCAAGCGATATTATGAGTACCGAGGATGACTGGATACCCGGTGATAATACGCAGGGAAGCAGCAATCTGGTATTCATGGATCCCAACTACTACGCGGTATTTACCATTGAGCATCCGTCACTAGCCATTGCAAAAAAGCATAACTTTATGGGCAAGGAAGCGTTTCCGGGTGATGTGGTACACTACACGATTGACGTGGAAAATACGGGAGACGTGGTGCTGTACGAGGTGAAAGTATTTGACTCTCTGATTGACCAGTCGGATGCGCGGGTTGCGGAGAAGCATTTTGACATCGGACAAATGTTGCCTCAAGAGAAGGTGCGCGTGGAATATGACGTACCCATTGTTGTTGCCGTACCCGCAGGAACGTATACCAACTACGCGATTGCCAATGGCTTTACGAGCAGCGACGTTTTTGCGGTAAGCGATGAAGCATCGGCGCAAATGACGGTCGGGGTGCATGCAACGGGAGGTGCGAGCGGCGGATTTTGGGAGGATATCTTGGATGTTCTGACGATCGGCCGGAATGGCTTAGGTTCGGATATAGCGGCGGGGGATGGTGAGGAGGCTGTATATGGCACTGGTGGTCTGGATACATCAGAAAATACTACAGGGGAGGCAGATACGGACCAGCCAATAAGTAAGCAAAGTCCAACGATACCTGTCACCCGTGTTGCTGCCGCCAGCGATACCGCGGGCGATGGCTCTGCCACAACAACACCGCGCGGGGAACGCGAGATGCGGGCAGGCGTGGTGCTTGGCGCGAGCGAGGACGGCATCAACGGAACCTCAACCATGGATTTAGTAACCTCAACTGTGGCATCGCTTACCGGTTTCGCGCCAATTTTTCCTGCAGATAATTCCTGGGGTTGGGTGTGGATTGCGCTTGTGCTACTCCTCGTACTCTATGGGTATGTTCACAAGAAGTACGGCACGGAACCTCACGCGTCTGTTGTATAAGGTATATACATCAACACGCAATCCCTCTCGTACAACGAGAGGGATTTTTGTAAAAAAAAGGAAGGCAAATGCCTTCCGTAAAGATCAGTCAAGTCTGGAGCGGCGGCGATATTCAGGGATACGCGGTCCAAATCGCAGGACGTTGATCGCCGTGAGTAGCGCGTCTACAAACGCAGTGTTGATACTTTTGTGGACACCGATGCCATAGGCGCGCTTTTCTTTTGAGGTAGCCACCACTCGTACAATTCCTTTGTCTTGGACGCCTCCAGATCGGCTATCGTAGACCCTGAACTGTACTTGCTTGAAGTCAGGAGGTAGCAACTTTCGTTGCGCAACTGCTTTCAGGATTGCGTGTGAAAGAGCTTCTATGCTACCAATCGCCTTGTCAACTTCGCCTCCTGCGCTGAAATGCGCTTCGTTGTCTGAAAGCGTTACTTCCGCCTCTGCCGTTTCGTCGGTTCCACAGTAGTAAATGCTCTGGCGAGTCAACCAGCCGATGTGATCCCGGCAGCCTTCTGCAAGAACTTCCTGCACGATCGCAGCAAGATCGTAATCATCACATAACTCCTTGATCTTGTGAAGTTTTGCGTAACGAAGAACGATCTCACTAAAATCATCTCCAGAAAATTCATTTGCCTCAAAACCGACAAATGGGAGCTTTCCTGCTACATATGCTGCGTCAACCGTGGGGCGTGAAATGCTTGTGAAAGCCATCGTTTTGCTCCTCAAAAAGGGTAATTGGAAAAGAACATTGTTCACTATACCTGAAAAAAATCAACCCTCCGGGAGGATGGTTGGTGACAGGTAAGGTGTTGTCTCTCGCGTTCACGCAAAAACCATCCGCCCGAACAAGGGTAGAGCTAACAAAGTAAGCAACAATCCGGAAACGGCTTGATGGTTTTGCTGTGGTAAATACATAGGCGCAGTATAGCGCCATAAAAAAATTTTTGCAAGAGTATTTTGTGGAAGAGGATGTTTTGTGATACAATGTACTCATAATGAAACGCGAACCGCATAGCACGGCTTCATAAATTTTGCGTTCCGTGTATCGTTTGCCGTTACGTATCCCCATGTCTCAAAAATCAGAAAAATTTAAAAACGATCCGCAAAGCGGCTGGCCGAAGCACTTTTTATGGGGAGCCGCCTCATCCGCCCATCAGGTGGAAGGACATACGGTTGATAATGACTGGTGGCAATGGGAACAGGAGGTTGGGGCGCGGGGAAGGGCGCAGGCGAATCTTGCAACCGATCACTACAGACGCTATGGGGAAGATTTTCAACTGGCGAAAAAACTCGGACACACTGCGCATCGGTTGAGTATTGAGTGGTCCAGGATAGAACCAAAGCCCGGGTCGTTTAACCTTGACGCGGTAAAGCACTATCGGCGCGTCCTTACGACGCTTGCGAGCTGCGGAATGACTACGTTTGTTACCCTGCAGCATTTTACGCTTCCGGCATGGCTTGCCGCGCGCGGAGGATTTGAAGCGAAAGAATCCGCGTATTATTTTACGCGCTATGCGCGCTATTGTGCCGAAGAGTTTGGTGATCTTGTTGATTTTTGGCTGACGCTCAATGAACCCGTTATCTACGGCTGGATGGGGTGGGTAAACGGCGTCTGGCCACCGGAGAAAAAAAACATGCTGCTTTTTTTGCGCGTCATGCGACATATGGCGCGCGCTCACGAGCAGGCCTATGCCGCTCTTCATGCCATACTGGATACCGGAGGCCATACGGCGCAGGTGGGCGTGGCGCATAATCCTGTATCGTGGTATTTGGAACGTCCGCACGCGCTTCTGGATAATGTTTTTGCGCAAGTTTATGATTGGCTGCGCAATCATCGCATTTATGGCATGACACGCGGAACACATGATTTTTTGGGGATAAATTACTATTTTCACGAGCGCATAAAAAAGGTATCTTTGTGGAGGGGGGCGGTATTTGCCGATCCCAAAGAACGCTTACGCGAAACTTCCGATTTGGGGTGGGAAGTATACCCTGCGGGGTTATACGACGTGCTCACGGACCTGTCCCGCTATCGTTTGCCGATGTACATAACGGAAAACGGTATTGCAACCCGCAACGATGCGCAACGAGAGGATTTTATCAGGCGGAGTTTGCGGGAAGTGCGGCATGCACTGGACGCGGGATTAGATGTACGCGGCTATCTCTATTGGTCATTAACCGATGCGTATGAATGGGAGCACGGGTTTTCTCCTCGGTTTGGACTGATAGGCATTGATTATGATAAAGGTTTGGCAAGAACAGTTCGCAGAAGCGCGAAAGCGTACGCGGATATTATGCAACCTCAAACATAGAACATGGAACACCAACTACGATCATTCCCGCGGAGGCGGGAATCTAAAGAGTTTTCATCAAACAGAAAAATATTTTTTCCCGCATTTGCGCTGGGCGCGCTTTTGTTTTTCATAGTTATACCTCTTAT
>PEYJ01000020.1 GCA_002774425.1 Parcubacteria group bacterium CG08_land_8_20_14_0_20_48_21 | reverse complement strand
AACTTGTCCGACTTTCCCTCGAGCTCTCCTAACCGATTCTGATGCATCTCCTTCTCCCTTAAAAGCTCGTCCTGAATCTTTATAAAGACATCTGCGTCTATGATGCGTTTTGAACGATCCATAACGATATTGCGGATCTGTTGTTGAAGCCTTATAAGCTATTGTTTGAGACTTTTTCTCTTTTTATCCTCCTGATCCAAACGCTATTTGGCGAAATATTGAAAATAAGAACCAAGCACCTTTTTGAAATTATCTGGCACTTGATGAGAGATTTCGGCGACGGCAATCCTTAAACAACCGTGTATTAGTAGTCTATGCTCAATGCTATTATACCCTAAAATCAAGTAGCATTAAAACGCTTGACAAAACCGTTGATATTTGCTATACCGACATGAAGTTAAATGTTCTTTTAAAAAGGCTGCGTGTAGTAATTTTGTGAGGTTAGTGTATTGGATATAAGTGGTTTTTGTATCCAGCACGCTCGCCTCACAAAGAGGCAAGGCGCTGACCGGAGCGACTCCGGGAATTCAAAAAAGAAGGAGGATGACGATGAAAACATCGATCACCAACACCAGCATCACCAAAGGACAGAAAAAGCAGTACTTCAGGTTCGTCGAGGGTGCCGCCGAACGTGCGTTCAAGGAAACGGGTCTCTACAAGGACGGGCTTCAGAAGCTCATCGAAAACGGCGACAAATTCCAGGCAATGATCATGACGGCCGTCCGTAAACTCTCCGTAAGCAATCAGTTCGTAGACGAGGAAACAGAATCCAACTACGGCTACTTCTCCGGCTACAAGCCCAAGGGAATCACCGAGCAGACCAACCGGTTGCGCGAGTTGTTCCCCTGGATTGGCTACGCCGATGAGAAGCTGGCCGAGCAGTGTCTTCCCCCAAATGCCGAAGGATGGTTCGCCATTCCGAGGTGGGAGAAGATCGCCCCGACATACGGCGAAGCCGTGCAGAAGATGCTCGACCTGATCAAGCAGACCCAAAACGGTGTGTTCTACAATTATCGTGAAGGTCAGCTCGGTCCGCAGTATCTCCGTCAGTCGCAAAAGTCGTCCAAGGCGTTCCAGAAGCTCGGTGACGAGCAGAAAGAACACGACATTCTCGTCGTTTCGGCTCAGTTCGGTCTCCGTCACAGGGGCCGTTCGATTCGCCGGACACGCAAAGTCATGAACGCCAACGAGTTCGGTCTCGGGGCTTTCGCCATCGGGATCATGATCATGACGCATCCGGAACGGATCCAGCACTATGACGATCTCTGGATCAACTGTTCCGGGGACGAGTTCTCTCCGGATGCCCGGGGCGACTTCTCGTGGTCTCCGTACTTCTGGTTCTGCGACGGCGAGGTCGGGTTCCGAACGAGATGGGTCAATGATGCCAGCGGTAGCTGTGGTTCGGCTTTCGGTCTTGTCTCACAGTAGCGATCCTTGAGTGATTGAATTCTTGGGTCTTTTGACTCATTGTCATTTGATCCTTGAATTTCCGCCGAAGACGGTCGCTACAAAATTCCAAAGGGGTTATCCACAGCAATGCGGATAACCCCTTCTTCATTTTCTGGAAATAAATTCGTTCTGGTAAATGAACCACCCCGCGCCAAGAGCGCGGGAAAAAGGATAGTTTTATTTTGCCCGCCTGCCAAATCCGAGTCGCGCAAAGCGCGGCGAGGGCAGAATTCCGTTCGAGCTATTTTAAGAATACACCGCCAATTTTCACTTTTTGTGAAATCATAAGAATTAACCTCGTCCCGCAGAGGCGGGACAGAACTAATCTTTTTTCTTTCGCTTTCAGCGAAATGTTGAGCGTATTTTTCGGCTTAGTTGGCAAGAAAGGCAATGGCAAGTTCGAACCGATTACTACTTTTTCTGCTCTTTCTCTATTTTTTGAACATCCTCAAAGTAAGTCCATAGAAAACTGATCCACATACAATACCCCCAAACCCTTAAGGGTTTTGGGGGTATTTGGTTGTAGGGATACGTGCCAAATTACTGCGCGAGCTTTGACTGGATCACCGACTTCAATGTTTCATAGGCAACGGCACCGGAAACCAGCTGACCATTCACAAAGGTTGCGGGTGTACCGCGCACGCCGGCTGCTTGTCCATCTGCCGTTTGCTGCTGCACGAGATTTGCGTATTTACCGGAGTCAAGACAGGTGGCAAACGTTGCGGTGTCCAACCCTAAATCACCGGCAACCTGCTTCCATGTTGCAACACTCATGTTACTCGCCGCATCCGCCTCAAATATCTTATCATGCATTTCCCAAAACTTCCCTTGTTCAGATGCGCACTCGGTAGCTTCCGCGGCTTTTTGCGCTTCCGGGTGAATGGACGTCAACGGAAAATGACGATAGACGAGACGCACGTCATTCGGGTATTCCTGCAATGCTTGCTCTACACTGGGAAGAAAACGCAGACAAAACGGACATTCAAAATCGGAATACTCAACGAGTGTTACCGGCGCATTAACATTGCCGCGAATATGATCGGCATCCGTTACCGCGGGAACTGCGGCAGATGGCGCAGGTTGCGTTGGCTGTGTGGGTTGTACGGCAACAACGCCCGATCCTTGTTGAGTCTTTGCAGTTTTCTCACTATCCCCTCGTTGTACAAGAAGTAATGCAAAACCGACAAGCGCTACAATTGCAACGCCGGAAACAAGTCCCAAAACAAAGTTTTGGTTCAACATCCCCCATTTTTCGGAAGATGCCTTTGATACGGATACTGGTGCTGGCATAGGTTTCAAAAACTTAATAAACAATAACTAGTTAAACAATGAAAGCAGTATAGCACATCCTCTTAAAATAAGGAACCTGTAGTACAAACCGGAACATCAGAAGAAATAATTCTCTCTGCAAGAGGTTTATACAGATACAACTAAAATGGTATGTGTGGTACCGCCACGGGGAATCGAACCCCGGTTACCAGGATGAAAACCTGGTGTCCTAACCCCTAGACGATGGCGGCGCGACTATGCTACGGTACATGGGTACGTGCAACACTATAGCATTTCTTATGAAGCCAGTCAACGCACCACGTAAGGTACTTGCCATTGAAACATCGTGCGACGAAACATCGGTCGCACTGGTAGAAAAGCGCCGAGATCACCTCGTAGTGCGCGCACAAGTTATTGCCTCGCAAATTCCTCTGCACGCGAAAACCGGCGGGGTTGTTCCGGAAGTTGCCGCACGTGCGCATGAGCATAAAATCATCCCACTGGTTGCAAAAACGCTTGCCAAGGCGGCAGTACTACCAAAAGACATCAGCGCAATCGCCGTTACGCAAGGACCGGGTCTGCTCACCTCACTTTTGGTTGGTGCTACCGCGGCAAAAACGCTTGCGGCCGTCTGGCAAAAACCGCTCATACCCGTCCATCATCTTTTGGGACATACTGCAGCTGCATGGCTTGGCAGGGATTTCCGTTCCTTTTCTTATCCTATGGTCATCCTGATCGTATCCGGCGGTCATACGGAACTATGGACGAGCAGCAAACTGGGCGCATGGCGGTTTTTGGGACGCACGCGGGATGACGCGGCGGGTGAAGCATTTGATAAAACCGCAAAGATGTTAGGGTTGGGCTATCCGGGCGGTCCCGCCATAAGTCGCATGGCGGAACATGGCAACGCGCAAAAATTTCCACTTCCCCGTCCGCTTGCGGCAAGCTCCGATTATGATTTCAGTTTTTCGGGACTCAAGACCTCGGTCAAATACTTGCACGAGGCACAAACGCCGCGGGTCAAAAAATCACCGGTGTACGTGCGAGATCTTGCGGCAAGTATTGAGCGCGCAATTGTTGACGCGCTCGTCGGCAAATGCCTCAAAGCGATTGCGCACATACAGCCAAAAACTTTGATTCTTGCCGGAGGCGTTGCCGCAAATACGCTGTTGCGAAAAACCTTGGCGCAACATGCCGCAGACAAAGGCATCAACTTCGCCGTACCCGACAAAACGTATTGTACGGACAACGCTGCCATGATCGGCGCGGCGGCGTTACTGTTTCCGCGAGTAGTCCCACGCAACTGGCAAGCGAGTTCTCGGCTGAAAATTGTATGACCGCCGTCTACCGCACAACCTCATCAAAACATACGCAAAACCTCGCCCGTCGCATCATTCGCCTGCTGCCGAATCCCGGTGTTCTATGCTTGTCCGGAGATTTGGGATCAGGAAAAACTACGTTCGTCCAGGGTCTTGCATGCGCTTTAGGCATAGCAGACCGCATAATCAGCCCGACTTTTACCCTTCTGCAATCGTATGACGCCACGCATAAAAAATTTTCGCAACTCGTCCATTGCGATGCCTATCGGCTCACTTCGGGAGATGCGCTTCTTGTTGCGGGTCTTGAGGATTTTTTAGAAAGAGCTGGCACACTGGTCGTTATTGAGTGGCCGGAGCAGGTACAAGATATTCTGCCCGCTACCGCCATTTGGCTCACCTTTTCGTTTGGGAAAAAAGAACACGAGCGCACGATAAACTTTGAAGTGCGGAGTAAGGAGTAAAAAATAATCAGTACAGGAAAAAACTCTCCACAAAATTAAGAGTTGCTGTTATACGTTATAGCTACGCACGGCTATCATTCAATAACCCTGAATACTTCCTCAACCGAGGTAATACCTTGTAGCACTTTCAAGAGGCCGTCCTGCACCATCGTAATCATCCCCTCTTTCACCGCGGCATCTTCAATATCTTGCGCGGAAACTTTTTGTGAAAATATGATATCGGAGATCACGTTGGTTTTGCGCAGTACTTCATAGATACCAATACGTCCTTTATAGCCAAGCCCCTGGCAAACCTCGCATCCCTTTCCATGAAAAAAAGAGGAATGGTGTATATCCACGTCATGTTGTACAATTTCCGGAAGCTTCTCCAGTTCACGCGTGACACGCTCCTGTTCCTCGCTCGTGAGCGCATACACCTCTTTGCATGACTCGCACACGCGGCGCACCAAGCGCTGGCCAATAACACTATTCAGGGCAGGTGCAAGCAAAAACGGCTTGGCGTCCATGGAAACAAAACGTGGAATGGAGGCTGCGGCCGTATTGGTATGAAGCGTAGAGAGTACTAAATGTCCCGTGATAGCCGCTTGAATGGCAATTTCGGTTGTTTCGTTATCGCGGATTTCACCAACCAGAATAATGTCCGGGTCCTGACGGACTATGGAGCGCAGACCGTTTGCAAAGGTATAACCACGCCCGTGATCCACCTGACTTTGATTGATGCCTTGCAAGTGGTACTCAATGGGATCTTCAATGGTGAGAATTTTGGTTTCCGGTTTGTTAAGCTCCCGCAGCACCGCATACATCGTGGTTGTTTTACCCGAACCGGTAGGACCTGTCGTAATAATCATGCCATTGGGACGCTGAATCTCCCTCATAATAATATCCAGTGTATATTTGGAAAATCCCAACTCGGTGAGCGATACGATAGCGGCAGACGACATGAGTAAGCGCATCACGATGCTCTCGCCGTAGGCGGTCGGAATGGTGGAAACGCGCACGTCAACATTGCCGTCGCTAAGATAGATGGTAAAACGACCGTCCTGCGGTTTGTTGGTAATATTTATTTTCAAGCTCGCCAAGAGCTTGATACGCGCCACAATTTTGTCCCACCAATCCTTGTGCAGCGATGCCACGTCATGCAGAATGCCGTCAATGCGAAAGCGCACTTTTACGTCTTTCTCCTCGCCCTCAATATGAATGTCGGATGCGCGGCCTTCAACCGCGGACGCGATAACCATGGTGACAATATCCGTCAAGTTCGCCTTTTGCGCTTCCTGATTCAGGTCCTTGAAAGTTTTGATGCGCTCTTGAAAGCGTTTGAGTTCTTCCTCTTCAATGGTAACACCTTTAATAATTTTTCTAGCCTTGGGAATCTTCTCGTAGAGCCTCATCGCAAAAGCAAAGCTCTGCGCGGAAATGAGATACACCTCAACATCGGAAAAGAGGCGTTTGGCGAGATTTTCCGCAATCTCCGCTATGGACGCGCTCTCCGGATGGCGCGTTCCCAACCGAACCTGATTTCCCGAATAAAAAAAACATACCACTTCTTCGCGCGCGCTTTGTTCTTTTGGAATGAGGGTAAGCGCCTCCGGACTTATGGGAAATCCTTTGAGCAATATATAAGGAACGCCCAGTGCTTTTGCCTGGGCATCTGTTTCTTGTTCTATGGATTGGAGCTGCAACTCGTGCAGTTTTTCATTGAGCTTCTCTCCGGTAGAATTCACATCGTCATCTTTCGTGAGAAGGTCTTCCAGTGAAGTGGAAAATTTACTCATCCTGCTGCGTGTTAAGTTTTGGTTATAATGACGCGCGTTTCAAATGTCCCGTCCACCGCAAAAGCGTGCTGGTGAGTGATGAGGTGTGCATCAATTCGTAGAATTCAGCCCAAACAGTGAGTTCAAAAGCGGTAAAGAAAGCCGCAAATATCCCTAGCAGCAGCACAGGTCCAGTCAATACCACAAGGGTAATAAGCGCAATACCGAAAGATGATTGCACGTAGGCACCTATGAGTCCCGACCCGAGAGCAATAATGCATACCGTGGGCAAAAAGACGACTGCAAAAAATGCGACAACTTTATAGACGAAGAGCGTTACCGCGACCTCAAACATTGCCAGCCAGTGCCGCGTAAACAGCCGCTCGGCCTCTCCGAGCGCTTCGCGAACCGTATGATCTTTGCGCATGACATCCGCAAGTGCGACCATAATAAGGAGTGTCACAAAAAACAGTACCGCAAGCACCAGCATCAGCAGTAGAAAAAACAGTGTAGTTGCAAACCTGTCCGCATAAACCGCTATGCGCCCCTCCACATAGACCATCGCGACTACCAACGCCGCTATCGATAGCTTCTTGAGCGCAGCCAAGCCGAACAACCGCCAAAATCGGCTCATGCCCGACACGAGACAATTTTCAAACGTGATGAGCTTACCTTCCCGCGCGCGCGCAGACGCACTCAAGATCGCGCCTTGTGCAAGCGTCGCCAACCACACGACAAAAACGCCAAGAGCAAAAAAGACAGCTCCGGCAAACACAAAAGAGAGCAAAGCCGGGGGATTTGCCGCAAATGCCGCCATAATGCTGCCGAGTGTAATACTAGAAATACCCGTTTCGGAGAAAAACGCGACAATGGAGCTCACCGGATTTTCGGTTGCTCCCGCTTGACTGGTGAGTCCGGTCACGAGCTCAACAACGCCCTGCCCTACGGCGAGTGTTGCAAAAAAACCGAAAAACCACAGCACACTATTTTTCCAAATGATTGCGAAGGAGCGTCCGTAGAGCGATCGCGCAAAAAGATGTTTTATCATAAAAATAGGGGAAAATAATAACTTATCAACACGTGCGTACCCATTGCCAGTATAGCATAAAAACGGCTCCTGCAGCAAATGACGATTGTCGCAAAAGACATGCCAGACGCTATTCGCACCGGTGTATGCTCACTATTTCTCGCATTGCGTTTGGCAACAATCGCACGCTAGAGTCGGATATCAGGGCGCAGCTTGAGCGCAAGCTTTTGTTCCAGCGCACCGGCAAAAGCCAAGAGTTTGCTTTCCGTAAATTGGGGTGATAAGAGCTGTGCGCCAACCGGCAACCCGTTGACCAAGCCTATGGGCAGCGAGATTCCGGGAATGCCGGCAAGATTCGCCGGAATGGTAAATATATCCGCAAGATACATGGCAAGCGGATCACCAGTTTTCTCTCCCAACGCAAACGCCTCCGTAGGCGTGGTCGGCGTCAAAAGCACATCGGCGTGTTGAAAGGCATGCGCAAAATCTTCCGCTATTTTCGTACGCACTTTCTGCGCTTTTTTATAGTACGCATCGTAGTAGCCGGCAGAGAGCGCGTAGGTGCCGAGCATGATGCGCCGCTTTACTTCACTGCCGAATCCGACCGCACGCACGCCGCTATAGGTATCCAGAAGCGACAAGATTTTTTCCGCTTTCAAACCAAAGCGCATACCGTCATAGCGCGCCATATTTGAGCTGATCTCGGAGGGTGCTATCAAATAATACGCCGCAACCGCATAGGCGGTGTGTGGCAGGCTGACTTCTACCAGTTCCGCGCCAAGATCTGCGAGATACTTTTTCACCTGCTCAAGATGCGCCGTAAAATCTTTGGAAAGCGCGTGCGTAAAATATTCTTTGGGTAATCCAATGCGCACGCCGCGCAGCGTTTCTGCCGCAGACGTGTAGTCCGGCACTTCCCGCGGCGGGGTAGTTGTATCATAATCATCGTGTCCCGCGATTATCTGCAGCACTGCCGCGGTATCCGCAACCGATCGCGCGATGATGCCAATGGTATCTAGGGAGGATGCCATGGAAAGCACTCCGTAGCGCGAAATGCGACCGTATGTCGGCTTCAGTCCAACGACGCCACATAGTGCCGCAGGCTGCCTGATGGAGCCACCGGTGTCTGTAGCTAAACTGTAGGGAGCAAGTCCCGCCGCAACCGCCGCAGCGGACCCTCCGGAAGACCCGCCGGGAACTTTGGTCGTATCCCAGGGATTTTTCGTAGGTCCGAACGCTGAAGTTTCCGTTGAAGAACCCATAGTAAATTCATCGGTATTCACCTTGCCCAGCATCACCGCATCCTGCGCTTTGAGTTTTGCAACGCTCGTTGCATCATAGGGTGGTGTATAACCCCGCAAGATGTTCGATGCGGCGGTGGTCGGCGCATCCTGGGTACAGAACACATCCTTGTACGCAACGGGAATTCCGGCAAGCGGCGCAAGCGATGTGCCGTTGGCCAGTTTCCCATCAACACGATCGGCGGTTTCGTAGGCAGCTTCCTCGGTTACGCAGACATAGGCGTTAAGTTTTTTGTCCACTGTTTTCATGCGCGTAAAATGCGCATCAGCAATTTCACGCGCGCTCCACGTTTTTGCAAGAAGCCCTTTGCGCAGTGCAGCGATGGAGAGATAGGTCAGTTCGTTTTGCATACCTGTTTAATCAAAAACTTTCGGCACCATAACGCCATGCGTATCAGCAACCTTTGCCTGCGCAAGTAGATTATTCCGCATATTTTCCGTGCATGCGTGAACCGCGTCCGAACGCACAACATTGGTAAGACCGGTAACCTGCGCAGTCGGCGCTACATGGTCAGTTTCCACTTCATCCAGCGTTTTAACGTACGACAAAACAGACGAGATCTGTTCGGTAAAGACACCAATCTCGCCATCCGTGAGTGACAGACGCGAAAGATGCGCAATGTGCGTTACATCTTTTTTCGTGAGTGACATATATGCAGCGTAGAGTAGCAGAAAGAGGAGAAAGAAGCAAGTATCACGCGACAGGATCTTTACGAAAAAAAACCGGCGGAGTATTTTCCTCCAAAAGCGCGAGGAGCTCTTTTTCGCTGATCGTACGTACGCCCAATGCTTGCGCACGCTTGAGTTTGCTCCCCGGCTGATCCCCCACAACCATGTAATCGGTATGCGTACCAACGCTCTCCGAAACTTTTCCCCCCGCCTCGCGTACGCGGGTTTTTGCCGCATCGCGTGAAAGGTTTTGCAGCGTCCCGGTCAATACGAAGGTCTTTCCGGTAAGCCGACCCGCCACACTGCCGTGCAAATCAGCCGGACGGGGTATAACGCCACGATCATGCAGACGTTGTAGCAGCTTTTTGTGGGGTGCGGTGGCAAACCATGCATGAATGCTTCGCGCAACAATCGGGCCGATGTCGGGAATGCGTTCAAGCTCTTCAACGGATGCGCGAGCGAGTTTGGGAAGCGTTGGAAAATTTTTCGCAAGCGCGAGAGCCGTCTCTTCACCAACGTGCCGGATGCCAAGCGCATAGATAAACCGCGAAAAACTAGGGGTGCGGGAGTTTTTTATTCCCGCGATTACGTTCTTCGCAGCCAAATCGGCAAATCCGGGAAGTGATGCCACATCCCCTTGTGTTAACTCATAGAAATCCGCCACATCACGCACGAACCCCGCTTGCGCAAGCTGCTCTACGGTTTTCTTCCCAAGATTTTCAATATCCATCGCGCGCTTGCTTGCAAAATGGATGAGTTGCGCGACACTCACCGCGAAGCAGGAAAAGTTGGTACAGTAGTATGCGGCTTCACCTTCTTTACGTATGACGGCAGAACCGCAATGCGGGCATTTCTCGGGAAATGTATACGGCTTGGTACCTTTGGGGCGCAGACGCTTTAACACTTTCACCACATCAGGAATAATATCCCCTGCTTTCCGCACGATGACCGTGTCGCCAACACGCACGTCCAACCGTTTGATTTCGTCCGCATTGTGCAGCGTCGCGCGGGAAACGGTCGTTCCCGCAACCCGCACGGGTTGCAAGTGTGCAACCGGCGTCATCGCTCCGGTTCTCCCAACCTGCACAACGATGCTTTTCACAACAGTTGTCGCCTCTTCCGCAGGAAACTTGAACGCTACGGCGCCTCTCGGAGCTTTTCCCACGCTACCCAGCTTCGCATACGTCGCTTGGTTGTTAACCGATATCACCACGCCGTCAATATGATAGGGCAGTGTTTCACGCATGGTGATCCAACTCTCACAATACGCAATAACTTCTTCCAAGGACATGGCGTCTTTGGTATGTGTGTCGGTCTTAAACCCCCAGGCTTTTACAAGCTCGTGTTCTTCCGCATGCGTTTGTTGCCCAACATCAGTGGTAACTTCGTACGCCATAAAATCCAATGGCCGTGAAGCCGCAAGTTGGGGATCTAGCTGGCGAATGCTCCCCGCAGCCAAATTCCGCGGGTTGGCGTAAAGCGGTTCACCGTTCTTTTGCTGCAGCCGATTCATCTCCGCAAATCCTTTTTTCGTCATGAAAATTTCACCACGCACCTCAACAGCGCGCGGAACGTTTTTCACCCCATCGCGCAAGCGCAAAGGCACCGCCTCTATGGTTTTAACGTTTTGCGTTACATCCTCTCCGGTTTCGCCGTCACCACGAGTTGAGGCGCGCGCGAGCACGCCATCTGCATATTCCAAAGATACCGCAAAACCATCCATCTTGAGTTCGCAAAAATAATCAAGGATATCGTCCGGAACCAATTTTTTGATGCGAGCAACCCAGGAAAAAATTTCTTCAGCAGAAAATACGTCATTGAGCGAGAGCATACGTGCCATATGACGTACCTTAGCAAATTTTGCCAGCGACTTACCACCCACGCGCTGGGTTGGTGAGTCGGCAGTCACCAGTTCCGGATGCGCCGCTTCCATGTCGGCAAGCTCTTTTTTGAGCGAATCTAAAGAGGCATCAGATAGTTCCTGCCGGTCTTCCACATGGTAGAGATGCCGGTGATAGTTGATTTCACGGCGCAAATTTTCCGCGCGTTGTTTTTGTTGTACGGTTGCAGGCATAAAGGAAAATGACGTGAAATGGATAGAATATAATGGTATAACAAAAACAAAAAACACCTCTTGCACGGGGGTACCATAGCATGTTCCATAAAATACTTCTACTCCAAGATAAGTTCTACGCCCTGATTTACCAATCCTGCTGATCCACTGGCGTTGATGCGAATCGCCGTGGAAAGAATGCTTGGATTTCCTCCCGAGTCAACCGCAGTCATGGTCAGATTATCCACGTAGCCTTCTTTCTTGGTATTAGGACCGACGGATTGTGCCGTAATACGAACGCGAAGTGCGTCATCGGGATTCAGCGCGATGTTGGATACGCCTTGTACGAGTGTTTCGGAACTGATTTGAATATTTTGTTGGATAACGCCCACACTCCCATCAGCGTGCAAAGGTCTGGTTGACACATTTAAAATGGTGCACCTGCATCTATCACTCCAATGAAAATAGATCGCGGACACATCGGCTGCCCATGAGCCATCACTCCCATACAAATCAATATCTACCCATTCGTTGTGGCGAAGATCAATCTTAATACCAGAAGCGTTCTGGGTTACGCTCCGTGTCCATCCCGACCCTGCTTCGGTAAGCGCATCAGACGAGGTGCCAAGTTTTCTGATTTTATAGACCGCTTCTTCAGCCGCAGTTTCCGCGGTATAGTAGGCACTCAAGCTGTCAGTCGCTTGTCCTGTTTGCTTGAGCCGCTTCACAGAAATCACTCCTAAACTCACGCCGACTGCCAGCATGCCGGTAGAAACCAACACGCTCAACAGCATGATGTTCCCGCGATTCCTGTCCCTGCACCAGTACTTCTTTGCCTTATGCATGTAATGATATATATGCCATATCAGCATAGGTATGTATGTGATAGTTTGTTCCAGCAACTTTTTAACCACCAACCTCTGACTTCCAGGATCTCTGTATTAAAAATTCGGCAGCAAACTGTGCCATTTCGGAAAGTAAGGACACGCGCGCGCCTGAATTTCAACCGCATTCCCCATAATATCACCCACTATACTTTCCACCTTGTAGACATAGCGAGTGCTGCTCTCCTGCACCACGTCTGTCCAGCGTATTTTTCCCGCAACGGTCGTGCAGTCCAAAACGCCATCAGGCGCTGTAGCTACATCATAGCAATAGCCATTCGTTGCGGCATCTATGAGAGGCGCGTCTATGTAGTCGGCGTCCGTCAGCAGCTTGCGGGTCAAGGTATAGCCGTCAACCGCATTATCAGCATCCCATGTAAGCGTTAGGTGGTCCGGGCACTGCGAAAGCACGCTGCCGCCTTGCGCCGGTGGCGCACATGCCGCAACTACTGCTTTGGCGGTTGGCGAAAAAGTGTCCGTACGCGTATTATGCGCGGCAATTTGATAGCGATACACGGTGCCGTCAGAAACATTCGTTCCATATACATCCGTAAAATCATTGAGTCTACTTGCTTCTTCATGGATCAGTGTGCCTTGTGTTACGGGATCGCATCCCGCGCCTTCACAGCGATACAGCCGATAGCTTTCCGCATAATCGGGCTGACTGGCAAGCACCCAGGTAAGCGTTACGCGGTCGCAGCGCGTTTGCGCGTTAAGGGTCAAATTGTTTGGCGCAATCGGCGGCGCGGTGCAAATAGGCATTTTTACCGTACAGGTGCCGCTTTCGGCACATGATGAATCGCGTGATCCTCCCTGACCGACCGCGGAAATCCAAAAATCATAGGACATGTCATAGTCGGGAACCGCTCCAGGCTCAAAAGAGAGTGTGTAAGACGTGCCATTGACT
>PEYJ01000023.1 GCA_002774425.1 Parcubacteria group bacterium CG08_land_8_20_14_0_20_48_21 | reverse complement strand
CCCCCTCGCATGCCCTTAAAATAACTACCCGCGCGCTTACGACTTTAGGCAGAGTGTACCAACTCGCAATATGAAAAAATCACTACGTATAGTTACCGTACTTAGCAGCATCTTGGCGGTTCCGGGAATCGGGCTGTATTTCTTTTTTATGCAACGGGAACAGGGCGCTGCGGACATACCGCGCCCGCCGCGTGCCAATGCCGATATACCCAATGCCGTGGATTCAGCATACAAAGAAGAAAGCAACGATCCTTTTACGCGGCTCTTATACTATACATTTGAAAAACAAAAAAAAGCCGCGAACAATTCCAGTTTACAGTTTGCTGATGCGTACCCCGCGGAAACCATAGCTTTTCTGCAACATACCCTACAAGAAAAAGAATTGCTCCTCAACGCTCTTGGTCGTGTATTGATACAGCAGGACTATACGGATGAATACCATCGCATTGAACGGGATACGAGAGACAGAAAAAGCTGGGAAGAGCAAAAAGCGTTAATGCGTAACGACCCGCAGCTCATCAATACGTACCTGCTCAAACCCCTGCTGCTTGATCAAAAACTCAAACAGCTCTACGAGCAGGACGCGGCATACCAGCAAGAAAAAAAACAAGAGGCGGAACAATTACGGGAACGGCTTGCGCGCGATCCGGACAATTTCCAAACCATCGCGGGAGATGCCTTTGCCGTACAAACATTGCGCAGAAATCCGCGTCCTGAAGATATCGGTTTTCCCGAGGCGCAAAACATAGATCCCGCAACACAATCTTTCCTAGACGAGTTTCAGCGCATCTATCTTACGAACCTACAGCACATTGAAGCATTGCTGCAGGAGCAAGGATTTGTAAGCTCCGTGCAAGATGAAAATGGCAACTGGAGTATCTACCAATTGGTGAGCAGTAACGATACGGAACTTACCGTCAATACCGCAATCATCGCCAAACCCGATTATGCTGTCTGGCTCGCGGATCAAAAGATGCTATTCGGCCTTGCGGAGGGAAAATAAAGGGGTCAGGTACCTTTTCCGCATTGTGTAAAAAAGCCGCATAGGGCGGCTGTTGAGGTGAAGATCGTAGATTATGTGCTGGTCAAAAGGAAAAGCAGGTCGTTACATTCCTGCTCGCTCAATGATCTCAATCACCCAAGTACGATCTTCATCTTCTGCGGGAACAATGAATGCGTATTCGTGGGTTGCGCGCGTCTCAACATAGGTACACCGCATACTATTTCCTTTCAAAGACAGATAGGGAACAAAGAGCCATACCCGCACACTAAAAAATATTATCGTGTTTGTCAATCTCTATGAAACAAAACGCGCGTGCAAGAACCATCAAATCGAAATTTCTTGAGAGCATCCGAGAAGTTATTTTTGGTATGGAGGATGGTTTAGTTTCCACGCTGGGTGTTATTACAGGCATTGCCGCCGGAACGGAAAATTCTTTTATAGTGGTGTTAACCGGCTTTGTCGTTGTATGCGTGGAATCACTGTCCATGGCTGCGGGTACTTATCTTTCCTCAAAATCGCTGCACCAAATAGAGCGCGCGCGCGTGCGCAAACTCCAGCACGATATTACCAAAAATCCGCTGCCGCACAAGCGCGTATTATCGCGTGTGTATGAAGCTCATGGATTTACCAAGCGCGAGGTGCGTATGATCGTAGATCGCGTGGCGCAGCATAAGCATGTTTGGACAGAAGAGCTTGCCTTGCACGCGCTTCATATCGTTCCGGGGAATGGAAGGCGCGCGCGCCAAGATGCTTTCTTCATGGGCATATCATACATCGTCGCGGGCAGTATCCCGGTGCTTCCCTATCTTATACTTCCCCTAAGCGTTGCCATGATATTTTCTATTTTCTCAACCGTTGCGGCGCTTTTTATTTTGGGTTACGGCAAATCCATACTCGCAAAGATACATCCTTGGCGCGGAGGCGTGGAAATGATGCTGGTATCTTCCGGCGCCGCGGCGCTTGGTTTTACCATCGGCAAACTGGTTTCTTACATGTTTGGTGTACATATATAGGGATATAAAAAATTGCGGTAAAGAGTAAAACGGGGTATACTTTTAACGGTATATGAATTTTTTTACGGCATATCCGCTGCACCTGCATCTCTCAAAGAAGTTTGTGTGGTTGTTAGCGGTGCTTGGTATTGCGAGCGCCGGCGTCGTGTTGGCTGTTTTCCGTACGCATCAGTCGCACGTAACCTATACTACGGAAATCGCGCGCTTGGCGACACTCACCCAAACCGTTTCCGCAACCGGTTCCATGCAGTCGCCCGGTGAGCTTAATCTGCTGTTTACAAAAACCGGAACCCTTGCGAGTGTAGATGTTGCGGCAGGCGATGGGGTGGTGGAAGGCCAGGTACTTGCGACGCTTTCCGCAACCAATCTGGAAATTCAAAAAACCGAACAGGAGAATGCGGTTGCTTCAGCACAGGCAAAACTTGACCGCTTGCGTGAAGGAGCGACCGCGACAGAAATAAATGTTGCGCGCGCAAAACTTGCTTCGTCGCAAACCGCGCTCTTCAGCGCGCAAGCGTCACTGCATTCCGTGGAGAAAACTTCGGCGCAGAACATAGAAAAGGCCATGGTGGCGCTTGCCAACAGCGCCAAACAAACAATTGATGTCGTTGAGGCGAAAGTGAAAACACTCGCCGATGCAAAGCAAAAGTATGCGAACTCGGTGACTTCTGCCGATCAAACGGTAACCCAGGCGCAAGGTGATGCGCTTCTCACGCTGCACGATGCGCTGTTTGATCTTGCCGCGTCGTATACGACACTCAATGACATCTTTACTGATCTGGACATCAAAGATGTTTTTAGTGTGCTGCGTGCGGCGCAAAAACTTCGCGCGCAAGATGCGTTTTTTGGACTTGACGATCGTAATGAGGCGACCAAATCGCTCGTGCAGGCGGCTATTGCAAACCCGACCGAAACCACGGTTGACGCGGCGTTTATATCCACCTTGAGTTCACTGCACGCGGCAGCGGACGCGCTGTTGGAAATGTATGCCGCGCTCGGGGCAACCATAACAGATTCTGCGTATACCTCAACCGAGTACACCACTGACAAGACTAACGTCAAGAACGCGCAAACTACTGTAGCCGCGGCTCTGGTGAGCGTTCAGGGCGCGCGGAATGCTATTACGGACGCGGTGCTTGCGGCATCTGCCGCAAAAGACGCGGCGCAGGCAGATGTGCATGCGGCCGAGAGTGCCTACAACGCCGCGGTTATCGCCCGAGATACGGGTGTAGCGAACGCGGAACAAGATCTTGCTTCAGCAAAGGAACTTGCCGCTCAAAATGTACAGCAGGTGGACAATACTGTTGCCGAACGTGAAAGACAGGTGCAGCTTGCCCAGACGGAACTCACCCATCTTTTGGCGCCTCCTGCGGCGAGTGATGTTGCGGCGAGTAAAGCAGACTTGGATCGCGCAAAGGCGGCGCTCGCGTTGATTGAAGATGCCATCAAAGAATTGTCGCTCCTCGCGCCGATCGCGGGTACCATTACCGAAGTGAATTATAAAAGAGGCGAGCAGGTGAATCTCACCACACCGGTCGTATCCCTGGTGGGCGATATGGAATTGGAAATAGCGGTAGACATTGCCGAATCGGATATCGCAAAAATCGTTTTGCGTGATCCGGTGGAAGTGACCTTTGATGCGTTTGGCGATGAGTATGTTTTTCCCGCCACCGTGTACTTCATTGATCCGGCGGAAACGGTTATTGAAGGCGTTGTGTACTACCGGGTAAAAGCGCATTTGCTCTTTTCCGACGACGCGAATGCGGATGCGGATGCGGCTGGCACGAAGGTACCGCATGAGCTGCAGGCATATCCCGCTATTGATCGCGAACTCTTAAAACCCGGCATGACGGCAAACGTAACCATATTTACCGCGGAAAAAGAAAACGTTTTGGTCATGCCACAACGCGCCGTAGTTATTAAAGGAAGTGATAGGCTCGTGCGCATATTGCAAAACAATAACACGGTGAGTGAAGTTCCGGTACGTATCGGCCTGCGCGGGGACAATGGTTTGGTGGAAGTGTTGGAAGGCGTTCAAGAAGGCGATGCAGTGGTCACCTTCGTGCAAGAGGGCAAGTAGGAAAAGAGGTAGGGACTAAGGCGTACAGCCGTTAGTGGTGGAGTTTTACTATATGCTCCATCCCATATTCTATATTCTAGATCCTGTTGGCTATGCTCATTGAAGTAAAAAATCTTACCAAATCGTTTGGTACCGGAGAAGTGGAAACCAAAGTACTCCACGGGGTTTCGTTTGCTATAGATAAGGGAGAGTTTCTCTCATTCATGGGTCCGTCCGGATCGGGGAAGTCAACCCTCATGCATATTTTGGGTTTTTTGGACCGTCCATCTGGCGGCACCTATCTTTTTAACGGCAAGGATGTCAAAAATTTTTCGGATGACGCGCTCGCGCTCATGCGCAATGCAAAGGTTGGATTTGTCTTCCAAGCGTTTTATCTGTTACCGCGCACCACGGTGTTTGAAAATGTGCGCTTGCCGCTTTTATATGCAGGGCAAAGCTTGCAAAATACAGATGATCAGGTTGCACAAGCAATTAAAGCCGTGGGGCTTGCACATCGCGCGCAGTATTATTCCAACCAGCTTTCGGGAGGTGAGAAGCAGCGGGTGGCGATCGCGCGCGCTCTCGTGCGTGATCCGGATATCATTTTTGCGGACGAGCCGACGGGTAATCTTGATTCAAAATCCGGCATTGGCATCATGCGTATTTTACAGAACCTCAACAACGAAGGAAAAACCATCGTACTCGTAACGCACGAGACCTATACGTCAGAGCATGGCAAGCGTATCATGAAGCTCTATGACGGACATATTACGGAAGATATTCCGGTAAAAAAACGGCGGTTTGCGCAGGAAGAAACTACCTTAAAATAACCGGACGGACGTATGGGTTGACCGGTATATGGCAACATGAAATTTTTTATCAACACGTTGCAACTGGCGATGCGCGTATTATCCGCGCGCAAGGGAAGGGCGATGCTGACGATCCTCGGCATGATGATTGGCATCGCTTCCTATATTATTATTATGTCGGTCGGCGCGGGCGCGCAGAGTTTGATCGTCAACCAAATCACTTCGGTTGGATCCAACCTCATCGCGGTGCTACCCGGTGCAAGCGACGAAGCAGGACCTCCCGCGCAAGTGTTTGGTATCACCGTGACCACGCTTACCTACGAGGATGGTGTGGCGATTCAGCACAGTCCGGCTGCCCCGTATGTTGTGGCGGTAGCGTCGTACGTGAAGAGCGTGGAAGAAGTTTCATGGGAAGGCAATACGATAGATACCTCTCTTACCGGCACGACATCGGATTATCCGATCGTGGAGGGGGCATATATTGCTGGGGGAAGATTCATTTCCTCCGACGAAGAAAAAAATTTGGCGCGCGTTGCCGTATTGGGCAAAACGGCAGCCGACAACTTGTTTGGTGAAACCGATCCGTTGAACCGCTATATCCGCATCAAGCGCGAGCGTTTCCAAGTTATCGGCGTTATGCAACCCCAGGGCGTTACCGGTTTTCAAAACCAGGATGACCAGATATTCATACCGCTCCGCACCGCGCAGCGGCTGCTTCTTGGCATTAACCACGTGAGTTTCATGCGTATTAAAGCCACTGATGCCTCATTACTTCCCCTAAGCGTTGAGCAGATACGGCTGATCTTGCGCGACCGGCACGATATTCGCGCGGGAGAGCCGGATGATTTTTCTATCAGGAATCAACTGCAGGCGTTGGATATTCTCACCTCGGTGACCAATGCGATACGAAATTTTTTGGCGGCTATCGGCGGCATCGCGCTCTTGGTGGGCGGCATCGGTATTATGAATATCATGCTCGTATCCGTTATGGAGCGGGTGCATGAGATAGGACTGCGCAAAGCCGTTGGCGCGCGACGGATACACATTCTCCTGCAGTTTCTCATAGAAACATCTCTCATCGCGCTCATGGGAGGCGTGGTCGGAATTATTGCCGGAAGTTTTGTTTCCGTCCTGTTCGCTTTTATTGCAAACTATTTGGGCTATGATTGGGATTTCGTGCTTTCTCTGCGGTCGTTGACCATTGCGGTCATTATATCTCTTGCCACCGGACTTTTTTTCGGTTTTTACCCTGCATGGCGAGCTTCAAAAATGAATCCCATAGAAGCGTTGCGTTATGCATAAATGTTTTTCATGGCACACCATTGCCAAAAACACTATGTTCGTGCATGCACGCGACTTACAAAGCCAATCCCTTGGTTGTACACGTATATGCATCGTTTGCTGCGCATAGCATTTTTTGGGTTGCGAACCAATAAAGTTCGCGCGGGACTCACGATTACCGGCATAGTGATAGGTATTGCCGCGGTTATTGTCGTTATGTCCGCGGGATCGGGACTCAAAGCGTACGTTCTGGGGCAGCTTGCGGCATTTGGCACGGATGTCATTGAAATAGAGATCAAAGTACCCTCCGCCAGCAAAACCTCAAGTCAAAATGCCACGGGACTCGTAACCGGCATCAGCATTACCACATTGATCGCGGATGATGCCGAAGCCATAAAGAAAACCCGCAACATTTCCAATATCTACAGCGCGGTCATGGGACAGGAGCTCGTGCAGTACCTGGGTGAGCGCAAAAAAGTTTTTCTCTTCGGTACGAATGCGTCCTATAGCGATGTGGATAAAAGCAACGTGGCGCAAGGCCGTTTTTTTACCGATGCCGAGGAGCGCGAGCAGGCAAATATCGTGGTGTTGGGATCCAAGGTGGCCGAGCGGTTGTTTGGCGCAAACGATCCGGTGGGACAAACCATCAAAATACGCCAGCGCAACTACAAGGTCATCGGCGTTATGGAGGCGCGGGGAGCGGCATTTTTCTTTGATTATGATGATCTCATCTTCCTGCCTTTACGCACATTGCAAAAAGAGGTATTGGGCATTGACCACGTGTCATTCATGGTTGCGCAAATGATTGATCCTACCCGCGCGCTTGCGACACAGGCCGAGCTCACCGACTTACTGCGTGAGCGGCATGACCTTACCAATCCCGATAAAGACGACTTTGTGGTCAACACCATGGACGAGGCGATGGATATTTTGAGCGCGGTGGTTGCGGCAATTACTTTTTTACTGCTCGTGATCGCGTCCATTTCGCTCGTGGTCGGAGGGGTTGGTATCATGAATATCATGTACGTGAGCGTGGTGGAAAGAACCTATGAAATCGGTCTGCGCAAAGCGGTAGGCGCGACACAGCGGGATATTTTGCGGCAATTTCTGCTGGAAGCGATCATCTTGACGGGACTTGGCGGCATCATCGGCACTGTGCTGGGGGAGGTGGTGGCTTTTATCCTGTCTCGCGTTGCCACAAGCTACGGACTAACCTGGCATTTCAGCATATCATTTGGCGCGATCTTTATTGCGACCTTTACTGCCATGGTGATAGGTATTATTTTCGGTATTCGCCCAGCTCGCAGCGCGGCGCGTCTTGACTCTATAGAAGCTTTGCGCGAGGAGGGGTAGGATTTCTCCTTATTTGCCACGCCGGAATTCCCACAAATTTCCGCGGTTCTACCCCAAAACTGTCCACAAAATTCTGCGATCGCATTTTTTGTGGACAGTTTATACCTTCAAAGAAAATGGTCGCGACAGATACGGAGATAGTTATGTATGCCTGCAACTCCAAAAATTGGTATTCATACAGCGTAGTGCATTAACTCATGAACAACGCCGTTGCGTTAAAGTTTGGAAACTAAGCTATCTGGCATACTAAGGTAGCCGGAACAAGAGTAAGATCATAGTATACTTGACACATAAATTGTAACTTGTTACACTGCGATTAGCGCTCACCATATGAGAGTGCTAATCTCTCAAACCTATGCAAGACCGCGAAAAACAAATATTTTTTGCGCTGGTTGAAGAGCACGTGCGAACGGGCGAACTGGTTAGTTCTCTTTTTTTGTCGGAAAAAAAAGGTATTGGCGTGAGTCCGGCTACCGTGCGAAATATACTTGCCGATCTTGAGGGCGCGGGATATGTAACCCAGCCGCACACGTCTTCGGGGCGCGTGCCAACCGGTAAGGGGTATCGCTTTTACCTTCAAAACATGCTGGATGAAAAAGGACTGAACGCGCGTGATCATGCTAAACTGGCGGGATCGTTTACGGAAAACGTCGCGAATCCCAAGCAGCGGGTGAAACACATTGCTAAAACTGTTGCCGATATTTCTCAAGAAGCGGTGTTTGTCGGGTTCATGCCCGAAGAGGTCTACTACACGGGGCTGACGTATCTTTTCAGCAAACCGGAATGTACGGATATGGAGCGCATCTTCGCGCTTTCCGCAATGGTGGATCATTTGGATGAGCTGGTGAGCGAATTGTTTTTCTACACCTCAACCAGTCCTCGTGTCTTCATTGGTCAGGAAAATCCGCTGGATCACGAATGCGGATTGGTGGTAACGCGCTACCATATAGCGGCGGCGCACCCGGGCATTATTGGCATTATCGGGCCCAAGCGCATGGATTACCGAAAAAATATCTCACTCCTCAATGCTTTGCAAACCGCACTCACCTTTTAACCTATGCACCAGCACCAACACGATACGCATGACGGAAAAAAGTCGCAGAAAATAGAAAAAGAGTTGCTTGAAGCGCAAAAGAAGTGCGCAGAGTATCTTGCGGGATGGAAACGTGCGCAGGCAGACTACCAAAATCTCAAAAAAGAAACGGAAATCCAAAAAGCGGCATGGATAAAATTTGCGCATGACCAAATCATTACCGAGCTCTTGCCGGTGTACGACAACTTTAAAATGTCCCTTATGCACGTGCCGGATAACCAAAGAGATTCGCAGTGGGTCGTAGGTCTTACGCACATCAAAACACAGATGCAACATGTACTGCAAGACAATGGTGTTGCGGAAATACAAACAGTCGGTAAGTCGTTTAATCCCGAAAACCATGAGGCGATAGAAGCGGTTGCAACGAATGCGTACGAACCGGACATTATTGTAGAAGAATTGAAACCCGGATATACCTTGCATGATAAAGTTATTCAGGCGGCAAAGGTGAAAGTAGCAAAGGGAAAAGATGAGCGTGCTGACGGGACTGCTGCAAACGCATCGTAATTTTAGAACATATCTATTCAATAAATTCTGCTTCTAACCATGCTATACATATGCAGGGTATAGGTGGTCAATAAGCAACTACATGCTATGCCAAAAATCTTAGGAATTGACTTGGGTACCACTAACTCCGCCGTTGCCATTGTGGAAGGCGGAGAACCCAAGGTATTGGAAAATAAAGAGGGTAACCGCACAACTCCTTCGGTGGTGGCGATTGCCAAATCCGGCGAGCGACTGGTAGGGCAGCTTGCCAAGCGTCAGGCGGCGACGAATCCGGAAAATACGCTGTTTTCCATTAAGCGTCTTATAGGTCGTCATTTTAACGACGAAAAAGTACAGCGCGATATCAAACATCTGCCGTTTAAAATTGTCCAGGCGGGTGAAGGGGTGAAGGTAAAAATGGGTGACAAGGACTACACGCCGCAGGAGATTTCTGCCATGGTGCTGCAGAAGCTCAAAGCAGATGCCGAAGAAAAACTTGGTGAAAAAGTTGAGGAAGCGGTCATTACCGTTCCTGCCTACTTTGACGACGCCCAGCGCCAGGCAACCAAAGACGCGGGTGAGATCGCGGGATTGAAAGTACGTCGCATCATCAACGAGCCGACCGCAGCGGCGCTTGCCTATGGTTTTGACAAAAAGAAAGGCCAGCAGATCGCGGTATACGATCTGGGCGGCGGCACGTTTGACGTGTCCATTCTGGATATCGGCGATGACACGGTGGAGGTGAAAGCGACTAACGGCGACACGCACCTGGGCGGCGACGACTTTGACCTGCGCGTTATCTCATGGATTATTAACGAATTTAAAAAAGACCAGGGAATTGATCTGTCTCAAGATACTCTCTCACTCCAGCGTATTAAGGAAGCGGCTGAAAAAGCGAAAATTGAACTCTCCACTGCCACGGAAACCGAGATTAACCAACCCTTCATTACGAGCGGAGCGGACGGTCCCAAGCACTTGGTGTTGAAAATAAATCGCGCGAAGCTGGAGGAATTGGTAGGTGACTTGGTGGAAAAAACCATCGATCCATGCAAAAAATCGCTGGAAGACGCCGGGCTTAAGGTCAGTGATTTGGACGAAGTGATACTTGTCGGCGGTATGACGCGCATGCCGCTCGTGCAGCGGACGGTTGAAAAATTCTTCGGCAAAAAGCCGAACATGACCGTTAATCCCGATGAAGTCGTGGCGATTGGCGCAGGAATTCAGGGTGGCGTACTTCAGGGAGACGTAAAGGATATTCTCTTGCTTGACGTAACCCCGTTGACCCTTGGTTTGGAAACGCTTGGCGGCGTGCGCACGCCACTCATTGACCGCAATACGACGGTACCCACCAGCAAGTCGCAAATCTTCTCAACCGCGGCCGATGGCCAGACAAGCGTTGAGATCCATGTGCTGCAGGGCGAGCGTGAAATGGCGCAGGACAACAAGACGCTTGGCCGCTTTATTCTGGACGGGATACCTTCCGCCCCCCGCGGCATCCCGCAGGTTGCAGTAACGTTTGACATAGATGCAAACGGCATTCTCAACGTTTCGGCAAAGGACAAAGCGACCGGTAAGGAGCAGAAAATCACCATTACCGCATCCACTTCGCTCTCCAAAGACGAGATTGAAAAAATGAAAAAGGAAGCGGAAGTGCATGCCGAAGAGGACAAGAAGAAAAAGGAAATTGTTGGGTTGCGTAACACCGCCGAAACCATAATTTACACGACGGAAAAGACTCTGAAAGACGCGGGCGACAAAGTATTGGCAGAGGTCAAACAGCAGGTGGAAGAAAAAGTGGCAGCGCTCAAAAAAGTTAAAGACGGCGAAGATAAAGACGCGATCCAAAAGGCTGTGGATGAGCTGAATGAAACCGTGCAAAAGGTTGGCGCCGAAATGTATAAAGCTGCGCAAGAAACCAAGGAAAAGACGGGTGAGGGATCGACACAAGGCAACGGAGAACCTCAACAGGCCGAGTATGAAGAAGTGCAGGATGAGAAGAAAAAAGAAGGTGATACCGCAACGGATGGGAAAAAATAAAAGAGTACATAAAATGTAGGAGTTGTCTTACCATGTACTCCTATTGCTTACTCTAACCTATGCCCGCTGATTACTATGATATATTAGGCGTTGCGCGTGTCGCGTCTGCCGACGAGATCAAAAAAGCATTCCGCAAGAAGGCGCATGAGCTGCACCCCGACAAAGGCGGCGGTGATGAAAAAAAATTCAAAGAGGTCAACGAAGCGTATCAGGTGTTGAAGGATGAAAAGAAACGCGCTGCGTACGACCAATTCGGCCACGCGGGAGCGCAAGGCTTTAGTAGCGGCGCGGGAGTTGACTGGGGAGATTTTGCGCGGCAGGCTGGCTTTGGAGGTGGCACAAGCGGATTTTCCGGAGGTGTTGAGTTTGATATTGGTGACCTATTCGGTGACCTATTCGGCGGGGGTCGTGCGAGGAGATCAACACCACAGCGCGGTTCACGGCGCGGCGGAGATTTGGAATTGCAGTTACGGCTCACTTTTCGCGAAGCCGTATTTGGCGTACAAAAACATTTGCGCGTCAAGCGTAGTGCAGTGTGCGCGCATTGCCATGGCAACGGCGCGGAGCCCGGAACCAAAATTGAAACATGCCCGACATGCAAAGGATCGGGAGTTGTTACATCCATGCAGCGCACCATGTTCGGCTCATTCCAGACCCAGGCGGTATGTACTCCGTGCGGTGGCGAAGGGAAAATAGCAAAAGAAAAGTGTACGACCTGCCACGGCGACGGAAGAGTTTTGGAAACCGAAGAAGTAACGGTAACCATTCCGGCAGGGGTGGTTTCTGGTCAGACAATTCGCATGGGGGGACAGGGGAATGCGGGTACTCAAGGCGGCAGATCGGGAGATCTGTTTATCACTGTTGCCGTGGAATCCGATCCGCGCTTTATCCGCGATGGCGATACCCTATACACCACAACTAACATCTCGTTTGCTCAAGCGGCATTAGGCGATAAAATTGAAGTGGAAACGGTAGATGGCAAGGTGAAGCTTAAAATTCCCGAAGGCACACAAACGGGAAAAAAATTCAAGCTCGCGGGCAAGGGCGTACCGCGCCTCCAACGATCGGGTCGTGGCGACCACATTGTTGAAGTGGTGGTTCAAACTCCAACCAACCTCACAAGAAAGCAGAAAAAACTACTCAAAGAACTCACGGAACCTTGAGTTCTTTGATACAACTCATTTGTACTGCGGTTCCTATGACAGTTTACCTCATGTATTGGCAATGGATACTAAATCACGTATACTTACCGAAGATTACTTTGCTCACTTATCTCTCATGATCTATGCAATATTTCAAAAAATTTGGCGCAGGTGTGGCGGTGCTATTGCTGATCACCATCGCGCCGGCGTTTGCGGAAAACTCTATTGGCGTGGAAACGCTGGCGGCGGATGAAGTACTCACCCATGTGCAGCAGGAAGAGGATTTTACCAATGCAAACGAAAAACAGAACACTATCAACATGGTGGGTATGCTGATTGAAGTCGGCTCAACGGACGTGCCAACCACCATGATTATTCGCGGAAATGCGGACCATGTGGATTATACCGTGAATATTGGCGCAAACACGGCTTTGGGACAGCGCCGCGATCAATATACTAACCTTGCCGACTGGATTCCAGGAGATCAAATCCGCGTTATCGGCTTGCGTAATGAAAATACCAACGTGATAGATGCGCATATCGTTGCCAATCTTTCCATCAAAACGGTAACAGACTTTGGTTTGAACGGCTGGATAGATGGCATTGATGAAACAACCGGTATCATTCAGGTGCAGTGGCAAGGGAAAATGATACCGGTGCATATCACCGAAAGTACGCATATTGTCGCGGGACTCAAAAATCCGGCAACGCTTGCCGACTTACAAATCGGTGATCGTGTGCGCGGGCGGCTGCTCAAGCGAGTAGGCGAAGACGTGCGAGAAGCAAAAATTCTCATTGTGTTACGTCGTGGCGAGAACTTGTTCATGAAAGTGCGTACGTGGGTAACGCGCGGACAGCTGGTTGCGCTGGACAATATTACCACACCAACCCGAATGCAGGTGAAAATTTTGGTCAATAAAAACTTGCGCGCGGGAGATGTGAATAATCTCGTGGGGCAAGTTGGCGATGTGCGCACGGTCAACGTGAGCACGGACACCAAATTGGTTACCTACAACGCCGGAAAAATGACGCTGGAGGATATGGTTATCGGTGACCGGCTTCTTATTGTCGGGCGCGCGAATGACGCCGGAGAAATTGACGCGCGGATTATTAAAGACAATACGGCACGCGCCGTTTCCACCCAAGGGTACGCGGGAACGATTGTGCGCATTGATCCGACAACGCAAAGCGCGTCCATTTTTTGGCACGGCGCCGTGCATCGGGTGGATTTGAACGACGCACGAATTTTAAGTTCTGTTGATGGCGACAAGTCGGTATTGGCGGTAGGAGACTTGCGCGTGGGAGATCGCGTGCGCGGTCGTGGAACCAAAAATGCGCGCTTGCCCATCATTAACTGCGATTTACTGGTAGTGGTAAAGAATCAAAACTACACCTATGGCGATACTATAAAGCTGGAACGCAAGATCGTGGAAACTCCGGAAGGCACGGTGGAAGTTGAAGTAGAAGTTGAAGCAACGGGTACGAGCTCAACAACGGTGAGCATAGAAACGAGCATGGAAGGCAAGACCGTAGTAAGTGATGACGGCAGTGTTACGACAGGCGATGCAGCGGTGAGCACAGATGTAACCACCAGCGTTGGTGGTGGCAGTGATACCTCGGTTACCACCAACTCCACCTCAAGCGCCAGCACCGGCGGGAATAGCGGGTAAAAATGTACTAGCTCGGCTCTCAAGTGTATCCGGTATGGCATGTATCAAAACTCTCACGAGTTGTCATAGCGAGTAATTTTGGAAACCGAAGTGCAACGAGGTTCGGAGCGAAGCGGAGAAAGTTGAAAGAAAATCCGAAACATTAACATTTTCAAGAAACATTGATTTTGGTCTAGCCCATAAAGCATTTTTACCAAATTCTTTTGAGTCATAAAGAGCGCGATAAACAACCAATTCTTCCAATGTTTCGCTGTGTCTTGCGACGCCAAATACTTCATAGAGCTTGCTTTACCCTGTGCTCTTGGCACAGGGTAGTTTATTTTCTTTTTCAGTTTTGGGTTGTGGGCAGAGGGGTTAGGGGTGAATGCCCAAAATCAAAAATTCTATAACTTGCTTTTCCCTGTGCCCTCTATTAATTTGGAGCTGAATGCCATAAAATATTTATATCGCGATGTGCTGCGATCACCTGAAAAAATTGATCTGAAATTTGCCAAAAGAAGCAAGACGTTGCCCGTCGTACTGTCGCGAAAAGAAATTACGGATATGATAAACGCTCTAGCAAATCCAAAACATCGGTTAGTGTTGTCGCTCGCGTATGGATCGGGACTGCGCGTAAGCGAGGTTATAAACTTACGGGTGCGTGATGTGGATACGGATGAGCTGTGCGTTCATATCAAGCATGCCAAAGGAATGAAGGACAGAATAACCGTTTTTCCCGAAAAGCTGGTTGCGGATATGCAAAACGCTCTCGCGGGAAAACAGCCAGGCGACTATGTGTTTGAGAGTAATCGCGGGGGAAAATTAACGGCAATGTCTTTACAAAAAGTGTGCAAGGCCGCCATGCAAAAAGCGGGGGTTAAGAAAAAAGCGACTTTTCATTCACTGAGACATTCCTTTGCCACACATTTACTTGAGAATGGTGTAGATGTTAGATATGTGCAAGAACTTTTAGGTCATCAGAATATCAGAACAACCCAAAGATATACCCATGTTACCAATCCACAACTGAAAAACATTAAAAGCCCGTTATGAAGCTGCTCATTCTTACCCAAAAAATTGATCGCAATGACGATGTGTTGGGTTTTATGCATCGCTGGGTGGAAGCATTCTCCCGACAGTGCGAAAAAGTTACGGTCATTTGTCTTGAGCAAGGAGTGTACGCTTTGCCGGAAAATGTGCGCATCATATCCTTGGGCAAGGAGAAGAAAGAGAATAGAGAATATAGGATAGGGAATATGGGAAATAAACTCTTACAACGATTGCAATATCTTGTCCGGTTTTATCAACTTGCGTGGTGTGAACGAAACAGCTATGATGCCGTTTTTGTACACATGAATACGGAATATGTGGTACTGGGTGGGTGGCTGTGGCGTTTGCTTGGCAAGCGCGTGGGGTTGTGGTACGCGCATGGGTACGTGCCGTGGAGTTTGCGGGTAGCGGAAAAATTTGCGCATATTATTTTTACCTCAACCAAAAGTGGCTGCCGTATCGTGAGTAAAAAAATTAAAGTTGTGGGGCAGGGTATAGATGGGGAACAATTCATCCATCACGAAAGCCCCGGCACAACTAACAGCGGAATACTTACGCTTATCACCGTGGGGAGGATTTCACCGGTGAAGGATTTGGAAACGCTGATTGAAGCCACTGCAGTGTTGCGTGATGCGGGCGTGCATTTTTCGGTGCGTATCGTAGGCGGGGCGGGATTGCCGGAGCAGCATGCGTATGCAGCCGCTTTGCGCGAACTCGTTGCGGAAAAAAAATTACACGACACGGTACATTTTGCAGGGGCGGTATCTCATGCCAAAATCGCCGCCTATTTGCAAAAGGCGGATATTTTTATCAACACAAGCCGTACCGGCAGTTTGGACAAAGCGGTGCTGGAGGCGATGGCGACCGGACTCCCTATTCTCACCTGCAACGAAGCGCTGAAAGAAGTGCTGGGCGGATATACGGAACAGTTGATGTACCAAAAAGGCGATGCTGCGGAACTTGCGAAAAAGATACTATTGCTCAAAAACATGGATAAAGCGGAGCGGCGGCGTCTTGGAGAGGGTTTGCGGAAAATTGTTATAGAGCAGCACAGTGTTGCGGGATTGATAACTAAAATAGTTTCCGGTTACGCAGATGGGTATCATAGGGATTGAACCAGGGATTCAAAATATCTCCACTGTGGATTTCCGACTCGGATCCACGCCTGCCTACCAGACAGGCAGGTCTCTCGCGGGGAGTGCAAGGGTGGTTGTGACAAGTGGGATATTTTCAACTCATGGAATACAGAATGCTCAATGTTACGACTTCGTAAGTCAAAATCCATGGACTTACGAAGTCAAGAAATACTGATGCATGGATCGCCTGCCTACCGGACAGGCAGGCAGGCGCGGAAATGACAGGAATGGATGGATGCTGGATACTTCGACAAGCTTAGGATAAAATGACAGAGGTAAAAGTGCTATGCGCTAATTCGTACGAATTAGCCTATAACGGGTAAGCAAGGAATATGAAAAATAAAATCAAAATACTTTTTGCCATTGATCGCATGTCCATAGGCGGCGCGCCAGCGGTCGTGCTCGCGCAATTGCGGGAAATTGATAAGGGACAATTTGATCCATATCTTTTGACGCTCTATAAGAGTAAGCAAGCGAATTATTGGGATGCAGTGCGAGAGATATTGCCCAATGACAAAATATTGGAATGTACCTTAAAGAACAGGAGTTTGCTGGATATTACTACCTGGCGGCAGGTGTATCAATTTATCAAAAAAGAAAAATTTGACGTGGTGTATACGCATTTATTTTTAGCAAATGTATTGGTGCGGCTCGTGGCCATTATTGCCCGTGTTCGGGTCATACTCGCCATGGAACACAGTTTTTATTATGAGAAAAAAATATGGCAAAAACTGGTTGATCATGTATGGTCATGGGGTACTGATACCATCATTACGCCAAATGCGGAAATTGCTGATTTTACGGCAGCGCAGGAACACGTGAAACGATCAAAATTTTTTTGCATACCCAATCCTATCCTTGTACCAGCCCGTGAAGATGTGGATATTGAGGAAATGAAGCGTTTTGCCGGCATTCCGGAAGGCATACCCGTGATAGTAAATATCGGAAGATTTTCTGAAGAAAAAGGTCAGAATCATATTTTGGATATAGCGGAGGAGTTACAGAAGCGTGGGAGCAACGCGCAATTTGTTATTGTGGGGCATGGCGCTTTGGAAAATGATCTACGAAATGCTATTATACATAAGGGCATGGAGAGTTATTGCAGGGTGCTTGCAGATCCTCAAAGGGCGAAAGAGTATTTGCACATCGCACAGATATTTCTTTCTCCATCGCTTCGCGAAGGTCAGCCCATCGTAATTCTGGAGGCTATGGCTGCTGGCGTACCGGTTGTCGCTTATGCGAACGACGGAGCAAAAAGCGTTATTGCCGATACCATAAACGGTCTGTTGGTTCCTATCGGAAATACAAATGCCGCGGCAGATGCGGTGGAACAACTTCTTACGCATCCTGCGCAAGGAAAAATACTCGCGCAGGCGGCATATACACATGTAGAGTCATACGGTACAAAACATTCTATCAGACTTCTTGAAGAACATATTATGGAACACTATGGATCGTAATACATCGGCATCAAGAGGATTTCCAAAAGAGCTGATTTCTACACTTGTATGTCAAAAAGATAGAGGATCGTTGGTTGCAGATGGAGAAACTCCGGAATACATTGTTGACGGAGTTTTAAAGTGCGCGACCTGTAGTGAGCGCTATCGGATTGATGGCGGCATTCTCCGTATGCTCCCGGAAACACAGATTTTAGGAGATACGCTCGCATCGGAAATGGCGGCGCGCGACAGGGAAGCGGAGAAATATGACCGACGGATCGCTTCGCGGCATTACCGAGAGGTTATTTCAACCATGCACGCTCTTGGCGTTCTTCAGGGGAAAACGGTCATTGAATACGGCTGTGGCACCGGAAGACTAACGAAAGAGATTGTTCAAAAAGCGCATGCGGTACTGGCGGTGGATTTTTCGCTTATCTCACTCAAGATAGTGCAACATGCATTGCCACCCGATGCGCCTGTAGGTCTTGTATTGGCAGACAGCATTCGTTTCATCACCAAAGAACATACCTTTGATAGGGGTCTTGCCGCGCAATTTTTTGAACATATTCCAACCGAGCGTGAGCGGCATCTTTTCTTGCAGCACGCTGCTTCCGCAATCAAGCACGGGGGAACATTTGTTGCCACGATCTATCACCACGATCTTCGGCGGAGGCTTAAAAAACTTTCACAGGAAGGCATGCACAAAAGTGGCATCTACTACTATTTTTTTACGATGCGGGAAATACAAAAATTATTTGCGCAATATTTTGTCCCTCAAAAAATAACTCCGATTGACATTATGCTGCCGTTTGCGGCGCGCCTGCATCTGTCACAGAAACTTTCGGGATATATTTCTCGCTGTCTTGAGTGCGTGCTGCTTATGCGGCTTTTAGGACACCTGATACTCTATCAAGGCGCCCCAAAAAAATAATTCCTATGATTCACTATAGATATTCAGATGGTATTTTTAAAAAAGAATGGCAGTGGTTTGCCAAGCCATGCGACATAACGGGCGTTGCTATGGCAACCTTTTTTTCTTATGACAATGTTGATGTGCCTGGGTTCAAGAAAAAAAAGACGCTTACCTCGCGCATAGATCTCTCGCCAACAGCAGATTATTTATGGAATAGCATGAGGAAAAAGATGATATGCAAGCAAATTATGCGTGGTGGTCGGAATGGCATCAGGGTTGTACAAGATACGAATTACAAAGAATTTAGAAATGTCTATACTTTATTTAGAAAACATAAAAGTATTGGCACTGACCGGTATGACGTACTGCAAAAAAACGGACTTTTGTTTTCCGCATACTATCACGATACGTTAATCGCTGGAGGTGTATTTATCGCTGACGGGCGTATGATGCGCGCGTGGGTGCTGGCATCAAAACGCATAACTGCGGATAACCATATGCGTGAAATTATCGGACAGGCAAACCGCATAATACTTTGGGAATCGATCAAATATGCCAAAGCACAGGGTTACGCGTATTTTGATTTGGGAGGCATACGCCCGGATTCGGAAAATCCCTACGATCGGTCGCTTGCTGAATTTAAAGAGTCATTCGGC
>PEYJ01000018.1 GCA_002774425.1 Parcubacteria group bacterium CG08_land_8_20_14_0_20_48_21 | reverse complement strand
AGGTCCGGCTATCACGCCGGCAGCGGCATTGCATCCCGACACCGTATCATCGCGTGACGGCGTAAAGCAATTCTGATAGGCATCCTGCACTCCCGAACCCGCGCGCGCGGCATACTCGGTGGTATCGGCAAAAGAACTGTGATTGATAAAGACCGTGGTTTTGTCTATCGGATTGCCGTCATCGCACGCTTCGCCTCGCGCCGCTTCAGCCGCCGCGTTGCCGCATTGTCCCGCACCGTTGCCAATTGCCGGATTGCCTTCAAGGAGGCATGCGGCGGAACACCCGTCTCCCGCAGCGTTGTTGCCATCGTCACATTCCTCGCCGCCGCCATTTCCCGCCAACGAACGGTCAAGGTTTTTGTCCCCGCAGAGCGATCCCTCATGTGCACACACCGAGGAGCAGCCGTCGCCATCCGTATTATTTCTGTCATCGCAATCTTCGCCAACGCCATTGTTCAAACGCTGTACGATACCGTCCCCGCACGTACCGCCATCGGCGTACACGGCGGGAGGAGAGGGATGCTCGCGCGTACATGTAGCCGTACAACCGTCATCCGCTTCATTGTTGCCGTCATCGCACGATTCGCCGTAGTTAATCGTTCCATTACCACATACCTGCTGCAAAATATCACCACCGCTGCTAGCATTACCCTCCCATGTGCAGGTTGCGCTACACCCATCGTTATTCTGCGGAGGCGACTGGCCGTCATCACAATCCTCACCCCTGCCAACCACGCCATCACCGCAAACTGCTGAAGGTTCGTAGAGGCACTCTGCAGAGCACCCGTCGCCATTCTTGGCATTGCCGTCATCGCACGCTTCACCCTTTTGCTCATCAACCATGCCATCACCACACTGTTCTGGAGCCGGTCCTTTGTCGGGATTGCCACGAAACAGGCACCGCGCGGTGCAGCCGTCTCCCGTTATATTGCCGATACTGTATGCGATAGGGTTGTTTAACGGGTAGAGCAAGGTGATATATTCGTGCGGACTATCATAGCCGCTATCCGGCTTGAGTGTCGCGGCATTCAAAAGTTCGTTAAAATTGATTTGTATCGGGGCATCCGGATCAATGTTTGAACTTTCCAAAAGACTATCCGGCTCCAGATAGGGCGTGTTTTCCGCTCCCGTAATTTCCATGCGCGGCGCGGTTAAATCCAAACTATTCCCCGTATCAAATGACCAACCGAACACATCATCCGCACCTTCCGCCGTACCATTGCTGTTTCCGTCCAACGAATTACCCACCATATCTACGACACCATCGTAGGGAAATTTTGCCATAGGATCCGGTTGCGCGAATTGCAGTGTAGCCGCATGCACCGTCCCGTCAAGTGCGGCATTGGCTGGCAGGCAAAACACCTCTTCGCCGCAGCTGTTGGTGCCGCACGGCGTATTGGAAATAAACGTTGCCGTACGATAGTTGCTGCTGATGTGATACGCTCCGGTCACGTTCTCGGCGCCTTCCGCAAGCGTAATGTTAGCAAAAGGAGGTACCGTTCCCGAAACCGATGTCGGGTCCACCTCTTCGGTAAATGTTATTTGCACCACCGCGTTGCGCGGCACACCCGCCTCCAGGTTTGCCGGAAACACTTTTTTTACCCGCGGAGGTGTTGTGTCCAAAAGCGTGGACGTTTGAAAATCCCAATGATAGCCGAATTTGAATCCTATGGGCGTTGGCGAACCGACATCCAGCAGATACGTACCTAAGGAGTCAAACGCGGGATTGCCGTTAGCTTTCTTGATCTTTTCGCTTAATCCTACCCTATACCACACCTCATCTATCGGATTACCCAAATCAATGTCCGGATCAATGGAGATAGTTCTTCCGTCAGCGGTTGCCGAAACTTGAGCCGTGAGCGGCGCAACTGCGCCATCAGCAAACGTGTCCTTGGTAAGGATGCGCACCGCATCGGTTTTCAGAGCACTCGCCTCCTCAGATTGTTCACGGATCGTCCCCAAATCCATCGGCTCTTTAAAGGTAATGATAATCTTCGTATTTCGCGGTATGTCCGCGGCATTGCGCGGCGGCCAGTGGCTCTGAATAATGCCGCTGCCCAACGCGCCGATTCCGCCTCCTAAAGGCGGGTTTCCGGCACCACCATCAGACCCGCCATCATTTATCGCCTTAATGAGCGCGTTAAAAATAAATACCGTGATGCCGTACGACGCGAGAATGATCGCCAGACCGATAACGCCGTTTACCACGGTTTTTTTCGCGTCCGCAACTTTTTGCGGTTCATTGGCCGAGGTCATCCACTGATACCCGCCGTACAGCATGACAATGAGCGCGATGATGCCAAGCAGACTCAATAAAATTTTCACCACCCGAATGATAAGGTCGCGCGGATCGCCTTTGGCAAGACCCGGTATCGCCGCACCCGTGTCCTCAAGTAACTTGCCAGTATCGCCTTGCGCGAGCTCCCCTTGCGCGTACACCCCGTGCGGGACAACAAAAAACAGCGCAGCACATACGACCACGCCGCTCAAAAGCGCAAGGGTGAGAAAAGTGAGTTTACTTTTTTTGCCGACAAGCATGGGATATTTTCAACTTACGGCAGACAACGTAACGTGGCCTGCTAGGTACGTACTCACAACATAGGTTGTCAGTTTTTGGCTGCGGGGCGTTGGGCAAGCTCCCGCTGCACTATCTCCTTCACGGCATTTCCTTCCACGCGTCCCGCAACCTCTTGCATAACACTGCCCATCACCCGACCCGTATCTCCCGCGCCTTGCGCCTGCGTATCTTCTATGACTCTGCGTACCAGCGCGCGTAACACATCCACTTCCATTGCCACCGGCAGGTAACGTTCATATACGCTTTGTTCAAATTCCTCGTGCTCCGCGAGTTCGGCGCGCCCGGCGCTACGATACGTTCGCGCACTTTCTTTGCGGCGTTTAATCTCGGTACGCACGACTTTGAGCGCCTCATTATCGGTGAGCGCGCCTCTCTTTTCTATTGCCGCATTCTGGAGAGAACTCTTCAGCATCCGCAGGGCGGAAAGCTCCTCCGGCTGTCTGGTTTTACGCGCCTCGTGGAAATCATGTTCAATGCGCTCACGTAAGGACATGTTGGTGTGGTTAGGATAGACTATCTTCCGCTATGCATGCCGCCTCGCTTTTTTTTATCTTCAACCAGCTTGCCAATACGCTCAAGGTATTGGCGTTTTTCACGGTTCGTAATGCGTTTCAACGCTTCATCTTTTGCGCGTTTGTGGCTTTTTGGTTTTTCACGAAATCGTGATTCCTTAATTTCCACGAGCCGCTTGCTGCGCTGCAGCGTCTTGCTGAACCGGCGAAGCATGCTCTCAAATGTTTCACCTTTTTTTCTTTTAATTTCCGTCACAAATTATGGTCACCTTCCTTTCTATATGTACACAACGAGCGTTGTTTCTCTTCTACCACCATACCACAAACGCCGTGTTTTGCAAAATATAGTATCTATACGTACTATGCTCAAGCAGTTTGGAGCTTCTTCCGCAGTATCTCCAGAACTTTGGCGATATCAACGATCTCCTGGTTGCCATTTTCCATATCCCGCAGCAGAACAGTGTTATCCAGTGCTTCCTTTTGCCCTAAAATAACCGTGTAACGCGCATGAAATTTTGCGGCAAGTTCCAACTGTGCCTTCAGGCTGTTTTTTGAAAAGCTTTCCGCAAGATGTATGCCGTCTTTACGCAACACATCATAGAGCGCAAGCGCCTTCCGCTTCGCCATCGTACCCAGCTGCGCCACGAATACCTCAACACCTTCACGGGGAGGTAGCGCCACCGTACGCTGCTTCATGTGCAGAATGGTCCGCTCAATGCCGAAAGAAACTCCCGCCGCAGGCGTAGGCCTTCCGCCGAGCATCTCCACAAGTCCGTCATACCTCCCGCCTCCGCTAAGCGAACTTTGCGCGGCTTCTTTATCCTCCGTAGCGGGCACCACTTCAAAAACCGTCTTCGTATAATAGTCAAGACCGCGCACCAGATAGGGGTTGAGCATGTAGGTGATGTCGCTTGCGTCAAGGTACTCCAATACTTCCATAAAGTGATTGCGCGACTCCTCGTCCAGCCAGTCAACGATCTGTGGTGCTTCTTCGCGGAGTTTCTCGCAATCAGCAGCCTTGCAATCCAGGAGGCGCAAGGGATTTTTTATCAGACGTTGTTTGCAGTCTTCGCACAGGGCGGCTTTTTTATTGCGGTAGTAGGCGGTCAGTTGTGCCACGTACGCTTTACGCGATTCCGGCGTACCTATGCTGTTGAGCATCAGTACGATGGGTACACCGAGATCTTCATAAAAACGATACGTCATGATAATCAGCTGGGCATCCAGCACCGGATCATCGCTCCCCAAAACTTCCAAACCGAATTGCCAAAATTGCCGCTGGCGTCCGGCTTGCGGACGGTCGTAGCGAAACATGGGTCCCGCATACCACACCTTGATCGGCTGCGGAAGATTCACCATGCCGTGTTCGTTATAGGCGCGTGCAACCGATGCGGTTGCTTCCGGGCGCAGCGCCAACATATCTCCTCCCCGATCGGTGAAAACAAACATTTCTTTTGCAACAATGTCGGTTGCATCTCCAACCGCGCGTTCAAACAAACGCGCATCTTCCACAAGCGGTGTCCGTATCTCCGTAAAGCCGTATTGTTTCGCCAAATTTTTTCCTACGTCCAGTACCCGATCCCACCACGGTGTTTCATTCGGCAATACGTCTTTCATCCCGCGTACGAGCTGCGCCGCAATGGTTTTACCGCCCTTTTTTTGCGTTTTCGGCACTCCCATTTTCTTTGGGAGCATCTTGTTCTTTTGCTTGCTATACATACCAATGCTATAAACCGATGCTATAAATTATACTCTTGCGGATCAAATACCGTAATGCGGTCAAATGGCCAGCCGCGAATCCATGTTTTGCCGATAAGCAACTCTTTCTTTACCGTACCAAATATTCGTGAATCCATGCTTTGATTACGGTTATCCCCCATCACAAAATACTCGTCTGGACCAAGGGTTAAGGGTTTGGTTTCGGGAGAGTTGACAATGGTTCCCGGGGACAGGTACGGCTCGTTCAGCACGGACAGATCGTCGCTTCCCCGCATTGCTATCCATACCTTGCCTTCCCGTATGGCAATTTGTTCATTCGGCAAACCAATAATACGCTTGATGAAAAACTGGCGCCGGTCATCGGGATAGCGAAACACGACGATATCGCCGCGCTTCGGCTCTCCCAAACGATAAGAAATTTCATTAATGATCAGGTACTCGTGATCAAAAAAATTCGGCTCCATGGAAGCGCCTTTGACGTAAAATGGCTGAATAAGAAAAAACCGCACCGGAATAATAATACACAGCGCGATAACTACCACACTCACCAACTCGGAAATAAAATCCTTTGCCGATTTTATGAATGAAGGTTGTTGTTCACGGGTAAAATTTTCGTCCATAATTTCAGTAAGGTACTTAAATTCAAGTTACGGTATCATTACCACGCACGTCGTGCGCGCGTTTGATTGTTGCAGTGTACTTTTTTTTAAAGTTTGGTTGGGGATGCGCGGGGTTTTCAGCCGATACGGACTCGCGTGGTGGGCTCGAGAGGACTCGAACCTCTGACCTCTGCGATGTGAACGCAGCGCTCTAACCGGCTGAGCTACGAACCCCTATGAGGAGAATTTCCAACAGAACAAACCGCGTAGTGAGCACAGAACTCACCGCAGCTTGCGACGTCGTACGCACAAGTATACCCTACGCGCAGAGAAAAGTCAAAGACTTTGCAGCAAGGGCATATATAGTGTATACTACGCCTGTATGCAGCCATGCAAAAATGAAAATTCTAACACTGCCCTGTTGGATTTTTGTTTGTAGTTCGCTCTAACCCTATTGCTCACGTTATGCCGTTACCGGAAGACCCGCAGATTCAACAACTCCTACAACCTTCGTTCATTCAACCGCAAAAACCTCAACGCAAATATGTGCGGCGTTTCACCATAACCCTTGTTGCGCTTGTGGGTGTTGTGCTCATGTATCAAGCCGCTTTTTCCCAAGAGAGCGTAACCTACCATATCGCGCATACGCTGCAAAAAGTTGATGTCTTTGCACAAATCAAACACCTCATTTCCAATCGCGATAAGGAATTGCGGGGTGAGAGTGAGGGTCGCATTAACATACTCTTGCTGGGTATCGGCGGATCGGGGCATACCGGACCCCTGCTCACCGACACCATCATCATTGCAAGTTTTGACCTTGTGAAAGAAAAGGTCGCACTTTTTTCCATACCCCGCGATTTGTGGGTTCCGCTTCCCTATACGCGCAACTCCTACAATAAAATTAACAGTATCTACGCGTTCGCGGAAGTACAGCAAGAAGATAGTGGCGGCGAGGCGTTAAGTCAAACCGTTGCCCAAGTGTTTGGCATACCCATCCACTACTACGGTCTGGTTGATTTTGACGGTCTTATGGGTTTGATCGACCGGTTGGACGGCATAGAGGTGTATGTTGAGCGACCATTGGAAGATCCAGAATACCCTGTATTGGGACGCGAGGAAGCGGAGCCGTATAGCTCGCGTTTTGAACATCTCTACATTCCGGAAGGATGGCAAAATATGGATGGCAACACCGCTTTGAAGTACGCGCGGTCGCGCCACGCATTGGGTGTGGAAGGATCAGATTTTTCGCGCGCGCGTCGCCAACAAAAAATTCTGCTTGCGCTTAAAGACAAAATACTCTCCACCGCAACGCTACTGCAGCCATCGCGCATCAATGCGCTTCTGGATGCTTTTGACAATCACCTTGCCACCAATATGGAAGTATGGGAAGGATTACGGATCTATCAATTCGGCAAAAACGTACCCCGCAACCAGTTTGTGCAATTTGTGTTTGATGATGGCCCTCATAATTTTTTGGAAGCGACGAGTATAGGAGGCGCGTACGTGCTGCAGGCAAAAGACGGAAATTTTGCAGCGGCCCGGTCTTTTGTGCAAAACATTTTCAACAATACGTCTCTCCAGAGCACGCGCGAGGAGGTTCGTCCCCCGCGCATTGAGCTGCAGAACGGGACGAGGATTGCCGGAATGGCAACGACCCACGCGCAGAAACTTGAAACGCTCGGTTATACCATAGCAAAAGTAGGCAATGCCCCCGTGCAAACCTACCAAAAAACCGAGGTATATGATTTAAGCGGCGGACAGTACACAGCACCGTTGCTGTTTCTTGCTGCATACTACCATGCGCCCATAACCGTTCCTGCATCGGCATTTTTGGAAGATGCGTACGCGCCGGAAATAGCAAGTAAGCTGCGTCTCACCGAACTCTCTCCGCTTCAATCCACTGATGCCGATATCCTGGTCATTTTAGGCCAGGATGCATTATAAAAAGGGGTCAGGTACCTTTTTTAGGTCTCCCTCTATCTTTAAGTGTTGAAACAAGACCTAAACTGATCTGACGGTCCCGATTTTTTTCAAAAATCTTCGCCTTTCCATTTGCACGATTAAGAACATGCTATAAGGTATCATCCGCCACTTTGTCTTGGTATTCTTGGCATATAGTGGTAGTATAGTATAACTTGACGCTTATGAAAATGTACCTGACCCCTTTTCCAACTATTGTGCTGGTCGGCCGCATGAACGTGGGCAAGTCCACGCTCTTCAACCGTTTAACGGAACACCGTGAGGCGTTGGTTTCGGCTATACCAGGTACCACGCGCGACCGCCGCTACGGCGAGGTGGTGTGGCGCGGACAGACTTTGCGCCTTGTGGATACGGGTGGCGTTGAATCGCTGGAGCGGGCTGTTGCGCGCGAGGGGGCGGCAAGCAATGCATTTTTACAGGAAATCAAAGAGCAGGTTGCCATAGCCATCCATGAGGCGGATTTACTCCTTTTTCTTGTGGATGGCAAAGAAGGTCTTTTGCCCCAAGACATAACCCTTGCACAAGAGCTTAAAAAGATAGGCAAACCGGTGCTGCTCGCCGCCAATAAAGTGGCGAATCCCGCGCGCGCCGATGCCACCGCCGTTTTTTGGAAGCTCGGCCTTGGCAATCCGCACGCAATCGCGGCACTTTCCGGAAAAGGTACCGGAGATCTTTTGGACGCGGCCATGCAAGCACTCCCAAAACAACGCGTTTCCGTAAAAAATGTTGCCGACCAGATCGCAGGGCAACCGATGCGCATCGCGCTCATGGGCAAACCGAATGTGGGAAAATCATCACTGTTCAACGCGCTCTTGGGCGAAAAACGCGCTATTGTAAGTCCGCTACCCGGAACGACGCGCGAAGTGCAAGATACACTCGTTACCTACGACGGCAATGCTCTGCTATTTTTAGACACGGTAGGGCTGCGCCGTAAAAAAACCTCGGGCGATGTTTTGGAAAAAAAAGGCGCATCCGTGACCCTGGAAAAACTTGGCTACACAGATATCGCGCTCTTTATCATTGACGCAACCGAATCATTGACCGTGCAAGACAGCCGCATTATCTCCATTTTAATCGCAAAGGGAGTAAGTATTGTCATAGTGATCAACAAATGGGACATCGTAGACGATAAAACGCAGAAGCTCGCCGAGGAAGTCCGTGATCAGGTGCATCGCCGCTTGCCCTACGCAACATGGATTCCTTTGGTGTTCGTTTCGGCAAAAACCGGATTGCGCGCCAATAAAATCATGCCGCTCATGATTACCATAGCCGCGGAACGCCGGCGTAGGATCACCGACAACGCGTTGGATAAATTTTTAAAATCCTGCATCAAGAAACAAAAGCCGCAGAAAGGTAAGGGCACCAAAACCCCCTTTGTACACCATATCGTACAAACGCGCATCAATCCGCCAACATTTATCGCAACGACGAGCGCCAAAGCCGATTTGAGCGAATCCTATCGCCGCTTTTTGGAAAACCAGCTACGGGAAAAATTCGGCTTTACCGGAACACCGGTACAGGTGTGTGTAGAAAAGAAAAAAATCCTGCAAGCAACGCGGTGAGCTTCCGCAAAAAACGCAGCAGCACTCCTTTGGAAAAACCCAATGCGCGAGAACATACTCCCCAAACCTATGCATCTCCTCGTCGGTCTCGGTAATCCCGGAAAAGCATACGCCAACACCCGTCACAATGTAGGTTTTTTGGCGCTTGAACATATCCGCAGAATATGGCATTTTCCCGAATTCACCAAACACAAGCGCGCTAACGCGCTGGTTGCAAGGGGAACCCGCGCCGATCGTGCTGTACTACTCACACAGCCGCAGACGTTTATGAACGCATCGGGCAACGCGGTAGGCGCGCTTGCGCGTTATGCAAAAGTCCCCACAAAAAACATTTGGGTCATCTATGATGACGCGGCGTTGCCTTTTGGGCATTTGCGCGTAGCGCAAAACAAGACATCCGGCGGACACAACGGTATCGCCTCAATCCTTGCGCATATTCCCGATGCTTCTTTTTTGCGTTTCCGCATCGGCATCGCGCCTATGCACGCCCAACAAATCTCCCTTGACCAGTATGTGCTCAACCCATGCACCGCAAGTGAAACAAAGCTACTCCGCGCATCTTTCACTGAAACGGCGGCAGCGTTGGATTTGGCATTTACCGATACTCTTGATCGGGTCAAAGAGCGTTTTCATTGAGCAAGCTGTCATGTATTGCCCTATCCCGAGGAACGCATCGGGTTTGTTCGTGATTGTCGTACCAATGTTGCGGCTTGAGCTATTCTTGCGCATCCGTTCCCGAATCTTCCGTTTGGACTGCCTGCTCCGCCTCTTCCTGCATCTGCCGTTCCTGTACCCTTTGGCGCAGTTTCTGCAAACGCTCGGCAACATCAGCATTGTCCTGATTATGTTCCGCAACCGTGGAAAATTCCTTTATCGCGTCGGCAATCTTGTTCTGCTGTTCGTAGATAAGCCCCAGTACGTAATGCGCATTCGCGTGATCGGGAAACACGCGTACAATTTCCTTTAAAATATTTTCCGCATCCGTGTAGTTGTTGTTGGCGTAGTAGAGATGCCCCAGTTGAAAAGCAAAGTCCGTGTCTTGCGGAAACGCAACAACCAATCCTTTCGTCTGTTCAATCGCTTGCTGCATTTTTCCTCCCGAAGCATAAATCTGCACTAAGAGCACGTGCGCGTCCAAATAATCATTCTTTAATTCCAACGCTTTCCGCACTTCCGTTTCGGCATTCGCGTACGCATCCTCAAGTACACGAAGCTGTTCCGTAGTCATGTTCTGCTGTTGCGTCTCAAGCTGCGCGCGCAGCGCGGTGAGTTTTTGCGCCAACGCAAGATATGCCCTTCCCGCTTCATAATGCACTACCGGATTTGCCGGTTCAAGGTAGCTTGCTCGTGCATAAGCGGCAAACGCAAAGTCTTCATTGCCTTCGCCATACGGTATGAGCGATTCGTAGAATTCTCCCATCAGCAGATAATTCTGCGCGTCCAGTGTATTTTTGCTCGTTGCGGCTTCTCCCGCGGCGCGCGTATTATTGAGCGCTTGGGTAAAGCGCATGCGGTAGGCATCATTTTGTCCCTGTCCCATTTTTTGAAGCGCTTGACTCGCCTCGCGCGTATAGCCTTGCGCCAGCAGCCGATACCCTTCTCCCGTCAAGCCAAACAGCTTGATACCCGACTCAATCCGTGAGAGGGCAAGGTCCGTATCCGATTCCAGCACAGCCGCCGCGCGCGCAAACTGTATGGACGCAGCGTAGCGTCCGAGCAGTGTGTACATACCGAAGACCAGAAACAACATGGCGGCAAACAGCGCAAACGACGTGGTAAAGGCCTTTTCGGGATATTTGGAAAACGTGAGCGTATGCGCGTCTTTCTTATCCAGGCGCAGCCGAACGGCAAGCACCAACGCGGCACTCGCGAACCACATTGCCAACAACCCATAGTCAAACGGGTATATGCATGCAAAGAGCGTAAGATAGAGCCATAACCCATACACCGAAACGGCGGAAGTGAAAATCTCGTCTTTCTCTTTGCGCAAGGCGTATAAGGCGCGAAATCCCTCAACACCGACTCCTACGAGAAAACCGCCAAAGAGCGCAAAACCAATCAATCCGGCGCTTATCGGCATCGTGCTCATAAAGGAAAATCCTTGCAAAAAATTCGCGCGCCAAAAGTCGGTGTAATTGAGCGTCGGGTCTTTATAGGTTTGATAGGTAAAGGCGAATAGTGCTGGACCGCTTCCCGTTAATCCTTTCCACCAGGAATCCACGATCATATTCTGTCCTATGGTGCGCGTAGCAAGAAAACTGGGACGCACCTCGTTGGCAATATCCAGCGCTTGGTCAAAATAGGGCAACGGAGCGATAAAACCAAGTATGAGGATGGCAAAAATCATGCTTAAGAGTACCGTTTCCTGAAGCGCCAGGCTTCCTTGGCGCATAATTTTAAAACTTGCAAACAGTACCAGCACAAAAGCGACAACAGGAAGAATGACTTTATAACTCAAGAGCAGCACCAGCAGAAGGAGGATGAAACAAAGGATCCCCAAGCAAACTTTGGCGATACGCTTGATTCCGCCAAATATGAGCATGCCTAACATCACGGTCACACCGGATCCTAAATAGATCGCCAGCGCGTTGGTGGTGGCAAAAGGAAGGAGAGGGATGAGGACCTGCGGCAAGGGCAGCTGCCATAGAAACACCGCGATATGCAGCGCGGTATACAGTGCAAGAAGCAGAAACGAAGCAATAAACACCCACATCGCCCGCGATATGAATTTTTCGGTGATTCCAGCAATAACCAGCAACACCAGCAACAATCCAAACAAGAACATGTTCACGAGTGAAAAAACGTTTTCGGTAGTGGTTCCGAACACGCTGGCAACCGGAGCGCCGGAAACCAGCGCGCTCACCAACATCCAGCAGACGAACAAGCAGAAAAATGCAAGCGCTTTGCTCTTGGGAATCGTCACTTTCCCCTCGTGCATGGAGAACAGCAATAAAAAAAACAGCGCCAAAAAAACCGTAACCGCAAGCACCATCTGCTTGGTATCGCTTAACGGATGGAGAGAAAACGGCAACACGAGAATGGGAAATAGCAGCAAGAAAGCATAGAGACTTCCCTGGAAAAGTTTTTGGAGAATCGTCATAGTAAAGACAGAGGGACGGTTAGCTGATTATACCACAAACTTTTTTTCAACCACGCTTGGAGAGTTTGAACGTTATGATGCGGGGGTTGTGGTGCCGGTTGTGCTCGCTCCGGTTGATTCCGTAGCGTTTGTCGGCGCTTCATCATCGGTAGCGCCCGCAACAGATGGCACGGCTTCGGCAATGGTTGCCTGTTCTGCATCTTGTGGCGATAGAGGAACCGTACTTTCCGTTGGCACATCCAACGGTACGTTTGTTGCGGTAGAAATCGCCGCACCCGATTCTGCAAAATCATCCGCCGCTTGCGGAGCAATACTCATGTCATCTGATAGCATTATCGCCGCGTCCGCACTATCCTCCTGCGGGTAGACACAGCCTCCGTCGTCTTCCAGTGCCGTTGCAAGATAATTTATTGCTCCAGGATCCGCACAGCCCACGCGGTCATAGTAGTCGGTATAATCGCTCCACGCTCCATGCACCTTTTCTACACCGCCATACGTCCCGTCAGAATTAAACTCTTGCGAATTATCCGTTGCAAGCACTATCCAGTTAAACGCAATCGACGCGTCGCCATACACCGGGCTGATAGTAATCGTAAATCCTTTGGTACTGCTGTGGGCAATGCGATACCTATCCAAATTGACGTCAGTCAAGAGGGTAGCGGTCACAATGGGCGGGTAGGGATATTCTTTGTCAAATACCACATCCACATGGTCGTCCCCGGGAAGAATACGCGCCACACCTGCCGCGTCTTGGTTAAACACAATGCCGCCTTTGGCAATAATGGTTGTGGTAAAGACTTGTCCCTTCACCACCGTTGATGGGTCAATGGAGTTTTGGCTTTGATCAAGTGTACGGACATCAGTGAGCGTAATATTGAACTCATCAAAAAGACTTTGGTACGCATCCAACCTGTTCTTCAGCTCAAGAATATACAGCGAATTGGTTTCGGTGGTTTCCCACAGTTGCGTTGCGAGTTTGCCGAGCGAGATGCCACCCTGTGCGTGCCACTCATTCCGTCCGGTGATAGTGGGTAAGTGGCGGTTGGTTTGGACGTAATATTCCATTTCGTTAAGCGTGAGTGTGCGGTAGTCGCCGTGGAGATCTGCATCTTCAGGTCGTACGCTGCCGTCGTAGTAGGCATCAAACACGTAGTCGGTCAACAAGGTATTATCATCATAGACGCCTTTGGCGTTAATCGTGCCGAAGCCCTTGCCTCCACCCGTTGGGTTGCCCACAATCACGCTGCCGTTTTTGTCTACGACGAATGTTGCGACGGTTGTTGAGCCGATGTAGAAAGCGGACTTGCCGGATACGGGATGCACGGCAAACAGGGCGGACGGCGTCGTTGACCCAACGCCCACGCCGTAGTTTTGGATGTCGCCCGCGCCGTCTGATTCGGCATACACCGTCA
>PEYJ01000026.1 GCA_002774425.1 Parcubacteria group bacterium CG08_land_8_20_14_0_20_48_21 | reverse complement strand
TTGCCAAAACTTCGTCCGCATTGAAGCCCCGCCACACTGCCCGAATACTTGGAGGGCAGAACCCCAAAAAGAAAAATGTCCTTTCCATTTTAGAAAAAATCACCCCAGCGAAGATCAGAAAAAGCAAGGAACTTTTTTCTTTTTGGGGTTGCCGAGTGAAGCGAGGCGGTGGCGGGGCTTTCGTCGAGCGTACGATTTAGTTTCAAGCCACCATGCGCTCCGCGCGTGCCACATCATTTGTTTTGAAAGTAAGTGCGAGCTTGGTGCGCCGTGAGGGATTTGAACCCCCGACCATCTGCTTAAAAGGCAGTTGCTCTACCAGGCTGAGCTAACGGCGCATAAATACCTGCGGAACGTTGCCAATATAACATAAAGCATCACATTGGACAATAGGTGCCATAAAAAAATCCCCGTTGCCGAGGATATACTACGAAGAATTGGTTGCTCGTTTTGATGTGAAAGGTAAGATCATACTTGGTATGACCAGAGAAAAAGAGCAGATCATAGCCCAGTTTGACTGCGCCGCGTTTGGATAGTTCCGGGGTTCATTGCCAAGCCACATACCTAACAGCGTAATACAATCTGGAGGGGGTGTATGCAACATAAAGCACGTAATTACTCACCAGAGTGTTATGATACTTCCGGCAAACCAACATGCGCCGCAAAATTTTCTCGCACTCATTTCACCACTTCTTTTTCTTGTGGGGGAAAAAAAGTACCAGCTTTTCCTGCAAGAACATTCAGAAGATCTGCATTCCATGCCGCGAGATAGCATGGAATACCAGCTTGTGTCGCGCGCTGTATTTGCAAGAGCTTGGTGCGCATACCCCCAGGAGCTCCGTTTGGTGATTGCGTTGAACTCGCGTAGGCAAGCACTTCTTGAGTGATGTGAGGAACGGTTGCTACAAAGTCCGCTTCGTGAGCATATGTGGGATCGGCGGTATAGAGACCTTGATGCATGGATAGAACAATGAATGCTTGAGCGTCAACAAATTCCGCAAGCATGCGCGCGAGCATATCGTTGTCCAGTTGCACCTCATCAGGATTTACCCCGTCATTACCATTCGCTATCATTATGCCATGGCTTTCCCATGCACGGATAATCATGCCTAAAATATGGTTGCGCAGCAAGGAATCATGTAGCTGATCATGACTTAACAACAGTTGCCCAACCGGAAAGTTGTTGATGTGAAAAAAAATTTTATAGTATCGGATTAGATCTCCTTGTCCAAACGTTGCTGCGGTAGCCTTATCAATCACTGACGCGTGGTTGTACCCAACAACCGCCATTTTACCGCACGCAATGGCACCGGAACTTACGAGCAGTACGCGATAGCCGCTTGCATGCAGTATACCGAGCGACTCGCATACATGCGCCATGCGCCTGAGAGCGAGTTTGCCTTCTTTGACTACTACATCAGATCCAACCTTTACCACAATTTTTTTCATGGATATTCCTCGAGGATATTGTAAAAGAACATAGGAGAGCGAAAGAAGTATACAAACAATATATAAAAAAGACAATACGGACAAAACATGCTACACTTCATTACATTATTGTACACGACCATCGTACACACTACCTCATTCCTATTTTATGCGTTGGCATACGCTCTCACAGGCAGATACGCTCAAAAAAATTAAAAGTGATGCCAAGACAGGTCTAACGGAATCGGAAGCAAAAAAACGCTTACTCCATTTTGGTTTGAACACATTGCCCAAGGAAAAAAAATTGGGTATCGGTACACTGCTATTGCACCAGATACAAAACATCATGGTGGTCATGTTGCTTATTGCGTCCGCAATCAGTTTTGTGCTCGGTGAATTTATAGACGCATGGGTCATCCTTGCTGCGGTATTTCTCAACATACTTGTTGGGTTGATACAGGAATACAAGGCGCAAAACGCGCTTTTTGCGCTGCGCCAAGTGCTCACGCCCACAACACTAGTGATTCGCGCAGGCGTACGCAAAGAGATATTTTCCAAAGATTTGGTACCGGGGGACGTTGTTGTGTTAGAAGAGGGGATCACCATCCCCGCGGATCTTCGTCTCCTGCAAGACCACGAGATATCTATTGCCGAAAGTTCGCTCACGGGAGAATCACAACCGGTAAAAAAGCGCGCAGCAGGTGTAGTACATGCGGATACGCCTGTTGGAGACCGAAAAAACATGGCTTATATGAGTACCACGGTTGTTGGAGGGAATGGGATTGGTGTCGTAGTAGAAACCGGGTTACACACGGAAATTGGTGCCATAGCCAATTTAGTCGCAACTGCCGCGGAAGAAGCAACGCCCTTGCAGCAGCGCTTAAAAGTCTTTAGCGCGTTTTTGGCAAAAATGGTAGTCGGTATTGCCATTTTCATACTTTTTGTCGGTTTATTTTCGGGACATGCATTCAGTGAAATGTTCACCATAGCGGTTGCCGTGGCGGTTGCCGCAATTCCAGAAGGGTTGGCGGTTGAAGTAACCGTGATTCTAGCTATAGGCATGCAGCAGATACTGAAACGCAACGGGTTGGTGAAAAAACTTATCGCTGCAGAAACACTGGGGAGTACGACCGTTATTTGCACGGATAAAACCGGTACATTGACCGAAGGCGCCATGCGCGTTACACGCATTGAAACCGCAAGCGTTTCATCGGCATGGCGTGAAAAAAGTGGCGTTGAAAAAATGTCGGAAGAATTGCTTGAGGTAGTACGTATCGGCATGTTGTGCAATGATGCAAGTGTTGCAGTTACAAATCGCACGCGCAAAAAAATAAATCTTTCTTCGGAAGTTTTTGTTGGCGAACCGACGGAAACGGCACTTTTGAGTGCCGCCGCTACGCTCGGTCTCTACACGGATGCGCAAAAAAACATCCTGCGCATAGACAGCATCCCTTTTTCATCGGAGAAAAAGTTTATGGCAACACTTGACCGATTTGCGGACGGATCGTTGCGTGTGCATGTTAAAGGCGCCCCGGAAATTATTCTTGCAAAATGCACCGATATACTTGTAGGAGCAAAAATAACGCATCTTACCCCTGCCTTGCGAAAAAAAATAACAGACAATTTTGAACACATGAATGCCGAGGGAATGCGCACCATCGCAACCGCGTATCAGCAAGTTTCCAATGTAAAAACCGTGGGTCTGCAAGAAAGTTTTGCCGATGCCCGTTTGGTATATGCGGGAACTATCGGCATGCGCGACCCGCTGCGTCCCGAAGTACTGCAGACGATTGCGCTGTGCAAAAAAGCGGGGATCAAACCGGTGATGATTACCGGTGATCATAAATTAACCGCGCTTTCTATAGCAAGCGAGCTTGGACTCCCTACACAAAAAGAATCGGTCATAGACGGTGTTGACCTTGCCAACATGACCGATGCGCAATTATCCGAGCGCGTTGAAAATATTTCCGTCTATGCGCGAGTCGCGCCAAAAGATAAACTGCGCATCGTTGCCGCGTGGCAAAAACACGGTGCGGTAGTGGCCATGACCGGAGACGGCGTCAATGACGCACCGGCATTAAAAGCCGCGGATGTCGGTGTTGCATTGGGATCGGGAACGGATGTGAGCAAAAGTGTTGCCGACCTGGTACTGCTGGACAATAATTTTGCAACGATCGTCCATGCGGTTGAGTACGGACGTGTCATGTACGATAACATACGTAAAGTTGCGCTGTATCTTCTTTCTGACAGTTTTTCTGAAGTATGCATTATTACCGGAAGTCTCTTGCTTGGGCCGATTATCTTGGCCAATGAGGGAATTTCGCCCCTGCCTCTACTCGCTTCGCAAATTTTGTGGATAAATCTCGTTACCGATGGCTTTCCCAACATAGCGCTCATCTTTGAACCAAAAGAAAATGAGGTAATGGACGAGGAGCCGCTTCCCCGACATACCCCGCTTTTTGATCTTGAGCGTAAAATACTCATTGGCGTTATCAGTATCGTTACGGGGTTAAGCACGCTGGGATTATTCTTTTACTATGTACGTGCGACAGGAGACATCATGTACGCGCGTACCATAGTGTTCGCTACGCTGGGTATTGATTCTCTGCTGTACGTTTTTAGCTGCCGCACGCTTCGGCATACACTATTTACCTATAATCCGTTGCGGAATGCGTGGCTGCTTTTGGCAATCGGCGGAGGCATGCTGCTGCAACTGCTTGCGATTTATCTTCCGGCGCTGCAACGTGTTTTTTCAACCAAAGCGATTATGCTGTGGGACTGGGGTATCATAGCATTGGTATGTTTCGGGGTTATTATTGTTATTGAAAGCATCAAACTGGTATTTATTTTGCAGAGAAACGGGAGAGATGGCGCGTAATCGTAGTTTCGTGTATTCTTAAAGAAGTTTATTTAACGTAACTGTGGATAGAGGGGGGGGTGACCAAATGAAAGGAAGACATGTACTCGCAACCATACTCCTCGTTGTTGATGCGGCATTTCTATTGGTGCCGCGATTAAAAGATGCGGTGTCAACAATACCTATCGGGAATACGTTGCTTGTCATTATCGGTATTATGTCGCTCATCGTTGCATTTGTGCTGTTGCAAGATGATACAAAAAAAGCCGGTAATACTGCGTACGTTTCCAATAAAAAATAATATTCTTTGACGAAGTTATTTTTTTCGTACCCAACTTTTTCCCCATGTACTATCCCCTAAGGAATCGTTTTAAATGTGGATAAGGCTATGCAGCCGTTACCCGTTACAGAGACATTGCGCGTACTCAAACGCACCTATCTGGAGGCTCACTGCAGCCTCCGGTTTCGTGATCCTTGGGAATTATTGGTTGCAACAATCCTATCCGCGCAATGTACGGATGTACAGGTCAACAAAGTTACGCCAGCCTTTTTTCAAAAATTTCCCGATGTGCAAGGCGTTGCAACAGCGCGTCTTGCATCAATTGAAACGCTCGTTCGTTCAACCGGATTTTATAAAAATAAAGCAAAAGCCATCAAGGGGAGTGCGCAGTGCATCGTAGAGGTGTATGATGACAAGGTTCCTGATACCATGGAGGAGTTACTGACCCTTCCGGGTGTCGCACGCAAGACGGCCAATGTCCTATTAGGCGCAGCCTTTGGCAAGGTAGATGGCATTGTGGTTGACACCCATGTGGGGCGCATCGTACGGCGTTTTGGATGGACGAAAGCAACTGATCCTAAAAAAATAGAGGTGGATCTCATGCGTTTACTGCCACGAAGAGCATGGGTTGCATTTTCCCATCGGCTCATTCAACATGGGCGCGCAGTATGCAAAGCACCAACGCCGGTGTGCAGCCAATGCCCTTTACAGAAAAAATGTCCCAGAATAGAAGTGGGGAAGTGGAAGTAAAGAGTGAGGAGGAATTATCGGGGATTCTCTCCAGCTTTACGTGGTATGCTTTGAGGTAACGCTTTTACCAGTTGAGCAAACGCTTGAAGGTATTTTTCAGGAATACTGGTACGCAAATCTCGTTTTCCCAAAGTCACTTCTTCCTCGCTAAAGCTTGCATTAATAAATTGTTGTAGCTCTTGGAAACTCACCTCATCCGTAAGTTGCCGATCCTTGGGCTGTTGTAGGACATGTTCCTTTCCGCGAAATTTTGGTACAGTATAACTTAAGATAGCATGAAACAGCAAAAAATGTACTATGTTTTTGCCTATTGGACGCCATGTGAACTTTTCCAATAAGCAGGGGGATAACCTTGCCGCTATTTTTGACGTTGCGCGAAAGCCACTCAAGAAAGATTTTTGTTTGGTATTTTTACATGGCTATTTGTCGGAAAAAGAAGGGCGGATTGGGAAAGCACTTGCAAACACGTTACCGCAAGCCGGAATATCACTTTTTCGCTTTGATTTTTCCGGAAACAGCGAATCGGCGGGAGAGTTTGGTGAGGGAAGTTTTTCAAAAATGCGTGAAGACGCGAGATCTGCTCTCGCGTATCTGCAAACGCAAGGCTTTAAAAAATTCGCCGTTTTGGGACATAGTTTTGGCAGTGCGGTGGGATTAACGCTCGTATCGGAAATAAAGGAAATAAAGTATTTTATAGCACTATCAGGAACGGGAGATTTGCCAGCGTCAAAAATACGCAGATTTTCTCAAGAAGCGCTGCGGCAAGCGGAGCAAGTTGGTTACACGTATGTACAACTTACTTCTGGTGAAAAGAGAAAAGTAACTAAAGACTATCTTGAAGATTTTGATCGGTACGACATCGCCGACTACGCGCGCAAGGCTCGGAAACCAGCACTTTTTCTCTGGGGGAAGCATGACACGACGATTCTTGAAGCCGAAGTGAGAAAAATTTACGATGCCTATGCCGGACAAAAAGCATTTGCGTATCTTCCGCATGCGGATCACTTTTTTTATGCACAGGAAGCGCGGCAGGAAATGACGGATGTGCTGGAGGAGTGGCTTACGCGCCGTATTCGGGAATAGTAACCGTTCTTGAATCAGTATAACAAAGAACTTATTGTCGCCATAAAGCCTCTTTATAAGCGACGTAGAGCGAGTGAAATAGTAAAGTTTACTTTTATATTTCCGAGCTGAGGAGTTTATATACCTTGCATATAATTTTTGACCCCTTGGCTCTTGGATTCTTTGATCCTTTTGCATTCGCTTGGCAGGAGCCGGGCTCGCACCACATTTTTTATTATGACCATTTCATCAAACAAATCCAAGGTCTTCGTCGGCATGTCCGGAGGAGTGGATAGTAGCGTCGCCGCGCTGTTGTTGCAACGGCAGGGGTATGAAGTAATTGGCGTATTCATGCAGAACTTCAATCCCGAGAGATTGCAAGGGTGCTGTCCTTGGGAAGATGATATGCGTGATGCGCGGCGGGTATGCGCCAAGCTTGACTTGCCGTTTCATGTTGTTAATTTTGAAAAAGAATACGAAAAAAAAGTGTTGGAATATTTTTTTACCACCTACAAAAAAGGATTGACCCCAAATCCAGACATTCTCTGCAACAGTGAAATAAAATTCAAAGTTTTTTTAGACTATGCGGAAAAACTTGGCGCCGGGGCAATCGGTACGGGACATTACGCGAGCGTCCTGGCTAAAAAAAGCATCTACGAGCTGCATAAAGGTATTGACCAAACCAAAGACCAATCATATTTTTTGCATCAGCTCACCCAAAAACAACTTTCCAAAAGTATGTTTCCTCTTGGCGATCTTACCAAAAAGGAAGTTCGGGCAATCGCAAAAAAAGAAGAATTGCACAACTGGGATAGAAAGGACAGCCAAGGGATTTGTTTTATTGGTAAAGTATCGTTACGGGAATTTTTGTCGCAGCGTCTACGACCAAAAAAAGGAAACGTGGTTACAACCGATGGCGACATACTAGGCGAACATGATGGCGTATGGTTTTATACCATTGGTCAGCGGCACGGCATCGGATCAACCGGCGGGGGAATTCCGTGGTACGTGGTCAGTAAAAACGTCAAGCGCAACGAGCTTATGGTAGCAAAAGGCAGTTGGGATGACGCGCTTTTTAAAAAGGAGCTTATCATTGCGGACATGCATTGGATATCGGGAACTGTTCCAAAATTGCCTCTGCACTGCACGGTAAAAATTCGCTATCGTCAGCCGGATCAAAAAGTTACCGTACGGCAAGGAACGAAAAAAAACTTACTGGAACTGCATTTTCAAGAAAAACAGCGTGCGATAACTCCCGGACAGTACGCGGTACTCTATAATGGTGAAAAATGTCTTGGCGGTGGTGTCATTACCTAAAATACGACTTGCGATTTCGTATTGTTGACAAACGGGTATTTTTCTGTACTATGCAAGCGCACGATACAATATTGTGTGCTGATCTTTTAACAACGCAATGGAGGAATCTACCATGACTCGACGCAGCATTACGCATCGTGCGCCCGATGCTGCCCGGGGTCACTCCGAGCTGTATCAATTGCGCAAGAAATGGCCTATTGCTAATCACTTGGTATATGCCACACAGACCGGCTGGCAGCAAATTATGCATCGTAAGTGTGCGAGAGATGAATTATTTGGGCTGGGAAATACCAACCTGCTGCGAAGAAATTTGCGGTATTATTTAGACTTACTGGTACGAAATAACGTTACTCCCGATGCCTACCAACGTCTTTTTGTGATGTATATTGACGTCTGGATGCTGAAAGCGGTGAATTTTTTGATCGGGCATGACGGGGAGGGGGGGGGTAATCGGTATCTCAAAAAAATAATCAGCACGCTTGAGGGGGGGGCGAAACAAGGGCTTATATTGCAAAAAAGACGATGTGGACGGAAGTGTACCGTGACAGGGGAGATGAGTTTGTGCTTGTTGGCATAGGTAAAGAGCCGATTGCTAATGCGCAGCTCATAGAGTGGAAAGGTGATTTTACCCGAGAGGTAAGGGGGATTGATTTAAGCGATTGTATTTCTTTTGATAGAGAGTATCCGAAGCCGGAACACCTGTATAGCCATGTACAGGGTATTTCCATCTCTCCTGATTTTAAGTTATCTCCCCAAATAAGTATTGGCTTCGCCAGTGCGATGCTTGCCCTAGCGGAGTTTGAATTAGGCGGACGTAGCACGAATTATCCGCGCGCAATCCGCGCTCTTGTAGGAAAACTGCTAGATTTGAGCGACCATGATTCGCGGGAAAATCAGGAAAAGAAACTCAAAGAGTTTCGCGGCAGATAGGCTGAAGGTGATCTTGCGGCGCAGATCATACTCGCCCTTCGCTCAAGGATGAGTGAAGAGAGTGATCTTTTTAGGCGGAATATGGCAACGCAGAAGCAAAATATGGCGTTGCAAGAAGAAAATGTGCAACTGCAAAAGCGAGTGGACACACTGCGCGAAGTTATCCACCACCTTACCTAAACTGAAGAACCTTCCTCATACCAGATGTCCGCAGACATCGGTTTTATAAAAAACCTTCCACAAAGAGAAGGAGGTACAGTGTTTATCCGCCAATGAAGTGATGACACCGCGCATCAGATGCATAGCCGATCTGCATACCGTATGCAGTCTTATCAAAGAAACGTTCCCATCTATAGATGCGCGACTCATTCGGAAGCTTCAAAAGAATAATCAGCGCCTGACAGAGAGCTTCGGCATCCTGGGAAGCAAAATGTGCCAATTGCGCAAGTAGCTGCTTTTGCAAGGTTTCGGAAGGTGTTTCTAAAGTAACGACATGCGCATTGGGTGCCTTAATAGCTTTATGCCAACGGATTTCCTTAATTTCTGAAAGTACAGAGGCAAACATGCGCGCGATACGATTCGTTGATGATTCTTGTATGCGAAAGCCCATGGTATCTCCTCGGGTGGTAAAGTGCGATAAAAGGAGTGCCATTAAGGTTACGGGATGTATGATGGCTTGCCAATAGAGGTATTCTGCCATATACTCGTTGCAGACGCAATACTATGAGATCAAGTGAAATACGCGAAAAATTTCTCTCCTTTTTTACAGAGAAGGGACACACTATTATCCCGTCCGCTTCATTGTTGCCTGAAAATGACCCAACAGTGCTGTTTACGACAGCCGGTATGCATCCGCTGGTTCCCTATCTCATGGGCGAAAAGCATCCGGGGGGCACCCGCCTTGCTAACGCGCAAAAATGCATTCGCACCGGAGATATTGACGAGGTTGGCGACAACCGTCATCTCACATTTTTTGAAATGCTGGGTAATTGGTCGCTTGGCGATTATTTTAAAGAAGATGCGATACGCTGGAGTTTTGAGTTTTTATCATCAAAAAAGTGGCTTGGCATTGACCCCCATCGACTGTCCGTATCGGTTTTTACCGGAGATGCGGACGCACCGAAAGACACAGAATCTATCCGCATATGGAAAACGGCCTTTAAAGGTGTGGGAATTGACGCAAAGGAGGGTGATCGTATCTTCATGTATCCGAAAGCTAAAAATTGGTGGGGTCCTGCGGGGCAAACGGGGCCTTGCGGCCCAGACACCGAAATGTTTTACGATACGGGTAAAACTCACGCTCCTGCCTATGGAAAGAAATGCCACATCAATTGCGACTGCGGTCGGTATGTGGAGATATGGAACGACGTCTTTATGCAGTATGAAAAAATGGCGGACGGTTCCTATGTGCCGCTCACGCAACGCAATGTTGATACGGGATTAGGCCTTGAACGGGTAGCAATGGTATTGCAGGGTGTAGAGAGTGTCTTTGAAACTGATATGTTTGCACCTCTTTTCAAAGCAATGGGTACATTAACGAATCAAGATGACCGGAGGGCGAAAAGAATTATTGCCGATCACCTTCGGGCGGCTACGTTCATTCTTGCGGACGGTGTTATGCCTTCAAATGTTGATCAGGGATATGTGTTGCGGCGGCTTATTCGCAGAGCTATGCGTGAAGGCAGGAAGGTTGGCATAGAAGCATTTGGCTGGACAAGTGCCATTGTGGAAACTATTATTGCAACCATGTGGGAATCATATCCTGAATTAAACATACACCGGCAGCATATTGGGAATGAAATGAAGCAAGAAGAAGAAAAATTTACCAAAGCACTGGACAAAGGACTGCGGGAATTTGATAAAATTGCACGTGATGCAAAGGTTCGTAACCTACAGACTGTTGCTATCAAAGATGTCTTTGACCTCTATCAAAGTTTTGGATTTCCTATTGAGATTACAAAGGAATTGGCACAAGAGAAAGGATTGGGGATAGATGAAGAAGGGTTTATGCAGGAACTCGCAAAACACCAGGATATTTCCCGAAAAGGCGCTGAACAAAAATTTGCCGGCGGCCTTGCCGATCATCGGGAAGAAACAACACAACTGCATACCGCAACCCACTTACTGCACAAAGCGCTGCGCAACGTGCTGGGCGATCATGTTGAACAAAAGGGGAGTAATATCACGGCTGAACGGCTGCGCTTTGATTTTACCCATGCGGCAAAAATGACCGATGCGGAAAAGCGGCGCGTGGAAGACATGGTGAATTGGGTGATACGAGATGACCTGCCGGTAACTTTTGAAGAAATGACCGTAGACCAAGCTAAGCAGGCGGGAGCCATTGGCTTGTTTGAACATAAGTACGGAGAAAAAGTAAAAGTGTACACGGTCGGCGGTTTCAGCAAAGAGATTTGTGGTGGTCCACACGTAACGCATACCGGGGAGCTTGGGGTATTCAAAATTAAGAAAGAGGAGGCGAGTTCTGCGGGCATCAGACGCATTAAAGCCGTACTACTTGACAAAGATGTCTAGTGTGTTATAATTTCTTTCACGAAATGGTCATGCTCCAAAATACGGTAGTTAGTATTCTTTAAGAGAATCTTGGCAAAGGCTCTTGCAAAGATTTTTATTTTTGCTACACTAAGATTCGTTTGCAAATGAGACATGTTACACGACAAACCGTCAAAAGCGCAAAATAAAGGTTTTATTGAATTTAACGGGGAAGTACTGGAGTTGTTGCCCGGAGCCACATTTAAGATACGGCTTGAAAACGGGCATGAAATTCTTGCGCACCTTTCCGGAAAATTACGCATGTACAAGATACGTCTGTTGCCGGGAGATAAGGTCAAGGTTGAAATGACGCCTTATGATCTGACAAAAGGAAGAGTCGTATACCGCTATTAGTCTATGAAAGTACGGGCTTCGGTAAAAAAAATGTGCAAGGAATGCCGCACCGTGCGCCGCAAGGGGCGCGTGCATGTTGTGTGCAAAAACCCGAAACATAAACAGCGACAAGGGTAAAACGGGTTGTCCGGTCGGAAGCGTGTCGCTTTACTACGCAGAAAATAATAAAAAGTTGTGTATTATCAATTGTCAGTTGTACGTCATACGTAATTTCTATGGCCATTCGTATCGCAGGCATCGTGCTTCCGCAACAGAAACGCATAGAACGCGCGCTTACCGCAATTTACGGTATTGGCGTGACGCGATCGCGTACGATTCTTTCCGATCTGGGTATAAATTTTGATACGAAGGTTAAGGATATTTCTCCTGATGATGAACAGAAACTGCGTGAAGTCATTGAAAAAAAACTTGTCGTTGAGGGAGATTTAAAAAGGGAGCGGCTCATGGATATTAAGCGCTTGATAGAAATCAATGCGTACAGAGGGCTGCGCCACAAACGGCATCTTCCCGCCCGGGGGCAACGCACCAAGACTAATTCGCGCACTGTGCGTGGAAATGTTCGCAGAACCATGGGAAGCGGCCGTACAAAAACCGGACAGAAAACATAATCATTGAGCATTTATGGAAGATATCACAAAAAAACAACCGCATACCGTAAAAAGCGAAACTACCGATGCGCAACCGGCAAAAGAGCCGTCTGTTGCGGATTTACTCGGGGTGGAAACCGCATTTACACCCGCTAAAAAAGCGGTAGCAAAGACATCTACGGGCAAGAAGAAAAAAAAGAAAAAACAGGTACGTTCATTGCCGCAGGGAAAAGTATTTGTGCATGCAACCTATAACAATACCATTGTTACGTTTACGGATTTACAGGGTAATGCTGTTGCGGCATCCAGTGCGGGGAAAATGGGATTTAGAGGACCAAAAAAATCCACGCCTTACGCCGCAAGTGTTGTGGTGCGGGATGCGGTGGATCATCTTGCTCCCTTTGGCATGAAAGAGGTGCGTGCGTTCGTCAAAGGTATAGGAGCGGGTCGCGAGGGTGCGATTCGCGCTCTGCACGCGCAGGGGCTCAATGTTACCGCTATCAAAGACATTACGCCCATGCCGCATAATGGCTGTAGGCCGCCGAAACCACGCAGAATATAATTTCGTCTCTAGTATACACAAACGTTATGGCAAGAATTCTCGGACCAAAACACCACCTGTGCAGAAAAATGGGGACAAAACTTTGTTCCTACAAAAAATGTCCTGCGCAAAAACGCCCGTATCGGCCGGGTCAGCACGGACCCCTGGGTACACCTCGTTTGACCGGTTACGGTCAGCAGCTGCTGGAAAAGCAAAAAGCGAAATGGTTGTACGGCATGATGGAAAAACAGTTTCGCACGTATGTTGAGCGTGCACGCAAAAGTAAAAAAGAGACGGGAATGGTACTGCAAAAAATGTTGGAATCGCGTTTGGACAATGTCGTGTTCCGCTTGGGATATGCCACATCGCGCGCGCAAGCGCGACAATGGGTTAACCACGGACATTTTTTGATTAACGGAAAAAAAGTTGACATACCATCATATCAAGTGTGCGACGGCGACCGCATCACCCTGCATCCTCATGTGCAGAAAACAGCGCTTGCGCAACAAATTGAAGCGCAATCCAAAGATGCGCATCTCCCGAGCTGGCTCACCTATGATAGGGAAAAGCGCGAGGCAAAGGTGATTGGCGATCCAGTAGTTGCGGAAGGTGAGCAAGTATTCAATGCACAAATGATCGTTGAATTTTATTCACGCTAACATTATTGCACCTTTATGTCTATGCAACACGTTCCACTTCCCGAAAAAATTGTTTTTACCGCTGAAAAGGAAGCGCATACAGCTACTATGGAACTTTCCAGCTGTTTTCCCGGTTACGGCACTACCCTTGGCAACGCTCTTCGCCGCGTACTGCTTTCAACTCTTGAAGGATCCGCAGTTACCTCATTTAAAATTAAGGGTGTTGCTCATGAGTTTTCCACCATACCCGGTGTAAAGGAAGATGCGGTGGAGATCATGCTGAATTTAAAAAAGCTTCGTTTTAAAATGCATGCAAATGAGCCGGTAACCCTCACCATGAAAGCCAAGGGAGAAAAATCGCTCACCTGTAAGGATTTTGCGAAGGACAGTCAAGTTGAGGTTCTTAATCCGGACTTTCCCGTTGCCACACTCACTTCCGCAACAGCCGTTTTTGAACTGGATGTAGTGGTGGAAAAAGGACAGGGATACGTACCGACCGAGGCGCGAGATCGCCAGAAACTGGATATTGGCATGATCTCCATTGACTCGATGTTCAATCCGGTGCAAAAAGTTTCATTTAAAGTGGAGAATGTGCGTGTCGGGCAGATGACTAATTTTGATAAACTCTTGCTCACCGTAACGACTGATGGGTCGCTTACCCCGGAGGAAGCTGTACGTGAAAGCGCCAAAGTACTGCGTGATCACGTGCAAGTGGTAATTGGCAAGGAAGCTGATGCGGAAACACAGGTTGCAAAGGAAACGCTCACGGAGCCCGAAGAGGAGCAAGTGGAGACTAAGCATACCTCCAAAAAGGAGAAAAAAGTTAAATCAACAACAAGAAAAAAGGATAAGACCGCTTAACGTATTTGCTTACCCTATATGCGTCATAGAAAGATACGAGGAAAATTAGGGCGTGCGGCAGCTCCCCGAAAAGCGCTTTTGCGCAATCTGGCAACGAGCTTGGTTTTGTATGAGCGCGTACAAACTACGCGGGCAAAGGCAAAAGCGGTGCAACCATACATAGAAAAGATCGTAACAACCGGAAAAGGAGGGCGTCTCACGGACCGCCGCACACTTATTCCCAAGCTTGCAACCGAAAATTCTGTTAAAAAGGTTATGGAAGTGCTCGGTCCTCGATACAAAACGCGCAACGGCGGCTATACACGTATTGTGCCCATGGGCTATCGTGCGGGAGATGGCGCTCCGGTGGTTACTATTGAATTTGTCTAGCAACATATTATGACGAGAACACAAAGCACGCATTATGCGCACAAGATAGAACGTGCACAGCATACCCTTGATGCGACCGGTGAACCGCTTGGACGTCTTGCGAGTACCATTGCGGCGTTGCTATTGGGAAAGCATAAGGCTACGTATGCGCCGCACCGGGATATGGGAGATGCGGTAACAGTGATGCATGCCGCACAGGTTACCTACACCGGCAAGAAGATAGAGCAAAAAAACTATATCCGCCATACCGGCCATCCGGGCGGACTGCGGATAAAAAAAATACAGGATGTGGTAGCGCAAGATCCGGGAAGTACGATACGCCGCGCAGTTTCTCGTATGCTTCCTGCAAAAAAATTTAAAAAAGATATGCTCAAGCGCTTAATTGTTAACGCATAAGTATGGTAGCATCAGTAAAAAAAGAAGCACCCGTGAAAGATAAAGATGTTAAGACAGCCGTACCGGGAAAGAATACCTATTTATATGCGGTAGGACGCAGAAAGCGATCTACGGCAACGGTACGTGTTTATAAACGCGGCAAAGGTACTATAGAGGTGAATGCAAAGCCGTTGGCGGAATATTTTTCCGCTATGGGCCAGCAGATTGTCCTGGATGCGCTCACCACGGTCGGGCAAACCGATAAGCTTGATGTATCTGCGCGGGTTACGGGTGGCGGTGTGCGCGGACAGGCCGAAGCGGTGCGCCACGGTATAGCCCGAGCGCTCATACAGCTTAATCCCGTCTTTAAAAAAGCACTGAAAAAAGTAGGCTACACAACGCGCGATCCGCGTGAAAAAGAACGCAAGAAATTCGGTCTCAAAAAAGCCCGTCGCGCTCCGCAATTCAGCAAACGTTAATGCGAGAAATAGTAAACACCCCGTTTTGTCAACGGGGTGTTTTGTATCTCATGCGCCTCGCGCAATCTCTTGCCGATTCACCGCCTATCTCGTATACTAGAAGTTGAACCTATGGTGCAAAGACAGACGATTTTCAACAATACGACCGTGTATACGGCGTCGCTGATATTTCAAAAAGTACTTGCTTTTTTTTATTTTATCGCACTTGCCCGATCTTTTGGAGTTGAAGATGTTGGCAGGTATTCGTTTGCGATTTCCTTTACCCTGTTGTTTAGCATGCTGACGGATTTTGGTGTATCTTCATACATTATTCGCGAAACTTCAAAATCAGAAGACGCGCTGCAAAAACTTTTTTCAACCGCGTTTCCCACGAAGCTCACGCTCACCGTACTGACCTTGGCGATTATTGCACTAGCGGTCTTTCTCGGCGGATACCCCAGCGATACAGTCGTGCTCATTATACTTGCAGCTATCGTCATGTGCGCCGATATGTTTGCACTCTTGTTCTACGGCATATTGCGGGGGAGGCAAAATTTGCGCTATGAAAGTATCGCAATGGCGATCTATCAACTCGGTGTTGTCGTTGTCGGTGGATGGCTCATGTACCAAGGAACTGATCTCCTGGCACTTATGGCGGTATTGATGGCGGCAAGCATAGCTAATGTAGGTTACGCTGGCTACATGGTGCTGCGGCGGCTTGGCTATGTATGCTCGTGGTCTTCCTACCGTCTGTCTGACGCGTTACGGCTGCTGCGCATCGCGTTTCCCTTCGCGCTTGCCGGTATATTTGTAAAAATATATTCATATCTTGATACCGTGCTTCTTGGTATCATGAAGGATACTGTGGCGGTAGGACTCTACAGCGTTCCTTATAAACTGACCTTTGCGCTACAATTTTTACCGATGGCATTCGGGGCGGCAATGTATCCGGCAATGAGCCGCGCGTACGCGCATGCACCGGATAGGCTTGCGAAGATATTCAAGCAGAATATTTTTTATTTGTGGATTTTTGCGCTGCCCACCGCAATCGGCATATACCTACTCGCACCTGAATGCATTACCCTGCTGTACGGCGCAACGTACGCTGCAAGTGTTCCCGCATTACGTATCCTCATTCTTTCCTTACCATTCGTATTTCTCTCGTTTCCGTTTGGCGCGTTGCTGAATGCAACTGACCGGCAGGTTACCAATACACGCAATTTTGGCATAGTGATGGTGGTGAATATTCTCTTAAACCTCGCGCTGATTCCGCGTTTCAGTTTTATTGGCGCGAGTGGCGCGGGACTCATTACCTACATCTGCCTTGCCGCTCTCGGCTATTGGGAAACGCGTACCACCCTCTCCCAAAGCGATAGGTTCTACAAAGATTTATTCCTTAAATCATCAATCGCGACATTGGGCATGGCTTGCGGCATCCTCTTGATACGACCATGGGTCTGGTTTCCGGTTACCATGCTCGTTGGCGCACCTATTTTCATATCTTTTTTTGCGCTGCTCAAAGGATTTTCAGCGGAAGATATGCGGCAATTACGGCGTTTTCTGCATTGGCGGGCTTCTTAATACACTGGCTTATGGCACAAAAAAACTTATTGGTAACGCTTGATTTTCCACCCGCTTTTGGCGGCGTTGCGCGCTATTACAGCGAATTAGTGAAAAGCTTTTCACAGGGCACGGTCATGGTTTTAACCGTGCCTGCTCCCGGATATACCGACAATCTTGCGACACCCGTATTGCGTAAAAAACTCTTGTGGCCACAATGGATTTGGCCGCGATGGCTACGCGCGTTTTTTACCATACGAGCCGCTATGCGCAAGAATCACTGTACGGTGTTGTGGGCAGGACAGCTTTTACCGATAGGTACGGTTGCGCTTATCCTGTCGCTGTTTTTTGGAACTCCCTACGTTGTATTTGTGCACGGCATGGATATGGGTATACTCCAAGGGAGAAAAAAAAGATTGGCGCGCATGGTACTCTTACGAGCTTCTGTGGTTGTGGCAAATAGTCGTGCAACTGAACAACTTGCGCTGGCAAACGGCGCGCGCATACACCACACTATCGTGGTCTACCCATGCCCCACCGACCTTACGCGCGAGCTGCGCCAAGCCGTCGCGCTTACTGTATCCTACGCGGGCAAACCGTATATACTTTCCGTCGGACGCCTCGTCAAAAGAAAGGGGTTTGACCGGGTACTTGCCATGCTGCCTCGCGTATGTGCCGCTGTACCTGATGCACACTACGTACTTATCGGCGAAGGGGATGAACGTGCGCGACTCCAAGCACAGTATACGAGCATCGCGCAACGCCATCCCGGCATCAGGGGTCGTGTACACTTTTTGGGAGCGGTTACTGATTCTGTGCTGGCAACACACTTTGCCCATGCCGCAGTTTTTGCCATGCCGAACAGAGATATCTCTGGCGATAGGGAAGGATTTGGGCTTGTCTATCTTGAAGCGGCATTATTCGGTGTACCCTCCGTTGCCGGAAATACCGGTGGATCACCGGAAGCCGTGCAGCACCAACGTACGGGTATAGTGGTCGCAAGCGATGCAGAGCTTGCATCTGCGCTGCAAAGGCTGTTACGTGATATTCCATACAGACATGCGCTCGGCGCAGCAGCTCAACAACGCGCGCAAACTGAATTTCGTTGGGAAGCGCAGACGCGTAAACTGCACAAGGCGCTCAACACATACAATAAAGCTACGATATGCATAACATGAACGATCTTGCCTTTGAAAAAAACGCCAACATCGTGGTATACAATATGTCGCCCTTTACCGACTGGGTGCAGGGCATACGGAATCGCAATTTTTTTATCGTGCGCGAATTGGCAAAAACCTATCCAAATGCCAAGTTGTACCTTGTTGATTTTACCCCGCAAAACTTGCGGCGGTCGGCACGCACCGCACTGGAGAGCATTGCACATCACCGGTCGTTTGCAGCATACGAACGCCAGATCGGCGGCCACACATACCTATTCAGAGATACGACGAATATATTTGGCAGCCGATGGGCGCCCGTATATATCCTTTCCAGTATCGCACCCTCAATTGCGCCAGCCATTTACGCCGCAGCATCAAAAAAACTCCTGTTTTCTTCAGGTTATACGCCCGGTCTGCTGTGGTCGTACAATCCATTGCCGGGAGAGCTTTTTCATACATTTCCCGCGCATACGCGTATTTTTGACGCAGTTGATGATTGGACGGCACATCCCAGCCTCTACAAATACAAAAAACAGCTTGAGAAGGGGTATCAAGTCATCGCGCGGCATGCTGATGCTATTTTTACTGTTTCGCCGTTTATGGAGCGTTTTTTTGCTTGTCGCGGAAGGACGAAAAATGTCTGCACCATACCGAACGGCGTAGATACGCATCTCTTTAAGGGGGTTTTTCCTGAACCTGGATTTTTACGCAACATCCCAAGACCCCGCGCCATCTATGTGGGAACCCTACAGTCACGTTTTGATACGGAACTCGCTGAAAAGCTTGCAAAGGAACTTCCGTCAGTATCATTTATGTATATAGGGGACGTATGGAAAGATATCCGTAAAGACATTGTCGCGCGCTTGCAACCGCTGGCAAATGTTTATTTTCTTGGGAAAAAGCCCTATCTTCCCGACTACTTTATGCACGCGGATGTCGGCGTCATGCCGCATCGGCGGACTCCCCTCATGGAGTCCATGGATCCCATGAAACTGTATGACTACGCCGCGGCGGGTTTGCCTATGGTTACAACCCGTTTAGCTTCACTTGATCCCGTACTGCTACCGTACGTACACCAAGCAAACACCGCGCATGAATTTGCCGCATATATTGCCCGGAGCATTCACCAAGGGACCTTACCATCCTTTCCACAAGAGATGCTGGAACAACTTTCTTGGGCAACGCGGTTCTCCAAAATGCGCCACGTCATCACATCATTGCAGTAAATCATACATGATCCTCTATGTCAGATAAATTTGACCTGTCCATCGCTATCGTATCATGGAACGTACAAGAGCTTCTGCGCCAAACTCTTGAGAGCGTCTATAGGGAAACCAAAGGCATAACTTTTGAAATATTTGTCGTGGACAATGCTTCCCGCGATGGATCGGCAGAAATGGTACAACGGCTTTTTCCGCGCGCGTGGCTCTTTGCGAATACGGATAATCTGGGTTTCGCAAAAGCGAACAACCGGGCGCTGCGAGAAGCAAGGGGGCGTTATATCGTATTGCTCAACCCCGACACGGAAATACGGGACAACGCGCTTCAAAAAATGGTTTCTTGGATGGATGCGCACCCTCGTGCCGGTATTGCCGGACCGCAGCTCCTCAACCCCGATGGCAGTATACAGCCCTCAACGCGTAACTTTCCCACTTTTTCCGCATTAGGGTTGACCCTCCTCAAATTGCACCACCTATGGCGTCCAAAAATCATTAAAGATTACTATCAGCTTGATTTTGACCATGCGCACGAACAGGAAGTTGATCAGGTAATGGGTGCCGCACTCTTCATACGGCGAGCAGTGATAGAAGTGATTGGTCTGCTGGATGAGGGATTTTGGATCTGGTTTGAAGAAGCGGACTGGTGCAAGCGCGCGCGCAACGCCGGTTTTGAAATCTGGTTTACTCCAGCAGCACGGATCATGCATATTAAAGGGGAGAGCTTTAAGCAGCAGCTTTCGGTTACCAAGCAACACTGGTTTAATGCGAGCCTGCTACGCTATGCAAAAAAACACCTCTCCCCATATACCTACCCCTTACTCTTCATGCTTGCAAAGTTAACTGTACTGCTCGCCGGAGTAGTACAGTTGGCGGAATACGTGCAACCGCTTCACCGAAAAAAAGAACTCTAAACCTATGTGCTCCACCTCCGCATTTCGCCTTACGGCAGCTCTCTTGCTGCTCATGGAACTCGTATCTTTTTTCAGTTATCTTATTCCTGTTTTTGGCGCCATTGCGTATGGTATCGTGCTGTTGACTATACTTGGGGGGACGCTGTGGCGGCTGGAAATCGGCTTATACGCGGCGTTTGCGGAACTTATGGTTGGATCCAAAGGATACCTACTGGTTTTACCTTTGGGAGGCGTTAATCTTTCTTTGCGCATGGGGATTTATCTTATCGTCATGGCGGTGTGGTTCGGACATTTTCTATTGTACCGGGAGCAGCGCATACGTCTTATGCGATTTTTTGCCACACCTCTTGGCAAGGCGTATGGATTTTTCGCTGTGGTGATTGGTATGGGCATTGCGCGAGGAATACTGCTGCGGCATGCGTTTGCCGACATTTTTTTTGATGTGAACAGCTATGCCTACGGCACGCTGCTCTTGCCGCTACTTGCCGTATATATTCGGCACAACTTCTTCGCGCGGCTCATTGAAGTTGCTTGCGCTGCAACGGTCATACTCTCTTTGAAGACGCTGTGGTTGGTGCTTTGGTTTTCCCATCCTCTTTGGTATTGGTGGGAACCGGTTTACCGATGGGTTCGCATGACCGGCGTAGGGGAAATTACCCAGCTTCTTGGGGGTATGAGTCGCATTTTTCTGCAGAGCCAAATCTTCCATCTCGTTGGGCTGTTTATCGTGCTGGCACTCCTGCTTCATAGAAGAGAATCCCAAAAAACACTCACCTTGTGGTTGCTTGCTTCGCTCTTTACCGCATCGCTTTTTGCCAGCGGATCCCGATCTTTTTGGGTGGGGAGTATCGCGGGATTATTTTTTATCTTTCTGTTGCCTCTCTTTCCCAATATACGACATCGCAAGACGTATGTTGTGCAAGCGGTAAAATTTTTTAGCGTGAGCATGGTTGCGGGAGTTCTTGGTGTGTTTTTGGCGTGGAGCGTAGCAGTCGTACCCTTGCCAAAATTGGGTAGCGGATCTTTTGATCTGTCCGTACTTGCACAGCGTGCGGCAACGTTTTCGGGAGAAGCGGGGGTAGGGAGCCGGTGGGCGCTTCTCAAGCCATTGCTTGGCGAAATAAAAAAAGCACCCATTAGGGGGCAGGGGTTTGGTGCAACGGTGACGTATATCTCGCAGGATCCCCGTATACTTGCTACCCACCCGGACGGTCTCTACACCACAAGCGCGGTTGAGTGGGGATATTTGGACATGTGGCTCAAAATGGGGCTTATCGGTATATTGGCGCTCTTGTGGCTGTTGTGGACGTTAGGGAGGGAGTGGACAAGCTGCTTGAGGACACCACCACCGCCATTTTATCATACACGTGCTGACGCAAGGTTATTTGGCTTTGGGATAGGCATGATCGCTCTTGCCACAACTCATGCGTTTAGCCCGTATCTCAACCACCCGCTTGGCATCGGACTTCTGTTACTTTTCACTGTGGCGCTCTTAACAAAATCCCGCCAACAAATTTCGGGCATCCGCGCATAAATGCTTCAATGGGTAAAAGTTTTTTTCCTTCCAGCTGCACTTCTTCAACAACAAGAGACCCTTTTCCGCAGGAGATGGCTATTTTTGCAAGAGATCCCCGGCTACTCGGGGATGGCATTGCATACACCGTACCCGGGGAAAGAGGGGATTGCTCGTGCGAAACCAACGCTTTATGGAGAGTCAATTTTTTACCCTTCCAATACGTGTAGCTTCCCGGCCAGGGGGTGTAGGCGCGCAGATGCCGTTCAAGGTCAACCGCGCTTTTTTCCCAGTCAATAATCCCATCTTCCTTTTTAATGCGTTGGCAAAAAGTTGCCGCGTGGTGACGTTGTTCTTGTGCTGCCAACGTACCGTCAAGATAGTTTTGCAAATGCTTTCGTAAAAGTTCCGCTCCAATATCAGCAAGCAGCGTCTCCAGTTCAGGCGTGGTTTCTTTCCCCGTTAACGTTAGCGCCTGCTGTGCCAATAAGGGACCATGATCCATTTTATTATCCATTACCATGAGCGTCACACCGGTTTCTTGGTAACCCTGCGCAATAGCCGTCTGTATGGGTGATGCGCCGCGCAATTGCGGTAAGAGTGAACCATGGAGGTTCAGTATGCCATGAGGCGCAATGTCTAAAATCTCTTGAGATAAAATTTTACCATAGGAAGCCAGCACCATGACATCGGGTTGGTATGACCGTATGCGCGCAAGAGCTATTGCTTCTTTTATGCTTTCCGGTTGCCACACCTCCAACCCGAGTCGCAGTGCTGCTTGTTTAACCGGAGAGGGAATATACTCTTGTTTTCTTCCTTGGGGACGGTCCGGTTGGGTTACCACCAGCATAACGTCGTACCGCGTATCTTTCGCCATATAGCGCAAAGAGGAAACCGCAAAGTTTCCTGTGCCAAAAAATATGACGCGCGTGGGCTGCATATTAGAGCGCATGGTCGTGAGATTCCTTCACTTCGTGCAAGTCTTTTGCACGATCAATGAAAAGTATGCCGTCCAAATGATCCAATTCATGCTGAATCACGCGCGCAAAAAACCCTTTCGCGTCAAACGTATGATCCGCACCTTCCGTATTCAATGCGGTTACCCGAATGCTGGAAGCGCGGCGTACCATGCCAAATAGACCAGGAACCGACAAACACCCCTCTTCACCCCATACTTTTCTCCAAGAGGACCAAATGATCTTCGGGTTGATGAGAAATAATTTTTTCCGCTCATCGGTCACGAGCGCTACGCGGATATTTTCTCCAATCTGGGAAGCGGCTATACCGACACCGTCCGTTGCATACATGGTTTCTTCCATATCCACAAGCAGCCGCTGAAAAGCAGTTGTAGATAAAAATTCTTTAGGGAGTTCTTTTGATTTTTCCCGAATACCGGGAATGTCTTTGGTAATTATTTTTCTGATCATACGGAGCGAGGTACCGCATGCGGTGCATGAGTTATACCGTCATAAAATATTTTCCGGATACGGATCTACGACCCACTCTTCGCCATAGAGCATGCGAGGTAATACAAATGTTTCGGCGTACTTTATGGTGAGCGTTCCAAAATACATGGATCTTTTTTTTACGTAGGGAGCATGCGTTACATAGCGATGCGCGCTTCTGTCTTTCAGGCTCGCGTCAAGGGCATGTGCCAGAGCCGCAAGCCGTTCGGTTACGACGCTTTCCCGTATGGCACGCGTCGTACAGGACAAAAGTTTTGTATACGGCGGATATCCTAACTCCTTTCTTTCGTTCAGCTCTTTCGTAAAAAAGATTTTGTGACCGCCTTCTCCAAGATACTGAAACAACTCATGTTCCGGATTACGCGCGACGAGAGATAGCTCTTTGCCAATTGAACGCAAACGTTCCACAAAGAAAAAGGCATGTTCTCGGGACTGGTAGCCGGGCTGGCCGAGCAAGGATTCAAACGAGAGTATACTGCAAAATGCGGTTTGGGGCAACAACCAACCGTATGCCAGATGCGGCCCTCCTACGAGTATATCCAACAAGCCCCTCTTCCAATCTTTGAATAATTTTGTACTTGTTGCATAGGTCATCACTTGATCTGTCTCTCCAGCCGCAATACGTGCCAGGGGAAAGCGCCGCCGAAGGTCTCGCAGAAAGTTTGTTGCCTTGGGCATGCGTTCAACAAGATGCGCGCTTTTGCACGTCGCGCAAACAACAGGAACCGCTCTCTGATGGGTACACCAACGGCAGGCGAGCGTGCTACCCTTCGCTACAAACAGCACGGCATCGCACGCAGGGCACAGGGGCTTCCAACCGCAATCTTTACAGACGAGCACGGACCCGTGATCGGTACCATACGAAATGAGCATTGCCTGTCTGCCTTGCGCAAGCGTCTGGTCAATTGCATGGAGTATCGCCTCCGGTATGGTGTCACGCTTTCCCGCAGCCTGGCTGACAACGCGCAGGGGTTTCCACTGATACGTTTGTGCGATAATATCCTGCTGTCCATTTTTCATGAGCGGAATATCTTCAACGCCCGGATAGACATCCTGGCGAACAAACATACTCCCATGCAGCGCACAGAGTTTTTGTGCCACATCACGCGTGCGGTAGCGGGGTTTCATATCCCACTGTTTATACGAAGGGTCATTTGCGCAAAACTGTATCACCGCGCGTAAATTTCCGTAAGGCAAAAAAAGCGCTTTGCGTGTGCCGATAACGATTCGCGACTCTTGTAGGGTGACCGCCGCATAGAGCGCGCGGTACGCGGTTGGTGAGAGATCACCGTGCACGACGAGATAGTGGTATCCGCGGTGCCGCAATTCATCCTCAAGCGCGGCAAGCGCAAAAAGATTGGGAACGAGCAGGAGCGCGCTATGGTCGCCGCGCGCTGTTTCTTGTAACATGGCATCAAGTCGTGGGGAGAGAAAAGGCGCTGATGGCGCTTGCACAAACACCGATTTTACGAAGGGAGATGCGGTCGGGTATGTGCGCGTCAATGTTCGCGCCTGTGCATAATCCCCAACCGTGTGCTTCGTGAGCTCGGGGAGTATGCGTTTGAGCAACGTTGCCTCATGCACCGCGTACGTTTCACGCATCCACTGCACTAAGGTGTGCTGCGCGACCGTAAGTATGGGGTGCAACGTGAGCACGCGGGATACTGATTTCAACTCTTGGCGAGGCGTATCGGGCAACGCATGAGAAAGTTCCCAAACCACCATGGGAAGCTGCGTCGCGCGGAAAGGAGCTTCCACGAGCTGCCCAAGACACAAACGCCCCTCAAGTTCTTTGGGGACGTTATACGTGAACGTGCTCACGAGCGATGCGGGAAGTTTTCTCAACGGAATGAGTGAAGCGTACATGGTCACAACAGTTGAAAATACATCGTCACATAGCCTACATCCTGCGCAATTTCATAAGCAAGGGTTTCAACCGTAAAATTTATATGCCGCACGATACCCAAAAAAAGAGCCAGGGGACGAAACAAGCAAGAACCCGAAGCAACCATTTCCTCCCCGGGAATCGCGAGCAGCGCCTCACTATCGCGCTTTACCAGCAACGCCTGTATGCGCGTGTCAAAAAGCCGCGCCGCTTCCGATGTTTCTCCTTTACGTTTTTTCTTTTGCGCATCTGCGTGATGATGGTGCGCAAGATCGCCCGTTACGACGATAGCAATGCGCTTATTGGTTTTGAGAATCGTTTCCTGAAGCTCTGTGCCGATTGCAAAATGTTCATCCAATGAACGGAGCGAAGGATAGATGGGTACGAGCGGTATGCGATTATCGCGCAAGAGATGTAACAGGGGTATGGTCGTCCCATAGTCCAGTACGGGTTCATGAATGAGTGCGATGTGGTACCGCGTTTCCAAAGGTTCCTTAATTTGATGCGCAAAACCGACTGCGCCGGGGTAGACGCATCTCGTGCCATGATCGCCGAATGTTTCAAGATTTCCCTCAAATTCAGGCGCGGTATTGATACTCACCGCATCTTCAAGAATTTTACCGTGCGGTGAGAGCACTAAGAGCACATCCGGCTTTGCAGCGTAGATTTCAAAGGAAAGTTTCGTCATGGCTTCCCGTGTTTTTTTGAGTAATGCAACTTGTGTACCGGCAAGAGAATCAAGTGAAGCAGGTGCATGGGGTACCAGTGCGGTAAAAACAAAAGGCATGTCAACGCACAACGCACAACCAAAGACTTACAACATTTTTTTTGTTGCAGCAGAGTTATGGGTTGCTAGTTATCGCGAGAGTAATTTCATCTTTTTGCAAAGTCACCACATCTCCCGTCGGGTGCAAATCAAGCACGCGGGTGTGTGCAACAATGACGTTACTCCATTGGTAACCAAGCCCTAAAAACGTATCTTCGGTATCAATGGGCCGTTTCAAACCATTGGAGATAACGTAGACGACCGGAGAATCGGTTGATTTAACGAGTACGCCATCAGGAAAAGTTACCGGCATGCCGTCCGGATAGCCCGACAGGTCTTCGGGGGATGCGGGCAGAATGGACTTTCCTTCAAAATGCAGCGCAAGTAAATCCCGTGACCAAATCGGATGTTTAATGCCGTCCTGCACAAAGTACACGCCGCCGCTCGTCGTATGCTGCAGCAGCATGCCTGTCGGATAAACGGATGCGCCGGTTATCGGTATGCCGGAAGCGTAACCGGCAATATCTTCAAGCGTTACCGTTTCCAATTCTTCCGGATTGATGCCGATTGAACGAAATGCTTCGTCATCGGCGAACTTTCTGCGCATGCCGTCCACCAGTAAATATTTATCTCCCTGGCCGGTTGCCACTACCGCATAATTGGGAAATTTAAGCGCCGCGCCTATGGGATATTGGGTGAGATCGTTTGCTGAAACTTGCAGAATTCTTCTTTCCGCTCGCGCGCCAAACCTTGAGAGCAGTACGGATTTTGACGCAATCGGATGCACTGCATTTCCCGAGAGATACCATACGCCAGGCTCACCGGCAATCTGCAATAAACTTCCGTCAGGATAGCTCGTTTGAAACCATTCCTGCCATCGCTTCCACAACAGCGAATTACCTCCCCAGCGCGCGGATCCTCCGCCGTATTTTCCTACCCAGGGATTATACGTATACAGTGCGGCCGTGGCGCTATTTACCGGCGTTACCGTAATGCCATCAACGGTGGTCTTGGTGATGCCGGGAGCCCAGCCGGATATGGTTGCGCCTTTCGTGGCAATATCCTGCAGATACTCATGATATTTTTGCGCCGCCCACGCAATTTGTTTTGAGAAACCCGCGTACACCAAACGGCGTTTTGCATCAGTTTTATCACAGCTATCACACGCTCCGGCGCCCATCGCCCAATCAAGCTGTTCGGTGGTCAGCGTTGCGCTGGTCACCAAGCTCTGTTCTTTTTGGAGTAAGGTAATCAGAAATTTTGGTGAAATACCGTAGTATTGTCCGGCTTCCCATATCAGCTGCGCGGCGGTTATTTTCGGACCGCGGAGCAATTCCGCTATGGTGCCCAGTGCAAGCTCATCGGTGGTAACACCGTAGAGTGCGGGATAATCAGGCAAAAACGCGCTTTGTAAAATTTGAACCGGCGAAACGCTCCGTTCATTCGCGGGAAGCGCGCGTTGCGCGTTCAATAATGTTGCGGTGCCGTCAATCAGGGTAAAGAGATTATCCGTATGTATGGATTCGGTGTACGAGGCGAGGGGGCTATGGCGGGCGTAGAGAAACGCTTGTACATGGTCAGGGGTCGGAAAGGACAGTGTATCGGTTAATTCAGCATCAGCTAAGAGATAGTCGGGATTAAATATTGCCGCACCCTTGGCTCCAGGAGCACAATGCACAAAAACCACTGCAAAGAGTAGAACGTAAACCCCTGCTTTTTTAATGTTTTTCACAATCTGTGCAAATAAAAACATAGGTACTATGCTGTGATGCAGTATACCATATCTCTTGATTTCTGTGTATCCTATTTCGTTTTTGCCGCTTGCGCACTGATAAGCGCCACTTTGCCCTTGTTCACCTCAACCTCAACGCGAGTCCCTTCCGTAAACGTACCCTCAATCATTTTGAGTGACAGCGGATCCAGAACTTTTTGTTGAATGAGGCGCTTTAAGGGACGCGCTCCGTACGCCGCATCGTACCCTTGTTCTGCAAGCCACATTTTCGCATTTTGAGAAAACGTCAAGGTGATGCCTTGCGCAGCCGCACGATGCGTAACGCGGGCAAGTTGCAGCTCAACAATCTTCTCCAAGTGCTTCTCCGTCAGTGCGTGAAAGATAATTTGCTCATCAAGCCGGTTCAAAAATTCCGGCTTAAAGTAGTTTCTGATAAGCGGTTCAATCACGTGCTCAAGATGTGCATCCGTTTGCGCCGCATCGGTTGGGGAAGTCGAGTCCAGTATTTCCTGACTGCCGATGTTGGAGGTAAAAATGCATACCGCGTTCGTAAAATTGACTGTTCTGCCTTTCGCATCGGTAAGCCGTCCATCCTCTAAAATCTGCAGAAAGATATTAAAGACGTCGGGATGCGCTTTTTCAATTTCGTCAAATAACAATATGCTGTAGGGACGGCGACGAACGGCTTCCGTCAGCTGACCTCCTTCTTCGTATCCTACATAGCCGGGTGGAGAGCCGATAAGCCGCGCTACCGCGTGCTTTTCCATATATTCGGACATGTCTACGCGCACCATGGCCTGCTCATCATGAAAGAGAAATTCCGCAAGCGCTTTCGCTACTTCGGTTTTACCAACACCGGTTGGCCCTAAAAAGAGAAATGAGCCCATGGGTCGTCCGGCTTCCGCCAACCCCGCGCGTGATCGGCGAAGCGCATTGGCAATGGCCGCAATGGCATCCGTTTGTCCAACTACGCGGCGGCCAAGTATTTTCTCGGTTTCGGCTAATTTCGCCGCTTCGCTCTTCAGCATCTTGCTCACCGGAACGCCGATCCAGCGTGATACAACTTCCGCAATATCTTCTTCGGTTACTTCTTCTTTGAGTATGGCACTGTCCTTTTGCAGCTCATTCAGTTTCTGCTGCGCCGTTTGTAATTTCTTTTCCGCCTCCGGTAATTTTCCGTAGCGTATTTCGGAAACGCTTGCCAGATCACCCTCGCGTTCCGCAATATCCGCCTGGGACTTTAATGCGTCAATTATTTTTGTTGCCTCGCGCATGGCATCAATGTAGGATTTTTCATGCTTCCAGCGTAAGGCAATTTTCTTGATTTCTTCTTGGAGATTGGCGCGTTCCTCGTCTAACTCCTTAAGCCGTGCTTGGGATGCCGTATCTTTTTCTTTTACGAGCGAATGCCGTTCAATTTCCAACTTGGTGTCCTTGCGCTTCAATTGGTCAAGCTCGGTTGGCAGACTGTCAATCTCCATACGAATACCGGATGTTGCCTCATCAATTAAATCTATCGCCTTGTCAGGCAAAAAACGATCCGTAATATAACGCTGTGCAAGTGTTGCCGCCGCAATCAGCGCACCGTCGGTAATACGCACACCGTGATGCACTTCATATTTTTCCTTGATACCGCGCAGAATGGCGATAGTATCTTCTAGCGAGGGTTCCGCAACATACACCGGCTGAAAGCGCCGCTCAAGCGCCGCATCTTTCTCAATATACTTTTGATACTCTTTCAGCGTTGTTGCGCCAATGGTGTGGAGTTCTCCGCGCGCTAATGCCGGTTTTAAAATATTTGACGCGTCCATAGCACCTTCAGTCGCTCCGGCGCCAACAAGTGTATGCAACTCATCAATAAAGAGCATATAGACGCCGCCGCTTTCCTGGATATTTTTTACGACAGATTTAAGCCGTTCCTCAAATTCCCCGCGAAACTTTGACCCGGCAACAAGAGCCGCAAGATCCAATATAACCAACTCTTTATTTTTAAGCGTTTCCGGCACATCGCCATCCGCTATCCGCTGCGCCAAACCTTCCACAATGGCGGTTTTGCCCGTTCCCGCTTCGCCAATCAACACCGGATTGTTTTTGGTGCGGCGGGAAAGAATCTGCATAACACGCCGGACTTCTTCATCGCGGCCAATCACCGGATCAATTTTTTCCCGCCGCGCGCGTTCGGTCAAATTGATCGTATACTTCTCCAGTGCTTGGTAGGAATTTTCCGGATTCTGTGAAGTAACACGTTCTTTGCCGCGAACATTTTGCAGTGCTGTTTCTACCGCTTTTTTGGTAATACCCAACCGATCCAGAAGGGGGGTCACATCCGTACGCACTTCAAGATAGGCAAGTAAAATATGTTCTACGCTGATATAGTCGTCATGCATTTTTTTTGCCTCTTTTTCCGCCTGGCGTAAAACGGCAATCAGGGCAGGGGATGGCTGCGGCTCTTCAGGCGTTGCGAGTTTGGGCAGTAATTTTTCCGCCTGTTCCGTCATCTCTAGCATGGTTGTAACGCTCTTTTCTATTTTCTGCAATATGGCAGAGACCAGTCCCTCGTGCTGTTGTAACAGCGCAACAAAAAGATGCACGGGATCCGTTCGGGCGTGCTGCATTTCATAAGCGCGCTGCTGGGCTTCAGCAAGTGCTTCTTGCGACTTGGTCGTAAATTGCTGGGGTTTCATAGAAATCAAAATACTGTATATTAGCACTCTCTCTATGAGATTGCTAATATACAGTATAAAATATAAATAATATCCTGTCAAGTAATAGAGGTGCTATGTACGCGTATGACGAAGTGCCAGGTGAACTGTCAATGAGAGGAATTTGACGGCATGTTTCTACGGCACTATACTAAACCAAGTGACCTAGGCGATGCATTGATACTCAACCATATTTTCTAAGCGCGTATAACGTATGTTTCCCCGACATTGCTATCTATTTGAAACTCGGGTTGATGTGGTTACTTTCAAGGAAACGCTTGGTTACCTTGATCGTTTTTTGGCATCTCAACAGCCGCACATCATTACCACGCTCAATCCGGAAATACTGTTAGAGGCTAAAAAAAATAAACCGTATCGCGATGCCTTGAATGAAGCCGATCTCAACGTTCCTGACGGTACGGGACTTACCTGGCTTTTGCGCATGTTGGGAGGCAGGTTGGAACATCCGGTAACGGGGGCTGATATGACCCTGCGCTTGCTGCTGAAAGCGCAAAAACATCAACTACGCGTGGCGGTGTTCCATCGCCTCAATGGACTTTCCAGTAAAGGTGAGCTGGTGCGCGCGGTTAAAGAGCGCTATCCGGAACTCGCATTTTTCGTTATTTCGGCATCAACGGAAGAAGCATCAGAGCAAGCGGTTTTGGAATCGCTCAAACGCCACCAGCCGGATATCATTCTGGTTGATTTTGGCGCACCGTATCAGGAACAGTGGCTGGTACAACACAAGCATGCGGTGCCATCGCTGCGTGTGGGCATGGGTATTGGCGGATCGCTGGACTATCTTACCGGCAGACAAAAACGCGCACCCCGTGCTTTGCGCAACATTGGACTTGAGTGGCTGTGGCGGCTTGCGCGTCAACCCGCGAGATTACCGCGTATTTGGCGTGCGGTTGCAGTATTTGGGAAAGAGGCGATAAAGATAGTTTGGCAAAGCAAATATCGCTACCGTCAAAATGCACTTGGGGTTATCCGGCGCGCCGATGGAAAAGTTCTTGTTGTGTCAAGGGCTTCGGATCCGGCGCATTGGCAATTCCCGCAAGGCGGTATCAGTAGTGGTGAAACATCGGAGGAAGGTGTGTTGCGTGAGTTGCAGGAAGAGTTGGGATGCGCTACATTTACCATTGAAGGCAAAGCGGCAAAAACCTATACCTATAATTGGCCAAAAGGTCAGATACAAAGCTTCCGCGGACAAGAACAGCATATATTCTTTCTTGCGTGGCACGGATCGGATGCAGCTCTACATCTTGAAAAGCGCGAGCTCTCGGGATACCAATGGATTAACCCTCAAGACATTCCGGCTATTGTCCATCCCGTACGGCGGGAAGTAGGGGAGTATATTGTCACTGAAATGAAACGGTTGCAATTTATTACATAAACGGCGGCAAAATTCCAATATTGCTTTTCTTATGCCTATAGTAAGAGTTCGTCTCGCACCATCGCCAACCGGCAACTTGCATATCGGTACCGCCCGTACCGCGCTTTTCAACTATCTTTTCGCTAAAAAACAGAAAAAAGGAAAGTTTATTTTGCGCATAGAAGACACAGACCAATCCCGATCCACCAAAGCATACGAGGACAACATTAAAGACGGGCTCACCTGGTTGGGACTTGCGTGGGACGAAGGGGTGGATAAAGGAGGGGAGTATGGCCCCTACCACCAGATGGAGCGGCTCTCGCTCTACCATACATACATCAACCGGCTTCTTGCTGAAAGCAAAGCCTATCCTTGTTTCTGCTCACCAGAAGAGTTGGAAGCCGAGCGCGGCAAAATGGAAGCGCAAAAAATTCCGCCAAAGTACAGCGGCCGTTGCGGTACGCTCACGCAAGATGCGCGCGACGCATTCAAAAAAGAGGGGCGAAAACCGACCATACGTTTTCGTGTGCCAACCGGAACCGGCAAGCGTTCCTATGTCGATATTATCCGCGGTAACGTTCAAGAGGATACTTCGCTTTACGGTGATTTTGTCATTGTAAAATCAGACGGCATACCGCTCTATAATATCGCCAATGTTATTGATGACCATGAGATGCGCATCACTCACGTCATCCGCGGCGAAGATCTTTTACCCTCCACCATTAAGCAGCTCTTACTGTACGAGGCATTGGGTTGGAATCCTCCGGAATTTGCTCACATACCGCTTATTTTCAATCCGGACCGCACCAAGATGTCCAAGCGGAAAAATCACGCGACGGTCAACTGGTTCCGCGAGAATGGCTATTTGCCGGAAGCGCTCTTGAACTTTATTGTGCTCTTGGGATGGAATCCGAAAACCAACGAGGAGGTCTTTACCGTACAGGAGCTTGTTGATCGTTTTGATCTTGCACAAGTGCATTCGGCAGGTGCGGTTTTTGACGAACAAAAGCTTAACTGGCTCAACGGGCAGCACATTAAAAAACTTTCTCTTGATGATCTCACGCGCAGAGTCATTCCCTATCTTCTTGAAGCTGGCGTGCTGCAATCGCAGAATGATGCCGACTCTTACCTCTCTGCGGCAACAAAAAAAGAGGTAGTGTTCTCGGATCTTATGCGCGTGGTCTCCTTGGTGCGCGACCGTCTTACCAATCTGTGTGAAACAGGAAAGTCCATCGCATTTTATTTTTCCGTAGAGCCGTATGTAGCGCATGACCTCAACTGGAAAGCGAATTCCCTTGAAACAACTCTTGCAACGTTGGAATTCTCGCGCGAGCTCTTGCAGGGGATAGATACTAAAAATTGGAAAAAGGATTTTTTGGAAAAGAAGTTTTTTCCCGCCATTGAAAAAAACAATTGGGGCAACGGGGATGTGCTCTACCCCTTGCGCGTCGCGTTAACCGGTCTTAAAAAATCTCCCGGTCCTTTTGAAATTGCGGAAGCGCTGGGTAAGGAAGAAACCCTTGTACGGGTGAACGTTGCGCTGCAAAAACTGACCTGATAGAGCGCATAGATATTCCTATTGCTCTGCATAGCTATCCGGGTGATTTTTTCATTGAAAAATGACCAAAATCATGCTATACTGAAAGCATAAGAGAAAAGTTACGCGCAAAAACCCATGCTTGTCAAAAAACAAAAGCTCTTATTTTCCTCATTGCCGCTTTTAATTATTGGCTTAACTACGGCACTTTTAATGGTGTCTTTTTTTGTGGGCATCCGCGCGTACGTCGCACAGGGGCAGGGGAGCGACACGCCCGTTGGCGCTTACGACTATAGCGATGTGCCGGGTATTAAAGGTTTGCAGGAAAAAATCAACTACGCCAAAGATCGCATTGACGCATTAAGTAACAAGTCCGGCGCATATAAAAAAGAAATCACCGATTTACAAGAAGAATCCGCAACCCTCGCGGGACAAGTATCCATTTTAGACAACCGCGTTGCCAAGTTCCAGATTGACATAGAATTACAGGAAGAAAAGATCACCAAAACAAAACTGGAAATGCAGACGACCGAGGAAAAGATTGCGGAAACTGAAAATCGTATCGTGAAGCGCAAAGGGGAAATCAAAGAACTCCTCCAGCATATCAACCAGCTTGATCAGCGCACATATTTGGAAATTTTGCTGGAAAACAACCGTTTCTCCGAATTTTTCAATCAACTCAAGCAAGTGCAGGACGTGCAGGGGAGTCTCCAGGAAACATTGGGAGAAATTGAACAATACCAGGTGGCACTCCTTGACCAACAGACAGAACTCGCACATCAACAGGAACTGCAACGCGAATTGCTGCAGGCGCTGGAAAACCGCAAGGCCGATTTGAAGGAAGAAAAGGAGGCAAAGCAGGTACTCATGAACGAAACGCGCAACAGTGAAATAAAATACCGTAATTTATTGTGGGAAATTCAGCAGCAACAGAAGATTGCGGATCAAGAAATTGCAAGTTCCGAGAAACGCATACGCGATTTGATTGCCCAGTCACAACGAGATCAGGAGCTTTCACGCTTTAACGACTTGTCTTCCGACCTCGCGTGGCCGGTTGACCCGTTGCGCGGTATTACCGCCTACTTCCACGATCCCACCTACCCCTTTAAAAAACTCTTTGAGCATTCAGCAATAGATATTCGCGCATCCCAAGGCACACCTATTCGCGCTGCGGCAAGTGGCTATGTTGGCAGTGCGAAAGATAACGGACTGGGTTACAGCTACATCATGGTCATCCATAACAACGGCATTTCCACTGTTTACGGTCATGTATCGCGCATTGACGTGAAAGAGGATGACTTTGTGATGCAGGGTCAAAGTATCGGCGCCACTGGCGGGTTGCCGGGAACCCGTGGCGCAGGAAACTTCTCTACCGGCGCGCACTTGCACTTTGAGGTCCGCAACAACGGCATTCCGGTGAATCCGTTGGAGTATTTGCCTTGACCCAATATTTAAAGATTTTACCCATAAATATTCCCTTTCAAAAACATTCCGAGGAAACAAAAAGATTTCTTGAAGAGAATGAGATAATCAAAAGAGACGCGATTATTGATGGGGGTAAAAAAAATGTCTAATACCCCCATCCAATTTCTACTTTCGTAGGTGATGTTGGACTTCGCAAGTCCAACATTTGCTTTAATACTCCTATCCAATGTCATCAACCACAAGACTTCTATCTTCCCAGCGGGAAATACCGCCAGTGAGGTTTTTTATATTGGTGTAGCCGAGTTGGCTCATAAACGAGCACGCGGCTAAGCTACGGCCTCCGGAGTGGCAGTAGATGATAATTTCTTTATCTCTGATACCATTTCCCAAACCTCGCGCCTCCAGTGACTCTTGCGATAAGCTCTGCAAGGGGAGTAAGACGGCATTTTTGAGATGTGCTTCATCATACTCCTGCGGCGTGCGTACATCCAGAAGCACAACTTCCTGTCCGAGTTTCAATTTTTCCGCCGCTTCAGACGGTGTGATGTGTTGCATAAATGAGTAGTACGAAGTAAGAGGAAAGGAGTACGCAATAGTACATGGAAATACTCATTTAAATAAGTATTTTTTCTATAGGCTAATTCGTGCGAATTAGCCTATAGGCCATGAACAACTTAACAATCATCTTTTTTCAAGGGATGAAATTTATGATGGGTGGTTTCAGCATACTTGTCCGATGTATTCACATAGCGGGTCGTGGTATTGAGAGACTCGTGGCCAAGTAGCACCTGTATGGCGGCAGGATTCGCGCCGCTCTCCGCCAAGTAGGTGGCAAACCCGTGCCGCAGCGAGTGCGCTGATGTTGGCACATTGATTTTTAACTTTTCCCGATAGCGTTTTATTTTCCCTTGCAGGTAGTTGGGAGAGATGCGTCGTTTGGTTACTCTGTCAGGTGTCGTGTTTTTACCGCGGTAGGGAATGAACAACGCGCCAAGGCTATCATTGCGTACATTCAAATAATCCTGTAAATGTCTAGATGCGCGGGGTGTCATATACACAAAACGCTCTTTTTTCCCCTTTCCACGGATGAATATACGTCCGGAACCGTCTATATGAGCCCTGTTAAGCCCCAGGAGCTCTGAAATACGCATTCCGGTGGCAAACAGCACCTCTAACATGGCGCGGTTACGCAAGGCGATTATAAGATCATTTTCCATAGTAGACGGAGCTTCTATGAGCTTTACCAATTGCGCCAATTCGGCAACACGCGCATGCTTTTTATTGGTACGTATCAGCTGCACTGCGTCCGGAGCGATGGGGGATGGCAGATCGGTTTCCACGAGGTATTTTAAAAATGAGCGTAAAGCGGAGAGCGTACGGTTTATGGATTGCGGGGAGAGTTTTTCCGCATGCTTCACATCTTCCGCTGTTTTACGGTCTATAGACGTTAAGTAAGCTTTATACTGATTGACGGTTTTTTTATCCAGTTTGACAAACGGCACGCGCAGCTCGTCTAAAAACCGCTCAAACACTTTGAGATCGCGTTCGTAGTTGTACACGGTTTCTATAGAATAATTTTGCGTCTGCAGATAGAGCAGGTAGTCGTCAAAATAAGGGATGCGCACAGAATAGGAAAGTTAGCATGTTATACATTAAATATTTATAGATGGGAATAGGGCGTATCAACTCTATTCTAGTTGTATATATTTATACAGAATATGCGTGTAAGGGATATTATACGCACTTTGTATATGCAGTATAGAATATGGTTTTATAGCCGTCAATATGCAGTTTTCCACCATGATGCACAACCCCTTTGTCATTCCCGCAAAGGCGGGAATCCATATCCGTCATTCCGTACCAGCCCACTATCGGCAGTCAGGTTTATTGCGGTATGTAAACTTTCACTTTAACGTGATCGTCGGATGAGTGTAAGCACATAAACAAAATTAACGTAATCC
>PEYJ01000015.1 GCA_002774425.1 Parcubacteria group bacterium CG08_land_8_20_14_0_20_48_21 | reverse complement strand
AACAGCAATGCCGATAAAAACAAGGACAACGGCAAGAGCGACAATAATATTTGATGAGCCTTTTTCATAAGAATTGTTTTTCATATTTTTATTTAATTACTTTTATAAATACTCTATTAAACGGTCGTAATGGAGGAATTTGAGTAAGCGATAACTCCATGCTAAGAACACCGGCATTTTGTCGGCAAGCACAAACGTTCCAAGAATAATCAGGAATGCTCCCCCGACCATAGAAACAATATTGAGATACTTTGATATTTTTCCTAGATATGCCTCCGCTTTACTGATACTAAAAGCGATGAGGAGAAGCGGCACAGCAAGACCGAGCGAAAAAGTCCCCAAAAGAAATGCACTAGACAGGGCGGTGGTAGAAGTGCTTGCAAGGAGGAGAATGGATCCTAATATTGGACCAACTCAAGGAGTCCATCCGAGAGAAAAGGCACTCCCAAACAAAAATGATCCAAACAGATTTCCTCGCTTGAAAATACTTGGCACTCGGAAGTGTTGCTCCTTATTAAGGAGGGGAATTTTCAAAACTCCAACCATAAACAATCCGAAAATAATGATTGAGATCCCTGCAATACGTGAAAGCCATACTTGGTATGGAGCGAATGCCTGACCAATAAGCCCAGCAATGGTGCCAAGTAAAATGAATACGAGGCTAAACCCAATAATGAATGCAACACCATTCCAAAATATTTTGCCTCTGCTCCGCTCACGCTCATCAGTACCCGCCCCACTAATAAATGCAAGATACCCTGGCACTAATGGTAAAGTACATGGCGCTAAGAAAGTGAGGAGTCCGGCAAAAAATGATGAGATGGCGAGTCCGGGCATAGTTTTATTTAATCTCCAAAAGCTTTCGAAGTTTTGGTTCGTCAAACCCTGTTACCATTTCATTATCAACAAAAATGACTGGCACGCCCATCTGTCCACTTTTTTGAATCATCTCATCGCGTCTCGCAGAATCTTCCGAAACGTTATAGTCCGTGAAGACGATACCATTTTCCTTGAAGAATTCTTTAGCTGCGTGACAGAAATGGCAAGTTGGTGTTGAATATATGGTTACATTTTTCATAGTGTTTTTAAGTTATTTTTTAATTACATTAAATTGATAATTCTTTTACTCACGAGCTTTTTTCAATGCTCGTGTCCACCACAAAAGTTGGGTAATCATGGCTTCCGCTTTGTCCGACTGCAAAGCAAAAAGTTCTTTGGCCTCTATCTTGCCGAACAACACCGGGAAATACTGTTCACCCGGAATATGCACGGCGTTTCTAATCGGCGCCATTTGAAGCTCAATAGCGTTGAGGCGCAATTGCTCAATAGCGCGCGCCGCCGACGCTGCCGTAGCTTACAAAAGCAACCGGTTTGTTGTTCCACTCCCTATAAACCCAATCGAGCGCATTTTTAAGTACGCCGGATGTTCCATGATTGTATTCGGGCGTAACCATGACAAAACCGTCGGCCTCCTCTATTTTCTTTGTAAAATGCGCAACCGCTTCATTTTTGTAGGGTTCTTGTTTGAATGACGGACTCATCGGCTCGTTGAAAAATGGCATATCGTAGTCGCGCAAATCAAGCACCTCAACTACAGCTTCTTTCTGTTTTTTGATTTCCTCGGCAATCCATGCGGTTGCCTTGTCACTAAAACGGCCCTCGCGAGTGCTGCCAGTAATTACTTTAATATTAAGTGATGCCTTGTTTTTCATATTACTTTTACATTAAATTGATAATCTTCTTAATTCTTGGGTCGTCTATCTTTGGCTTGTAGCACATCATCTGCCCCATTTTCTCGCCTTCGACCATCCTCGACATCTCAAGTATCCGCAGGTGCTGTGATACTGCCGATACTGAAATATCCAGGACATTAGCAAGATCGGTAACACACATCTCCCCTTGTTCTATAAGGAGTTTTATAATAAGGAACCGATTTTTATCCCCAAGCAAACTAAACACATCAACCAAAGAAGTGCTCTGTTCCTTTAGTGTTTCTTTAATTTTTGATATTTGTGATGGTTCTAACATGTTTAAGTATTTGCGTTAATGCTTAAATATTACTCCCACGCATAACAATAGTCAAGTACATGTCTATGTGGATAACCTCCCCCCGAATTCTCACAAAAACAAAAAGAAGAGCAAATGGAAAATTCCTCCCCAAACCCATCCTTTTCCATTTGTGACATCCAAATTGTTACGCCACCTGCCCAGAAACTTTTAGGGCAGAATCCCAAAAAGAAAAATATCCTTTCCATTTTCAGAAAAAATTGGTCGCGTGCAAATCCGAAAAGCAAGTAACATTTTTTTTTGGTGTCCGCCGAGGCTTTGCGAGGCGGTGGCGGAACGATACGGGCGTACGATTTAGTTTCAAACCACCACGCGCTCGGGGCGTGCCGCATCATTTGTTTTGAAAAAAGGTTCGAGCAAAGTTTAGAATATCCCACCAAGATCAAACTTTCACAGTTTTGGAAAAGGATTGCCTCGGGGCTTCGCCCCTCGGCATTGGTTTCCGCCAAGAAATTCCAAGGGGTTTTGAATTCTGCCAAAAGAATTACCGCGAGGTAATACACTTCGCTAATTTTCTTTGTGAACACTCCCCGCCTGTAAGAGCGGGGAGTGTTCACAATATTTTTCAAAAAAGTTTTCAACAGGTTGCGGTAAAAAAACTTGCACAATATTTTTAATCATTGTACACTTATACACAACGAATGTTTTGTTTTCTTGTTTCATGTTGAGCAATATAAAATATCTTCTTTCGTAAAAATATTTTCCCCATGCGAATAAAAAAATTTTTGCGAAAGTTTTTGAAAGGAGGTGATTCCCCATGCCAGCAAAAAAGAAACCTGCAAAGAAGAAAGTAGCGCGCAAACCGGCAAAGCGCAAACCGGCTAAGAAAACCACCAAGAAAAAGGTGGCGCGCAAAGCAGTGCCAAAGCGCAAAAAAGTAGCGCGCAAGAGAAAGAAATAATCTTTCTCTACGTATAAAAAATCCCCGCCATGCAACCGCAGGCGGGGTTTTTGGTTGGGAAAATGGCAATACATGTAATTTTGCTGGCGATCTTATGGGAATTGGGATTTTGTCCGTAAGCAGGTACGGACCTTGGACTTCTCCGTCTCTAACATTGTTGACGTCAAGAAAGTATGCATGTTTACAGGTAACTACATCGTGAGAGAATGCCCAGTCCGATCGATTTTCGGAAAGATAGTGCTGAAGAATCGTGTGTGCCATTTCTTGATATGTGGGATGATCTTCTCCTCCACAAAGTACTTGCATGTATACCATGTACTCTTCAACAAATGCGCAAATACTGCTTTTCTCCTTGGTGAATCTAAATGCGGTAAAACACATGGCATGAAAGAGCATACTCCATCTCCTCTATGAAGTAAGGCGAGTCAACGCCGTATGACTAAGAAAGGAGAGATCCTTTGATTTTGATAATGATAAAACCCGCCTTGCGGCGGGTTTTTGAATCTACAGTTCTTGTGAAGGTGACAGAGCACCGGCGGCGACCTACTTTCCCCATAAAGAGTATCATCGGCGCTGATGGGCTTGACGACCGAGTTCGGAATGGGATCGGGTATTTCCCCATCGCAAGAACCACCGGAACTCTGTCACCTTCACTATTGTTGAATCGCAACACCTATGTCAGGATAATCTGGACTGCTTAGTACGCCTCTGCTGAAGCCCTTGCGGGCCTTACACATAGCGCCTATCAACCTGGTAGTCTCCCAGGTGTCTCATAACGAAACCTAATCTTGAGGACGGCTTCACGCTTAGATGCTTTCAGCGTTTATCCGTGCCGAACGTAGCTACCCGGCTATGCCCTTGGCAGGACAACCGGCACACCAGAGGTTCGTTCTTCCCGGTCCTCTCGTACTAGGGAAGAGTCCTCTCAAGTTTCAACGCCCACGGCAGATAGGAGACCGAACTGTCTCACGACGTTCTGAACCCAGCTCGCGTACCGCTTTAATTGGCGAACAGC
>PEYJ01000034.1 GCA_002774425.1 Parcubacteria group bacterium CG08_land_8_20_14_0_20_48_21 | reverse complement strand
TCAAATCACCCAATCGGTCAAAAAAAGTAAAAGAGTCGTTGTTTGCCAGATAGCGCTCGGGTGAAAGTATTGCTTTTGCGGCACGTTCCGCAGTTTTGTGATCAATGATCGCTCCAGCCGCTTCATCGGTCGCATCATGCCCATCAGTCGCAAATCCCAGCGCAACATACGGATGGGGAAATTTTGCTTTTGCCAACGCTGCCGCCAAGCTTAACATGAGTTCCTGATTGCGCCCCCCCTTCCCTTTGCCAGTTACCGTTACGGTCGTCTCACCGCCGAATAAAAACGCCGTAGGCAATACGTGCCTCGCGCGAGCGGCAACCATGCGCGCAATGGCTTCCCCCACATCTCTCGCTTCGCCACGCAGTTGGTTCGTAACCTCAAATACTGCTATGTTGTGTTCCCGAAGTTTACGCGCCACCACATTGAGGCACAGCCGATTACTGCCGATGACTATATTGGAAATATAGGGCACCTCCAATACGGCTCGCGCATCATTCCCTTGTTGCAACACTTCGGCAATTACGTGAGGAACCTTTCCGTTCAAGAAATATTTTTCCAAAATAAACAACGCGTCGCGCGGCGTCGTTGCGTCACCCGTGGTCGGACCAGATGCAATGACTTGTACGCTATCCCCCGCAACATTGGACAAGAGCAGTGTAATACCAGTTGCCGGGGCAATCACCTCCGCAAACTTTCCTCCCTTGACTTGTGAGAGGTGTTTCCGTACCGTATTAATATCCTCAATGGACGCTCCCGCATCCTGCAGTAGATGATTTGTTTTTTGAATTTCCGCTATAGCTATGCCTTTTAGGGGAACCTCAAAAAGCGAACTACCCCCTCCGGAAAACAGTGAAATGACCAGATCGCCTTTCCCCGCCTTTTTTGCCAATCCCAATAGTTTTTTACTCTCCCGCAATCGGACGCTTTCTTTGGAATCTGAGTCTAGTTTTACCAGTGTAATGCGCTTCGTATGATAGTTTCCCGGGCGCGTGAGCACCACACCATCGGTTATCACCTCGCCTAAAATATCCTCCACTGCTTCGGCCATGCTGCCCGCAGCTTTTCCCGCTCCCACAACGTACACGTGTTCAAATTCCGGCAAATACCACTTCTGCCCTTGTACATGCAGTACCTGGCCATCAACCGACATGTGCGCGTGCAACGCATTTTCCGGCATAAACGCATCAGTTGCCGCATCCAGCGCGCGCAACAGCAGATCACGATACGCGCGTACTTCAAGCTGCTCGCCGTTGGCGACCAGTGCTTCATGATTTTTTATGAAACGAGGAGTGGACATGGGGAAAAAATGTATAACCAATGACAAAATTCAAATGATAACGGAAGGATTCATGATTACCAAGTACTATTCAGGTAAGCGTATCTTAGACGCAAGAAAAAAGTGTTGCTGCTCACTCCTGTTTTCCCAACGCATCCTCGGTATAGACGTTACGCGAATTCCACAAAACCCAGCCGGAACTGTGCGCGTCGTACGCCGCCTGCAGTTCTTTGCGGATCATATCCGGCGTATAGACAGCTCCCAAGTCAAAATCCTGTATCCAGGGGCGGAATTGGCGCGCAAGCTGTTCGCGCGACAGATGGATTGTCGCTTGTCCGTCCACGGTGGTACTCGCGGCAAGCAGTGATTGCTTTTCCAAAATATCCGTACCTTCCTTAAGACTACCATAAATTATCTCGTAGGGGTAGAGCGCGGGATTCGGATACCCCCAGAACATGTCGGGATAGTGCGATGGGTACACCATAGGCGCGATGTAATCAACGTAGGGCGCGGCATCAGCCAGGTGCTGACCGATGGACATACCATCTTCCTGCAGCAATACCATGCCGAAAAAATCTGCAGAGGTCACTACACCAAGAGGGTGCAGTTGGTCGTACATAGAGGCAAAAAATTCCCGCAGAACGTCATTGCGCGTTTGCACGCCTTGATCCCATCTCGGATAGATCGCAAGCGATACGGGGCCGTCGGAAATGAACCGGATGTAGTCAAAGTTTATTTCATCAAAACCCAGCTGATACGCTTCTTGTGCGAGTGCGATATTATATGCCCATACATGCTGTGAAGCGGGATCCAGCCAGGCGTTGCCCGCATGATCACGCCATAAACTCCCATCGGCGAAGTGTACGGCTTCTTCCGGCAGCGCAGCAGCCAGCACCGAATCCTGAAATACCGGAATGCGCGCTATCATATAGACACCTTGCGCATGAAACTCATAGATTCGTTCGGCGAGATTGGTGATACGCACCTGCTTCGTAGCCAACCGTATGACCTCCGGCACCATACTGTCATAGGCAACACTGCCGCCAAAATTTTTGAGATCTACCACCGCGGTATTGAGTTCGGTGCGTTCAATCATCGAGAGCAGCTCTTCACGAACGGCAGTATTGCCAAAATTTCCGGAAGATAGGTAGATTCCTTTGACGGTTTTTGGTGTAGCGATCCGCGCCTGTTCGCGCCGAACCTCCGCGAGCATGCTTTCAAGCTCTGCATTGGTAGATACCGCGATACCTGATATGCTATCCGTCACGGTGACCGGTGACAGGACGTCAAGCGGCGCGTGCTCTGCAACATAGGACGGAGCGGCAATCACCATCCATACCAATAAAAACACTACTACAAGAAAGGAAATGGCTAATCCTCCGACCAGCAGTATAAAGCCGACCTGTCCGTGATTTTTCCAAAATCTATGCGCCATAACATCTTTGAGTGTACCACAAAACGCACACGCAAGGAATTCGCACGGGATGAGGAAACTGGCGCGCTCAACCACACGCAACCGCTATGCCGAAAGATGCAACTCCTTAAAAAGCGCGCGTTGTTCTTGTTCGGTGAGAAGCCGCCACATTCCCGGTCGCAGTCCACGATCATGCAAATGCAGGATGCGCACCCGGGCAAGTTTCGTCACCCGATACCCGAGCGTCTCGCACATGCGACGTACCTGCCGGTTCCGCCCTTCTATGAGTGTCAAGGAAAACTCCCTATCCCCTATCTTCCGTGCTTGCGCAGGAAGTGTGCTATGGTCATCCAGCACAATACCGCATCGCAGGCTTTCCAAAAAAGCTACAGTGATGGTTTTGTCAACCGTCACCTCATATTCTTTTTCATGCCCATACTTGCCTTTCAGCATCCGATTCACGACACGCCCGTCGTTGGTGAGAAGTAACAATCCCGATGTTGCAACGTCCAATCGTCCCACGGGATATACCCGTTCAGGAACACGTACCTGATCCAGCACGCCATGCACCCCTTTTTCCGTGGTTGTAATCACTCCAACCGGTTTATGGTAGAGCAGGTAGATTTTTTTTGACTGCGGTTTGACAGTTTTTCCGGAAAGCGTTACTCGGTCTTTGTTTCCAACCCGATCGCCCAGTTGCGCCCGCTTGCCGTTCAGCAACACCCTGCCTTTCCGTATCAGCCCATCCGCATCCCTGCGCGAGCAGCACCCCGCTTCCGCCAAATATTTATTGATGCGCATATTAAAAATGTTGGGGCATTAAAAGCCTAATTCTTCACCGATAACAACGGGGCTTTACGGAATACAGTATACCACGTTTTTTTTCTTTGTTTGCAGTATACCATAGGCACATCGTAAGTGTGTTGGACTTGCGATATCGGCAGATTGCATCCAATATATCATGTGTCTTTCACCTCTCCTGACTGTTGACAATCATGCCGCATCGTAAAGTTTTTATGGCAAATGTGTAATGTTGTTCTTTAACCTTAAAAATGTTACAATGAAAGAAATTTGGAGAAAATTTTTCCTCAACTTCCCATGTTTACTGTCCGCAAAAAATCAAAAACCGAACCTTGCCACGTACACTATGTAATTATCGGAGGTGGCATTGCGGGTACGACCTCTGCTGAAACCATTCGCGCGCATGATCCAGAAGGGAGTATCGCGATCATTTCGGACGAGCCGTACCGTCTGTACTCGCGCATTATGCTCTCCAAGCCAAACTTTTTTTTGGGACAAATTCCTTTTGAAAAAATCTGGCTCAAAAAAGAAGATTGGTACGCTGATAATCGTATTGCTTTTTATTCCGGCAAACGCGCCATAAAACTCAACACGCAAAAAAAATCGGTGACGCTTGATGATGCTACCGTACTCACTTACGAAAAACTGCTCATCGCGACAGGCAGCTACGCGCGGAAGTGGCCGATTGCGGGAGCGGAAAAAAAAGGTATCACCTACCTGCGCTCATTGGATCACGCAAAAGAAATTATGGAGAGCATCAAAACCGCTAAACGCGCCGTAGCCATTGGCAGCGGTTTCATCAGCTTTGAAATGTGCGATATGCTGAAGCGCGCGGGTCTTGAAGTAGCTATGGTGATGCGCGAGCCGTATTACTGGTATCCGGTGCTGGACGAAGTTTCGGGACGTATGATTGAAAAAAAACTTGAGCAAAGCGGCATCACGCTCATGCGCACCAACGAAGTACAAGTTGTGCGGGGCAGTAACCGGGTGGAGAGTGTACAGCTCACTGACGGCACGGTGCTGTCGTGCGACCTCATTCTCGCCGGTATTGGCGTCGTATACGATACGGCGTGGCTCAAAAACGCGGGACTGCGCACCAATAGAGGCGTCATCGCAAATGAATATCTTGAAGCAAGCGCGAAAGACGTGTGGGTAGCGGGAGATGTTGCGGAGTTCCAGGATGTTATTTTACGGGAGCGTATCCAGCAGGTGAGCTGGTCCAACGCGTACCTGCAAGGAAAGACCGCGGGACTCAATATGTCATGCAGGCGCCAAGTGTTCAAATTGGTTTCTTCCTACACGAGCCACGGCTTTGATATGGTGATCGGCTTTGTGGGAGATATCCGGGTGACACCGAAACGCGAAGTGGTCACGCGCGGATCGGCGGATGTCAATTCTTACGGACGCATCATTCTGGAAGACGACCGCATCGTGGGCGCCACGCTCATCAACCGCATGCGCGACGCCGGCCCCTTGACCAAGTTGGTTGAGCAAAACATCAACATGGCGGCGCGAAAACGGGAATTGGCTGATCCCAATTTCCAACTGGCAAGCCTTATTGCAAACACTACCTAGAAAAGGGGTCAGGTACCTTTTTCCATAACAGATATTGTATGCCAAAAAAAACAACGTCACCTACTCCCGCAACGAGAAAAATTCGCATTGGCTGGTTCTCCTTTTCCTGTTGTGAAGATTCCACCGTACTTTTTACCGAACTCATGAATACGCACTGGCAGGAATGGAAGAAACTTTTTGACTTCCGGCACGCACGGGTATTGCAATCGCATAACGTGCTGGATGAGATGGATATCGCGTTCGTGGAGGGTGCCATCGCTTCACACGAACATGAGCAAAAACTCAAAGAGATTCGCAAGATGGCAAAAAAACTCGTGGCCATAGGCGCGTGCGCGGTTGCGGGACTCCCCTCCGCACAACGCAATACGTTTTCCGAAGGACAAAAGCAAGAAATAGAGTTTTTACTCGCGCGTTTCGGTGCGTTGCCGAAAGTCTTGCGCCTTGCTGATGTTGTGCGGGTAGATGTGGAAGTCCCCGGCTGCCCGATGAATCCCGATGATTTTATGAAAAAAGTAACACTGCTAATTCAAGAATTTCAGCAGGCACAGACTTCCTGATATCTCGCTGTTGTCATCCATAATCGTCATTTCCATACATATGCATACCATTGACCTCGACATGAAAGAACTCACCAAAGTGGAGGGTGCGGCATCGCTCCATTTAAGAGTGCGCAAGGGCAAGGTGGAAAAAGTTGAATTCGCCATTACGGAATACAAGCGCTTCTATACCCAGGCCATGCAGGGAAAAAATGTCATCGCGGTTCCGCAGCTCTTGGCACGCATTTGCGGCACCTGCTCAAATGCGCACCTTTTGTGTTCCATAGAAGCCTGCGAGCACGCGCTGGATATCACCCCGACTGAACAGACACTGCTGTTGCGCAAGCTCACTATGTACGGTCTCAATATCCGCGACCATGCGTTGCACTTGTACCTTTTTGTTCTTCCGGATATTTACGGAAAAGACGCGTTTTTGGATTTTGACGAAAACGATCCCGAGCAGCACCAGCATTTGCATGACGGCTTTCAAATAAAAGAAGCGGGCAATCTTCTGGCATTGCTTATCTCCGGCCGTTCCGTCCACGCGCCATACCCTACCATCGGCGGGTTTACGAAGTATCCGGACCCCAAGGAAATTCCAAACGTTCTGGCAAAACTCAAAGCCGCCCGACCCGCGGCGCTGCGATTGGTTGACACATTTGTCAAAGCTCCATTCCACTTTGACCGCCAAACCAACTTCATGGCGCTCGTACCCAAAGACGATGCATTCGGCTATCTGGATGGTTGTATTACCACCGGCAAGGGCGACTGTATTGAAGAGCAACACTACCGCGAACATTTGGAACGTGTGGTACTCCCCTATTCGCAAGCCTTGGGCTACCGGCACAAGCAAGAACCATATATGGTCGGCGCACTCGCGCGCATTAATTTGAACAAAGACAAGCTCCACCCCATAACGCGCGGAACGCTCGGCGGGGTGCTACAGCGTTTCCCCTCAACCGATATTTACGACAACAATCTCGCGCAAGCCGTAGAGGTTCTCCACTGCATGGACCATGCGGTTGAACTTTTGGAAAATACGACCATCACTCCCGAACCGATCATCAAAAATCCTGCTCGAGATGCGGTCGGCATTGGCGTGGTGGAAGCACCGCGTGGCACGCTCTACCATAAAGTTGTGGTAGAACCGAGCGGTAAAATCAAAGAGGGAGAGATAGTGGTGCCAACTGGACAAAATCAATTAAATATGGAAGAAGATATCGGTACGCTCGTTGGGCAGCTTCTGCCGGAGGCAACCAAAGAAACCATACAGTTTGAAATTGAAAAGCTCATCCGCGCGTATGACCCGTGCATGAGCTGCGCCTCACACTTCCTTAAAGTAAATTGGGATGAAGGAGGCGCGTAACTTTTTCCAATGCTTCGTTTGCATCCATCATCGGCGGAATGCCGATGATTTTTATTTCCTTGAGTTTTCCCAACTTCTGCAGTAGGCGTAAATTCACGTACGCATCAAAGTCGTGCAGGGAAATGCGCGGCGGCGGCTGGAACTTCGCAAGATCATCAAAAAAACGTATGTCATGGATACCCACCACCGTATCCAGCACGATCAATTTTTCCGGTATCTCCCATTCTTCATTCGGGTCCTGCGCTAAAAAAACCGCTTGCGAAAAACGTTTTTGCAGTTCGGGAAGTAAGCGCAGCGGCAAACTATCCTCAGGAAGATCAAGATTGCCAAAGATGAAGACCTTTGGTTGGCAGTTTCCGGTTCGTAGTTTTTGCTTCATGGTGAAAATGTATCAAACAAACGCCAAAAGAGCAAATAAAAAGCACCGCACGCGCGTGGTATGAACCCTCTTAAGTGCAATGATGACTTGACATCCTCCAAACTACCGCGTGTCAAAAAACCCGATCCAAGAAATTGGAGCGGGTTTTTTCTTACGTACACTGCGCGTTATTGATACAGCTCACTGATGCCGGTGATATCGCCCGCTTCAAGTGTTTGCTTTTTGGTTTCACCCTCCGTTCCATATCCATACATCGTTGCTTCACTGCAACCGCTGTCATAGAGATCGGCAAGACCAAAGCTGTGTCCGAGCTCGTGGGTTACAATGTTGTCAAAATCCATGGCATCCGGCGCACCCGTAGCCGACCAGCGGTAGAAGGTATTATAGACCTGATCCCATTCCGCAAAATAGCGTCCTGAAGGCGGACCATAAAATACGCCCCACACAATCGTTACCGCTATCGTATTGCTGTCGTTAATGGTTCCAAACAACACTTCATTTTGACCGTCGGGAGCAACGCTGTCTGCAACCAATACTGTGGTCGTCGCTTCACCGCTTCCCATGATCGCAACTGCAGATCCGTCCAGTGTGCCGTCTGCCGCATCTTGCCACTCTGCAACGTCATCGGCAACCGTGGTCAAGACAAAGATTGCATCAAGGTTGTCCGGATTTTGTGGATTAACTATCCATGGTTCCACGGTCTTCCACTTGGCGCCTTTTGCCAAAAAACCGTAGCAGGCACCTCCTCCGCTTCCAGGCTTCTTACCTACGCCTGACGGTTTTGCGGGTCCCTCCGCGTAGCGAGGAATCGCGTACCCGTGTACGACTTCGCCTGTTTGCGGGTCTACCGCTTCACCCAAATCAATAACCGCCGCATGATTGGCAGCCTCCGGCAGCGTAAGTGTTTTTTCCGTTCCCGGTGTCGCCAGGTGCGCCGCCTCGCGTTCAACCTGCGCCACAGCAACTCCTCCCAAGCCCAGGAGGAGTACCGCAATACTTAAGAGAGCTAGGTACTTCATATTTTCTTATATTTTTAGCGTAAATAAACACTGTTACGCATACCCCCGCAGTTAGCAAAGTGAGAATCGCAAGTGGGTATCCTACCTTATTTCGTAGCGCAGGGTGACATTTGCCAGAACCTCTTGCGAGCCGGGTTCAACGCTCGGCGCAATAGCTCCGCCGCCCATGCCCATTGCGCGATCAAGATATAAGGGAGTTTGCACACCGGATTGCGATTCATCAATGGAGAGAAGTTTTCCGAGGGTAAATCCTGCCGCACCAGCAATCGCTTCCGCCTTATCCTGCGCCTGCGTAATTGCTTTTCCCCGCGCTTCGCCCTCAACGGTGGTCGGGTCGTCAATGGTAAATGAAAGTTGGGAAACCGAATTCGCTCCCTTTTCCACGACACCTGAAAGAAGTATGCCTATCTTGGTGAAATCCCGTATTTTTACCCCAACACCCTGATCAATCGTGTAACCGGTGATTTCCGGAGGAGGGCAGATACCCCCCGCACGGCTGCAGTCGTAGTAGGAATAGCGCGGATTGATCTGGTATTGCTGCGTCGTAATGTCTTTTTCGTCAATACCTTGTTCTTTCAAAAACGTAATGGCTTCTTGCACCTTCGCGCTATTATCCTGCTGGAGTTTGGCGATGCCCGTACCGCCCTCCGTTATCACGCTGAAAGTGAATTGCGCAATGTCGGGGACGGAAACCACTGTACCCTCCCCCTGCACCGAGAAACTGCGAAATGACGTAGGTTCCGCAACCCGCGCATAGGTAGTGGCAAACAGCAGCGCCACATACGCGGCAACTGCCAAAACAACGATAGACACAATTCCTAAAGCATTTTTGAGTGATTTTTCCATAGAGGAAAAGTTAAAAATTCATACGGGTATCAGTATAGCACGTCCGTATACGCCTGCAAGTTAATATGCTTGTACAATCGGCAGTAATTCCTTATACTGAACAATAGCGTAGTATATTTTTTCATTTTCCCGTATGTCCTCTTTGCACAAAGGCATCAACCTTGCGTTACTCACCGCGTTTATCAGTGGTTTTGCAAATTTCATCAATAAGTACGGCCTGGAACTTTGGGATAACAGCTCGGTCTACACCACGGCAAAAAACATAGTAGCGGCCGTACTATTGACCGTAACAGTACTCGCCGTTCGCAATTTTCCTGAAATACGGCGGCTCACGCGCAAGCAGCGCGCGCAGCTGGTCGCTATCGGTTTCATTGGCGGCTCCATCCCCTTTCTCCTGTTCTTCCGGGCACTCACGATAATTCCCGCACTTGAGGCTTCATTCATCCATAAAACACTTTTCATCTGGGTTGCGCTGCTTGCCTATCCTTTCCTCAAAGAGCGACTTTCTCTTATGCAGTTGGCGGCGCTTGGACTGTTGCTGTTGAGTGTGTATCTGGGAGGCGCGCCGCAAACATTTACCTTTGGCGCCGGATCACTCCTCGCGCTAGGAGCGACTTTGCTTTGGGCGGTTGAAAATGTGTTTGCCAAACGGATATTACAAGATGTATCTGCGGCTGTCGTTGGCTGGGCTCGTATGTTTTTTGGCTCGCTGTTCCTGCTCGCCTATCTTGCCGTAACGGGCAACATCACCCAGCTCATCCCCGCAACCCTGCCGCAAGCAGGCATCACGCTTGGCGTTGGTGTCATCCTGTTCGGCTACGTGATTTCCTGGTATGCGGCGCTCAAGCACGCACCTGCGACTGTAGTAAGTTCGGTGTTGGTGCTGGCAACACCTATAACGGCACTGCTTAACGGACTTTTCATCCAACACGCCTTTCCAGCGCCCATACTACTCTCTCTCGCTGTCATGATCGGCGCGCTTCTGATCCTGCTTGAGCGTCCGCAAGGGTTATTTTTGAAACGACAAACAACACCCTCTCATAACACTTAGCGGCATGTCTGTAAACACGTTACCCGCACAACAGTTCTCGTCGCAGTCTGACGCAATGTCCAGCAGGATTGACGGGATTACCCGTTGCACGCGCTATGCGTGCGGACCAAACCGTCTGCAGCTCTGCGGTCCGGATATGCATCATGAAGTTATCGCCTATTTGGCTGCAGGTGCGTCCGATGGAGGTCTCGCGCAAATTTTGCGGGGCTTTCAAACACTCTACCCCTATTTAGAGAACATCGCTCATGCCAATCATATCCGTGACCCGTTTCATACGCGCATCGTGGAAGCCTACTGGATAGGCAATGAACTGTTGGACGCCATAACTCCACGAGCGTATTTTCGCCATATCACCGACATACGGCAATTACGGCGCACGCCGTCCAACAGCCACGCTTTTGATACGCTTGCGGAAAAGCTGCGCCATGGCGCGACCATGCACCATAATTTTCACGTCATGAACGTCTGGCAGCGCACCGGATATGTGCAAGAAGCGCACACGCTCAACAGTATGGACCAGTGCCGTGTCAGTTGGGGAACGGTTACAAAGATAGACGGACCCTATCTTACTCTCAAACGCCAGCCGCTCGCAACCGCCGGTGGCAAACTCCTCCTCGGTCCTGAAGAAACTGTAAAAATTATACGCCGCCTGAACGACGCAAGTTTCGTAGATGATTTGCGCGCGGGCGATGTCATCTCGCTGCATTGGGATGTTCCTTGCGATATTGTAGATGCGCGCGAATTGCGAAATCTCAAAAAATACACTGCCCTCGCGCTCTCTTTGGCAAACATCACCGTGCTTTCGTAAACGGGGCCTCCGTACACCTTTCCATAAAAACTTATAGGGAAAACACGGAGTAAGTTTCATGGAGTACGCGCCTAAAAAAAGTACCTGCCACAAAAAACTTCCTTTACGAGAAGTTTTTTGTGGCAGGTATGTACACATACGTTAGGTGTGAGCAGATGGTGAGTGTCGTATATACCGCACGCCGAATATTTGCAATAGCGCGAGCAAGAGAAACGCGGAAAACGCCATGAACGGAATGGTCACATAGCCGAATTGTAACACAAAGCGCTGCGCGCAGGATGCCGAATAGCCAACCACTTCGCAAGAGAGCGAGGGCGCGAAACCGATTTGCATGAGGTAGTGATACAACGATATGCCGCAACCGATGAGCGACAAGAGCAGCGCGTAGCGCAAAATAACACGCTCGCGTTTCCAAAGCGCGACAAGAAATACCAGTGATTGCGGGTACATGAATATGCGCTCAAACCAGCAGAGCTTGCACGGCTCATATCCGGCAATCTCCGAATAAAATAAGCTCCCCAAAGTTGCGGCGGTTGCAATGATGAATGAAAAAAGAACGGCGTGAGCTGTTGCAAATTGCAACAGGCGCGGATAGCGGTTGCGTACCGCCCACGACACAATTAGCGCAACCGCCAATATATTCGCCACGATAGTAAGTACGGCCAAGGTTTTATTTACAAAAGGGACAAATTCCATATGTTACGGTAACAGGCAACCGGACTTTTCCGACAGCCGCTCCAGTGAAACTTCGCCGCTTTCCCGCGAACCGTCCGCAAACTCCCAGGTTGGATAACCCTCTATTCCCTTATCAATGCACTCCTGCGTCTGCCCTCTGCCATCCGGCGTGGAGCACTCCACGTAGGGCAACAGCTTTGAGGACTTGCCAAAAAGCTTTTTTTGGTTTTGGCAATGCGTACACCAAAATGCGCCATAAAAAACTGTATCCTTATCCGCAAGACATTGGGTAAACCCGTCAAGCGGTCCGGGAGTGGTATCAATCTTCCATAACGTGAAAATGCCTCCTGCCACAATAACGATAACGCCAATAACCCAGAAGAGTTGTTGAGGTATTTTCTGCATAAGAGGGATGTTAGCAAAAGATAGTAAATTTGTCTACAAGCGCATTATACACAGATAACCTTTTATAGATGTTCAGTAAGGTTATTTGCTGATAACGTACACACTGATCGGGTATCGGCGGCTCATCAGCAATCATTCCGGTAAATTGGGTAAGTACGGGAAAATGCAAGATATGCGCCTCCCCTGCATATTTGCCGCCAGTTGCCGAACAACTTTGTGAAATACCCGTTCAGCCGAAAGTATACCCGATGCCAACGTAACCATATAATCCCCTTTCGTGAGAAAATAGAAAAAATAAAAGAACAACTGCAAATCCCCGCCAACGATAGCAGGAGCGGCGCCACGCGTCAAGATACACTTAAAAACCCGGAGCATACCTTGCGCCCATATCCGGAGTACAAGAAGTTTATGACGCATCAAGCAATGATTGAAGTTCCTGAATATGTACGAAATATGCTTCTGTGTATGCATCCGGCAAGGGATCTCCGGGGGGCAGTACTTCCAAAAGCGGATTGATTTTCACGTTGTTTTTCACCATTTCAAAATGCAAATGCGGACCGGTTGAGTAGCCGGTTGAACCCACGTAGCCGATGGTTTGTCCCTGCGACACTTTTTGCCCGCGCTTCACCGCATAGCCCGAGAGGTGCGCGTAGTTCGTGGTGTACGTGCCGTTGTGCCGTATGCTCACTGCATTGCCGTACGGCCCCCTCCAGCCTGCGGCAATGACCGTGCCATCGCCCACCGTGCGCACCGGCGTGCCATGGGTTGCCGCATAGTCAATCGCTCGATGCGATGAGGTATATTCCTGAAATGCATCCACATAGCGCGCACCCGTGGTAAATCCCGATGAAATGTATTTGAATGCGACCGGCGCTTTCAAAAACATTTTCTGCGTGGAATTTCCCTCCTCGTCATAGTAGCCTTCGTGATCGTCATCCGGCGCATAATAAAATGCGTAGTACGGCGTACCCGCATTCACAAACTTACCGGCTATGACATTGCCGGGCATAACGTAGTTGCCGTCGCGATACCGCTCCTCGTAAGTAAAAACAAAACGGTCGCCCTCGCGCGCATCCATGGAAAAATCTACACTCCACTGAAACACATCGGCAAGCGCGATAATGGCGCGCTCGTCAATTCCCTGCGCCAGAGCAGCCGCATAGAGAGAAGAGGAAATAGTTCCCGATAAAGTTTTTACCCGGACATCATAAATGATGGGACGGCGTTCGGCAATCCAGGAAACGGCTGCGCGGTTGCCCGTGGATGTTGCCATTGCGTGCGGCAGTGTTGCAGAAGCGACTATAACGTACAATTCTTCTTCGCTGCTGATGGGGTAAACCAGCTGCTCCAAATCACCCGTAGCATTATCAAATACCAGGTTAAGTGTGCGGCCGATCCGTATGCGAGAGAGATCGTATACGTCCTGCGAGGCATCAAAAATAGCTTGGGCAACACTTCCGCCCACTTGGACATCCTCCAAGAGCTTGCCAAATGTTGCGCCTTCTATAATTTCCAGTTCAACCGTATGGGTCGTCTGCGCCTCTTGCGCATACGCTTGCGCAGGCACGTCCTCCTCGGTCAGTATTTTGGACGTATGTGTGCGGTACCAAAAAAATACACCTGCGATAACGCCGATGCATACCACAAGAACAAGTAGAAAGCGTACTCGTTTCATAGACAACTTTTGTAGTATAACACATGCGCGTGATATTTCCAGACAAAAGTCGTCTACATCAAAAATACCCGCCTGTGTGAGGCGGATATTTTGGAGGGCTCTAGACTATCAGTAGCTATACTGCTAGTCTATTAAATGAGTACTTCTATATCCTTTCGCTTTGGCGTAGAGGCTCACTGATCCGCCGCCCAAGAAGGCATCTATAAAAACTCTGTCTGTTTTCTTGATCGGCTTAAAAATGTATTTGACCAGCTTTTACTTGCCGCCGAAATAACTTGGTAATGATTGAAATTTAGAAAACATATAAATTAATTCAAATCTCTGACACCCGCGCATCCCCCGTAGATTTTTTATTTACTCGAAGCCCGTGAGCTCCGAGCAGTGTGAGGTCGATTACGAGTAGCGGATGTCGACCATCGGGGTATCAGAGAACTGACAACAACTGGATAAACGAAAAGAGCTCGCGATCCGCTACCACAAAATGTGATAATTGGATCGCGAGCTCTTAAACTCGGAATACCTTTCAGGATTCCCCTTGAAGCATAAGCTATTCAGCTGTTGTTTTTATTATATCTCCGCTCAAAAGGTCTACACAAGAGTATCACCTGTGCATAATTGCTTACGGGTTCCTAATTGGACGGTTTCCGGGCGGCTCGCATAAATCCCACCGCCAGGAGCTCGAAACTTTCTGCCCGAATGCATAAGTTTCCCCATGCAACCATCCAAGGAACCCTGACGACGGGTTTTATACCTTGGATGGATT
>PEYJ01000027.1:16267-17003 GCA_002774425.1 Parcubacteria group bacterium CG08_land_8_20_14_0_20_48_21 | reverse complement strand
TGGCGAATCCGTCCGACAAAAAGGTCAACTTTGACCTCTCCGTCACACCAATCGTGATTGCCAAGGGCAATAACAAAGAAGCCAGCATTCGCGGCGACATTCTGTCGGGTTCAGCCCGCACCATTGACTTTGATATTCGCAAGAATACCGATGTCGTGGCGGAAGGGCAGACCTTTGGCTACAATGTAACCCCAACCTTCTCCAACTCAAGCGAACCGTACTTCAGTGGTAATATTACGACCATTGCGGGCGGCACGTTGACGGTTGGTAAGGCGAACTTGGTCTCCAAGAACGTCGCGGAAGGCGCTGACCAACAGGAATTGGGCACCTTCACCCTGCAGGTGGAAGGCGAGCCGGTTGACATCACCTCGCTCAAGATGACAAACACGTTAACGGCGAGCGTTACCAACATGACCTTGTATAATCCGAACGGCGATGTGGTAGCGGGTCCGACCGAGCCTGCAGCCAACGGTGCTACCACCTTTACCGACACCATTACCGTGCCGGTAGGTATCAGCACCTATACGGTTAAGGGTGATTTGGACTCAGCCTTTACCGCGGGTGACACTATGAAGCTGACCTTGAACGTCGACGCATGGGTTGCGCGCGGCAGCGAGACCAATAACACGCTTACTGCCGGAACGGATTTGACGCCGGACTCGGTCGCGTTGGATACCTTGACGGTGAAAGTTGGCGCGCTGTCCATAACCAACCGTAACACGCCTGCGGCGCAGAA
>PEYJ01000027.1:15590-15895 GCA_002774425.1 Parcubacteria group bacterium CG08_land_8_20_14_0_20_48_21 | reverse complement strand
CGGACAGGTGATGACGATTATTGCCAATGGCGGTCTCGAGGTCGCGACTGACGCGGCAAATCCGCAGTCAACGCTCTTCGCAGTGGGTGATACAACCGGCGCAACGGGTGTTACCATCGGCGAAGTCCGCATGATGGCTACGACCGGTGAGGACATTCTGTTGGACAGCGTCAACCTGACCACAACCGGATCCAGCATCAACTCAACGGTAGGAACCGTCTATCTCTATGACGGCGCCGCCAAGGTTGCTGAAGCGACTCCGACAACGACCGCCGCGGTCTACCTTGACGTAGTGGACAATGTCA
>PEYJ01000027.1:0-15471 GCA_002774425.1 Parcubacteria group bacterium CG08_land_8_20_14_0_20_48_21 | reverse complement strand
GCGCTGGGTAAGGGCAGTGCGTCCAATGCGGTGATCGCATCGCTTGGCAGCATGGCCGGATACACGCACTATGCGTTCGGCTCGGTACCAACCGTTGCGCCAGGTGCGCTCTCCAGCAACGTGTTGACCGACGGTACGCTTGAACTCTACCGCTTTACGGTATCAGCTGACGCAGCCGGTGACATTGGACTCGGTAACTTTACCTTCAATGTCGCCACATCCGGTGTAACCGTTACCAACTTCTATGTAACGGATGAAACCGATGATACGCAGCTCAATAACTCGGTAGTCGCGAGCGTAGATACGGCAGCCCAGGTTGAAATTACCTTCAATCCCGGAGGCGGCGGTATCGTAGAACGCCAGATCTCCGCGGGCGCCACACACACGTACGTGCTGAAAGGCACGGTTACGGGATCAAGTTCCGGTGACAGCGTGCAGGTGAGCCTTGCTGGCGACAGCGCAGCGCTTTCCGCAACCACGGAAACACTCGCAGACGCCCGAGCTGATGCGCAGGACGACTTCATTTGGACGGATAGAACAGCTACCAGCCACGCAATAACAACTACGGACTGGATCAGCGGCTTCCGCGTGAAGGGTCTGCCATCATCCAACACCTCTCCGGAGGTCTTGAGCAAAGCTTAAGCACGGGCTTAGCTTACGCATAGCTTAAGCAATCCGACGCTTAAGTGACTGCACCCCCCACCCGCTTCGGCGGGTGGGGGGTTGCTCTTTTAAACACGCGCTGTGTGCAAGTTTAATTATTGGCCTTGCGAGAAGTTCAATATTAATAATGGCGGGTCCGATGTGGTACTTGAAAACGGCGGCATATATGGTATGCTACGCAAGTATTATGTACGCATCGTGCGTAAGGTTATGCAACAATCCCTCACAAAACATCTCGTAACACTGGTTGTGGCGCTGGTTATTGTTGTCGGTGTGGTGGTTCTCTTGCAAAAAAAGATTGCCGAGCCGAAAATAGCTCCTACGGAAACACCAAATGAAACCATAGGTAACACCGCCTCAACTACGGAAAATATAGAGCTTCCTTTGCCGGAAGACAGCGCGCCAACCGCAGAAGAAGTTATAGAAGCTACGGACAGAGTGTTGTATAACACCAACGTGCTCACTTTTACCGTAAAAAAACAAGGCATACCCGCGGATCGGGTGGCGGAATGGCGGTTGCAATTCAAGCAGGCGGCGGCACTGGTACGGGCGGATGCCAATAACTTCAATGCGTGGAAAGTGCTTGGCGCCTTGCACAAAGCGGTTGGCAATTATGAAGGCGCACGGGATGTTTGGGAGTACATGGGCATCATTCGTCCCGAGAATAGCATTTCCTTCGGCAACCTTGGAGATCTCTACATGGGCTTTTTGGTTGATTTTCCAAAAGCCGAAGAAAACTTATTGCGCGCCATTAAAAATGAACCAGAAGGCATAACCTACTACCGCAATCTGCACACACTCTATGCGAGCGGGTATGATCAGGTTAAAAAAGAACGTGCCGATGACGTGTTGCTTGCGGGGCTTAAGGCAAATCCGGGAGTGGTTGACCTCATGACGCTTTTGGGGAGTTACTATCGCGATGAAGGCGATAGGGAAAAAGCGTTGGAATGGTTTAAGAGAGCACTTGCGGGAGATCCGGGAAACGAAGCGGTACGTCAAGAAATAGAATTTCTGGAAAAGGGGTCAGGTACCTTTTTAGATTAGATTTCTGGAAAAGGGGTCAGGTACCTTTTTCTGTATTTTTCTATATTCATGTAGATTCCCGTTTTCACGGGAATGACCGGGGGCAATAAAACATTAGTCTCTATGAAAAAAATAGGTATTATGGGCGTTGGTATGGTTGGCGGCGCGTTGGCAAAAACATTCACCAGCCCGATTCTCTACGATCCCTATAAAAAATTAGGTTCAAAAGAAGAGCTCAACACCGCAGAGAGTATTTTTATCTGCGTGCCTACGCCGTACGATGAGGTAAAAGGAGGGTTTGATCTCTCTATCGTTGAAGAATCGTTCAAGCTTTTAGAAGGGAGTAAAGTGGTTATTATTAAGTCAACCGTATTACCCGGTACAACCGAGTATTTCCAAAAAAAATATCCGCAGCACAAAGTGCTTTTCAATCCCGAGTTTTTAACGGAAAGCAGCGCCGATCAGGATATGTGCTATCCCGACCGGCAGATTGTCGGCTACACGAAAGAAAGTTTTACGGTCGCGGGGGATATTATGCAACTCTTGCCTCTTGCGCCCTTTGAGCGCGTGATGCCAGCAGGTGAGGCGGAAATGGTGAAGTATTTCGGTAACACCTGGTTTTCGGTAAAAGTGGTGTTTGCGAATCAAATGTATGATATGTGTACGGCACTGGGTATTGATTACGATGCGGTGAAAGAGGGAGCCGCGGCGGATAAGCGCATTGGAAGAACGCATCTGGAAATTTTTCATAAAGGGTATCGCGGCTATGGCGGCAAGTGCCTGCCTAAAGACACGCGCGCTCTTATCCAAAAAGCGCGAGCGCTTGGCGTATCGCTCAAACTCTTGGAAGTAACCGAGGAAATCAATAACGACCTGCGCGCGGCGTCAGAGCGTGAACGTGATCGTTAACGTTTTTTGCGGCAGCTATACGTTCATCGCAATCTCATCAGAGATTATTAATAAGGATACGGTAGATAAAAATGCTCTGCCGAAGGAAGTTATATTTCGCGCTCATCAACGATGCCATCATTTAAATCTCCCCATGGCTTGCCACGGGGAGATTTGTTAAGGGTAACTCTTCGAGCGGCATAAAACAGCTCAAACAATAATCCCCAAATGACGGCCGTCATTTGGGGATTATTTATAAGCACGTTACTACATCAACGGACATCTTATCCAAGAGCCTGAGAGGGATAGATAAAAATACGACATCGCAAGTCGTAGGTAAAAACGTATAATTGCCTATACGACATCGCAAGTCGTATGGTTAGTTTTTGTAGGCGCGTAATGTTTCGGTAAGCATCTTGTCCAACGGAAAGGGGAATGCCCTTTCTTTTTTTTCCGGAAGAGGTGTTGTGAGTATTTTTTGCACAGCATATGCCAGTGCCTGCGCATCATGAGGCGGTACAAGCGTCAGTGCGTCGTATTGCGCCGCAATTTCCGGTATCCCGCCAACACGTGTTGCGACAGTGGGAACTGCCGCGGCAACAGCCTCTAAGAGAGTGTAGGGAAATCCTTCTTTTACCGAAGGGAGGACAAACACCTCAAATGCCCTTAGATACCGTGCCGCATTGGGAACTTCGCCAAGTAGCCGGAAGGTATCGTTGAGCCTGTAGCGCGTAATAAGTTCCTCCAAAAATGGTCGCTCCGGTCCCTCGCCGATAATAATCATCTGATGCGCGACGCCTTGTTTTTTGAGTAGTTCTGCCGCTTCAACGATATACCGCAACCCTTTAGCCGGATATAAATTTGCAATAACTCCTATTGTTGGACTTGCGAAGTCCAACATTGATGAACGGCGGGCGAGTATGTATTGTGATTCCTTGCGGGAAAAAAAATCTGGCGGCACTATGCCGTTATGAATGGTAAGGAGTGTTTTCGGTTTGATATGATATTTTTTCGCTAACCGTTCATCCGCGCGCGATACGGTTATCAGCACATCCTTTAAGGGAGCGGATGCCCATTCAATCAGCCAATATAAAACCTTTCGCCACCAAGATAAAGGTTCGGCAAACACAAAACCATGCGCCGTATAGATAACGCGCGGCACACCCGCAAGACGCGCGCCAAGACTCGCGGTAAAACCTATTTTTGAACTGTTGGCATGCACCAGGTCAAATTTTTCTCTCCTCAAGAATGCGTACAGTTCCCATACGGATACAATATCGCGCAAGGGATTCATGATCGCGCGGGTCGTATGGCGCAGGATATGGGTGCGTATCCCTTGAGCGGCGCAAGCCTGTTGCAGCCATGTCCCGTTTCGTCCAACCGCAACCGTTATCTCATACGCCTCTTTCGGCACATGCGTTGCGAGATCATATACATATCGCTGCGCACCGCCTTGCTCGCCTAACGTAACCGCCAAACAAAGTTTTTTCTTTGTTGATTTTTTCTCCATATAGTGGCATACTAGCGAAGTATGAGCGTAAAATCAAGCAAAAAAACTATTTTGGTAACGGGCGGGGCTGGCTTCATCGGCTCGCATCTCTGTGAGCGGCTTGCGCAAGACTCTAAAAATCAGGTGCTATCATTGGATAACTATTTTTCCGGTAAAAAAGAAAACCACGTTCCCGGTGTTCAATACGGTGAAGGACATACGAAAGATATTTCAAAACATGTACGGGTAAAACCCGATGTCATTTATCATTTGGGCGAATACTCACGTGTGCGACAAAGCCTTCAGGAGCCGGAAGTTGTTTGGGATCTCAATATAGACGGTACGTTAGGAGTGTTGGAATTTTGGCGGAAACATGGTTGTAAATTAATCTATGCCGGCTCATCCACCAAATTTACCCCTGAACGACCGGATGGCGTTATGGGGCGCGATCTTGCCCCCTACACATGGGCCAAAGCCGCGAACAGCGAGTTGGTGCGCAACTATGCGCGCTGGTACGGCCTCCCCTACGTTAATGTGTATTTTTATAATGTCTATGGACCGCGTGAAATTACCGATGCCTACGGTGCGGTCATTGGCATTTTTAAACAACGGTTTAAGGAGGGTCAGCCGCTTCAAGTCGCATCTCCGGGAACACAAATGCGCTGCTTTACCCATATTTCGGATATTGTTGATGGCATAATACTTGCAGCGAAACAGGGAGAGGGGGATGGCTATGGTATTGGCGCGGACGATTGTTATTCGCTTCTCGAAGTCGCGCGCATGTTTGGTGGTGCAAGGATCATGCTGCCGCAAACCAAAAGTACGCGGTCATCCGCAACCGTTGACGTTGCGCAAATGCGAGCGCTTGGATGGGAACCAAAAGAAAAACTCGCCGATTATATCTACGCGATCACACATGCTAAAAAGCAGTAATTATGGCAAAAAAAATACTTATTTTCTCACTTGCCTATTACCCGCATTTTGTTTCAGGGGCGGAGGCTGCCATTAAAGAAATTACGGACAGAATTGACCCGTCCGATATTATATTCCACATGGTAACGCATCTTTTTGACATGAGTGCGCCAAGAAATGAGCGCATCGGAAACGTGTGGGTTCATCGGGTTGGTTTTGGCAATGCGTACCTTTCAAAAATACTCTTTATTCCGCTCGCGGCTTTGAAAGCCCGCGCGTTACATCGTACACACCGGTTCAGCGCGCTGTGGGCAATGATGACGTATATGCTGTTCCCAACAGTACTTACACGCACCATTGGCGTAGCAGTGCCACATATACTAACCCTGCAGGACGGTGATCCGTATGAAAGGGTATTTACAAGAAAATGCATTAAACCCTTTGTTCCAATTTTAGATTATGGATTTCGCACCGCGGCATGTATACAGGTTATTTCAACGTATCTTGCAACATGGCCTCCCAAGAGAGGATATAAAGGTGAAGTAGTACTTATTCATAACGGAGCAAATCCACGGGATGTGCAGGGAGAGTGCAAGAGAGAAGAGATAGCCGCGCTCAAGCGAACTTTAGGAAAGAAAGAGGGAGATATTTTTTTGGTAAACACCGCGAGACTCGTCCATCAAAAAGCCTACGACGTTACCATACAGGCACTCAAATTCCTTCCGGAACATATCAAATTCATTGTTGTTGGAGGAGGAGATGAAGAAAAAAAACTCAAGAATCTTGCCAAAAACCTTGACTTGGAGAAGAGAATTGTTTTTGTTGGGAAGGTTGACCGATCGGTCGTGTCTCATTATCGTCAGGCATCTGATATTTTTGTTGGACCCAGTCGCTCTGAAGGTCTCGGCAACGCTTTTCTCTCCGCTATGGCGTCGCGTCTTCCGGTAGTCGCGACACAAGAAGGAGGGATTGCCGATTTTCTGTTTGATAAAAAACACAACCCGGATAAAGAGCCAACCGGATGGGTTGTGGATAAAGACAATCCGACACAAATTGCCGAGGCGGTGCAAGATATTCTTGCGCATCCGGAAACGACGAAGGTCATAACCGAGCGGGCGCGGGCGATGGTGTTGCGTTCATTCAATTGGGATATGGTTGCACAGGATATGCGTGAAAGATTTTTTGGAAAAGCGCTTTCGTGACCACAAAATATTTTATGAAAGATCAAAGGGTGATTGAACAGGCGGCGCGCATAGCGCTTGACGCGGACGCGGGGACAAATCCGAAAAGCGGACAAAATTCACAATCTGGAAAGTTTTTTGATCTCCTATAAAAAACAGGGTGATGATAAACTATGGTTTGAGCGGGAAATGCTCAAAATGTTTACGCAAACATGGGACCATCCGATCATCGCGGAATATCAGGCACTTGTTTGGCGCATGAACTCCTTAGTGTAAGCCAATCTGGCGCTCTTTTTCTTCATGTGAGCGCAGCGCGTCACGCTCGCGCTGGTAGGTTGCGCGTATTTCGGGGGAGAGTGCGGAGTCGTGGAGTACGGCGTGAAGTAATGCCGCCCAAAATTGAACGCGCTTGGCATTAAGCAGTGCCAGATTGCCGGAACATCGGGAAAGCGTCTTGGTGTAATAACATATAATCTCGCCGAGTCGATAGACGCGCATGAGCTTTAACGAGAGGAGTTCTTCCGCTGTCCGGTTGTACGCAACATACAAGATAAGCGCCTCTTCAAGCGCGGGATTATAGAGCGCCATGAAATTGAGAAAACGCGCCCATCCTTCATACTTGTTGCCAAAACGCAATGCAGAATGATCAAAAAGATAGATATTCTCCCGCACTACCCGAAAGTTATGCGGAACAAAATCGGTATGCGTGAGAAAGCCGCAGTATTGATCAATGGTGTGTTGATTACGCTCAAAGAGTTTTTCTCCTTCGGTTAGCTGGTCGCGCAAGTAGGTGTTGTGCGGGAATTGTGCGGCAATGATATTTTGAAATTCTTCATATTTTCTCAAATAAGCTTTCGCCTCCAATACCTCAAAAATTTTTCTTATGGCGCGTTCATGTCCGTAGGTGGTTGCATGGGTGCTTTCCTGCGTTTTAAATGCTTTTAATGCAAGAGAAAACTGTTCTCGCAGCGTGCGTTCAAGAAAAGGGCGGTCACATTCAATAAATTTCTGGATGGAAACAACCAACGATCTTTTTTTTATAAAGAGCACTTCCTCTGGAGAAAAAAATCCTTGGTACGCAAATTTTATCTTTTGAAGAAACGCTCTATTCTTACGTTCACGCACCAGCTCATCCATACCTTGCGCGTCACGGGTTGCCTTGATAACAACCCGGGCATTATCGCTTGAGCGGCGACCCAGTAAAACAAGTTTTTTGCCGCTTGCGGTCGTGAGTGCCTGCATGAGAAATCGTTCCCCGCCGATGTGCGGCTGTTGTGTATCAAGAACGAACCCAAGTTTTGTCAGCAACGGCGTAAATTGTTCCAATTCCCGTTTTTTATATTCTTGCCATTGTTGTTCTTCAGTGAGGGGTGGCATAACGTTGAAAAGCGCTGTTCAGCAGTGCCAGATGCGCGTTCCATGACGCTTCATAGCGCGCAGTTTTCGCGGTGTCAACCGCGGTGAAAGGCAATATTTCCGGCTTATCATGCGGCATGTCTGTAATAATCGTATGAGCGCGCCGACAAACCCATTGTTCTATAATTTTGTATACAAAACGATGTCTATCTCTTGTGTGTGCAGGCATATCCCCAAGATGCAGTACCAAGGGTTTACGTAGAAAAAGTGAAACAATAATTGCCGGCAACGCAACAGACGCGCCATTTTCCGTAAGAAGCACGTCAGTAGTTTTTACTGCATGCCAAAGCATTTTTGTATACAAAAACAGGCGAAATAGGATGGGCTTTCGCTTGCTGATAGTAAGGATGGTTACTCCCGAAACCTCTTCCGGCGCGCGCGCATACGCAATGACGGTTACCGTATGACTGTGCGAAAGGCGTCTTGCCAACTCTTTGATATATGCTGCCGGTTGCGCAATATCCGGCGGATATAGCGGTGTTGCAAGGATAATTTTCATACGCGTCATTTTAACACGATTGGGTGTATTATGCCAATGATTGTATGCATGAACTATGTGCATGCATTTGTATAGCCATGCCGCCGTACTGTGCCGATACGATTTTCCCGTATTGGTTTTTTATTTATCGCTCACCGGACATATATATAAGATTATGGTACGGATAATTTATTGACACGCAAGGGTAAACATGAAAGGATAAATCTGTCTATGTATGATCCAAAACAAAAAGGACTCTCGTATCGCTTGTTAGAGTGCATGCCCGCAACATTTGTTTGGACAACATTGCTCGGTACCATCGCACTCTCTTTTGTCAGACCGCTATGGGCGATTCTCTTCATAATCGTTTTTGACCTTTTTTGGGTCTTCCGCGTTTTTTATTTTGTTTTTTATATTACCGTATCGTGGCTGCGCTACCGCCGCACCATCAAGCGGGATTGGCTTACAGAAGTGCGCAAGCAGCAAGGTTGGGAGCGAATTTTGCACGCAGTGGTGCTGCCTTTTTATACGGAACCGGAAGCGGTTATCCGCACGACACTGGAAAGTTTTTTGGCGGCAGCGTACCCGCATAAGAAATTACTTATTGTGCTCTCGGCTGAAGCGCGCGCGGGAGATAGCGCGCAAAAGATATTGAAAGCAATTACCAAAAGCTACGGCGATAAATTTGGAGGCTTCATCGCAACGACACATCCCGACGGACTGGAGGGAGAAATAAAAGCAAAAGGCGCAAATGCCCACTGGGCGGGACATCGGTTGAAAGAGTACATTGACGCACAACACATTCCGTATAAGGATGTGGTGGTATCCTATTTTGATGTTGATACGACGGTGCATCAGCAGTATTTTGCTAACCTCGCCTATACGTATTTGACACATCCTAACCCCTTGCGGACCTCGTACCAGCCGGTGGCGCTGTACAACAATAACATTTGGGAAGCATCGCCCGTTACCCGTGTGGCGGCATTCGGCACGACGTTTTGGCTGTTGACGGAGCTTGCGCGCCCCGAGCGTCTTTTTACGTTTTCTTCGCACGCTATGAGCTTTCAAGCACTCGTTGATGTCGGCTTCTGGCAGAAGGATATCGTAACCGATGACTCACGCATTTTTCTGCAGGGATTTTTCAGGTATGACGGCGCGTATACGGTAACGCCGCTCTACATCCCCGTGAGTATGGATGCGGTTATAGGAGAAGGTATAGGGGAGAGCATGAAAAATTTGTACAAGCAGCAGCGCCGCTGGGCATACGGCATAGAACATTTTCCATACATGATGAAAAATTTTTTGGGCAACAACCGTATTTCGCGCAGAAAAAAAATTCACCACCTTTGGAATCTTTCCGAAGGCATGTACTCCTGGGCAACCGCACCTATTATTATAACGGTCATAGGGCGTTTGCCTCTGTGGGTGGGACGTGACAGTTTTGCGCATTCCGCGATTTTTCAGAGCGCGCCCTATGTATTGGAAAAACTCATGACTATCGCGATGGTCGGTATATTCGTATCCATAGGATTAAGTCTCTTGCTATTGCCCCCGCGACCCAAACATACCTCATGGCTCACCTGGCCCATCATGGCCGCACAGTGGATTATGCTTCCCATAACACTCATTATATTTGGTTCAGTGCCGGCACTAGACGCGCAGACGCGGCTGTTCTTAGGTAAGTACTTAGGATTCTTCAACACGCCAAAGCAGCGAAATACCTCATAGCCAACAGCAACAAAGCTCACTATTTTTATGAAACTCTCCCTCATCATACTCAATTACAAAACAGCTTTACTGACCAAATATCTGTTACGCTATGTGACCGATATGCGGCTGCCGTTTGCGTATGAGTGCATTGTTGTGGACAATGATACCGATAACAAACTTGCCGATATCATGCGGGAGGAATTTCCGCAGATTGTCTACATACGTACCGGTGGAAATATCGGTTATGCGCGAGGTATCAATCGTGGTTCGGCGCGCGCGGAAGGGGACTACCTTTTGTGCCTCAATACTGATATTGTAATCAAAGCCGAAGCCATAAGCGGCTTGGCGGAGTTTCTTGATGCAAACCCGCCTGTCGGCATCGCCGGTCCAGGACTCTTCTATCCGAGCGGGAAGTTGCAGTATTCATGCCTCCGTTTTCCTACGCCGCTTACGCCGCTATACCGCAGAACTTTTTTCGGGTTGTTGCCGTACGCGAAAATAACCATAGACCGCTACCTTATGGCGGGGGAGGATCATAGAGAGGCGCGTCGCGTAGACTGGCTCATCAGCAGCTGTATTATGGTGCGGCGTACGCTTTGGAAAAAACTCCACGGATTTGATGAACGCTATTTTGTATATTTTGCGGACACCGATTTTTGCCTGCGTGCGTATAAAGATGGAGGGCAAGAAGTCTGGTATGTTCCCGCATACAGCGCGGTGCACTACTATCGCCGTGAATCCGCGGAGCGGTCGGGACTTGCCGGGTTATGCGATAAAACGACCCGTATACACATCAGCGATTGGCTCACCTACCTGCGGATACACGGACTGCGGATGCCATACGAGGGTCATAATATTCGTCGTTTCCATAGGGAAGTCTAGTTGCCAAAAGGTGCGGTATTTGCTAGAGTAGCTGGGTAATACGCAAGCTATGAGCATGTTTTTCAAAAAAATAGCGATTGACCTTGGTACGACCTATACACTCGTGCATGTGCCTAAACGAGGCATCATCATCAACGAACCGTCCGTTGTGGCAATTTCCCTTTTGGATAACAAAGTATTGGCAGTCGGCAATGAGGCAAAGGAAATGATCGGCAGGACGCCTGATACTATTGTTGCCCAGCGTCCTTTGAAGCATGGGGTGATCGCCGATTATAAAACCACGGAAGCCATGCTCAAGTATTTCATCGGCAAAACCATGTCGGGCTTGCGCATTTTTCGCCCCGAAGTCATGGTTGCGGTTCCCGGTGGTATTACCTCAACCGAACGGCGCGCGGTTGTTGATGCGACACTGGCAGCCGGCGCGCGCGCCGCGTACATCATTAAAGAGCCGATAGCGGCGGCAATCGGTGCGGACATTCCGATCGGTTCCGCATCCGGTCACATGATCGTTGATATTGGCGGCGGTACATCGGAAATCGCCGTCATCTCTTTGGGAGGCATTGTGACCAGCACCTCGGTGCGCATCGGGGGCAATAGTTTTGACGCGGCGATTGCCGACTACATTCGTAAAGAATACGCACTGGCAATTGGTGAGCGTACGGCCGAAGATATTAAAATTCGCATTGGCGCAGCGATGTATTTGGAAGATAAACTGTACATGGAAATTAAGGGGCGGGACATGATATCCGGCTTGCCCCGCACGCTTGAAATAAATTCAGATGATATCACGCAAGCGTTACAGAACGATTTGGACGGTATCATGCAGGCGATAAAGTCCGTGCTCTATGATACGCCACCGGAGTTGTCCGCGGACATTATGGATAAGGGCATGATATTTTCCGGCGGCAGTTCGCTCTTGCGCAACATTGACGCACTCGCAACCAAAGTGACCCAAGTCCCCGCTTTTATTGCGGAGGATCCGCTCCTGTGCGTCGCCAAAGGAACGGGCGTTGCGCTGGATAATCTGGACTCATATAAGCGGAGTATATTGGCCGCACGGTAAATCACTCATAACTTTAAACTCGCCATCCGCAAGAGATGGATAACGCTTGTTGTCGGTCGCAGGTTGTTGGTGGCTTGTCGTGTAGTAGGGTATGCGCATCGGTATTGACGCTACGGCCATTACGGGGAAGTCAAAAAGCGGCGTGGAGTGGTATACACGCCATTTGCTTGTTCACCTTGCGCAAATTCTTTCTCACGAGAAAGTTTTTTTGTATACGCCGCAGCCGCTGCCGTTTGCATTCACTCGCACACTTCCCATTTTATGGAAGGTGCGGGTGTTGCAATGGCCGCTTCCTTTCGGATGGGTACAACTTCGGTTGAGCTTTGAGCTGCTACTGCACCCGATAGACATCTACTTTTCTCCATCCTACATGCCCCCGCTCTATCATCCGAAAAAAACCGTGGTAACCATACATGACGTTGCGGTAAAAACAAACGCCGATGTTTTTTCCGGTTTTGAGCGTATGCGGCAGCGCGTTGCGTTGTGGCGTATGATGGAGAGCGCAAGCCGCATTTGTACCGTTTCATCAGCAACACAGAACGATCTCCGCGAGCGTTTTCCGGAAATGGACACCCCCGTTACCCTAACGCCGTTGGGGATAGACGAGGTATATTTTCGCTCGTGCAGCGCGGAGCACAAACAGCGCGTGCGAGAAGTATACCGTTTGCCGGAAAAATATTTTCTTGTGCTCGGACGCGTTGTTGCCAAAAAAAATCCCGAAGGCGCGAAAGATTTTGTTCGCGCGTATCGCGAGCGAACGGGTGAGGATCAACATATCGTATTTGTGGGAAAGGTGGAGGAGAGTTATAAGCAACAGCTTGCCCAAGACGCGCGCGCCTTCGCGCACTTCTTGGGATATGTGCCGGAAGAAGATATTCCCGCTCTTCTGCAGGAGGCGGCTGCGCTGCTCTTTCTCTCTCATAAGGAAGGTTTTGGTCTACCTGTTTTACAGGCGTTTGCAAGTGGGATACCCGTAGTTATCGGTAACGAACCGGCGCTTAAAGAACTTGCCGGCGGTTATGCGTTCATCTGTCTTCATACCGCATACGCCAAAGCAGCGCAGGAGTTGCACCAACTGCTTGGCGATAGAGTGCGTCTCGAGCGCATCCGACAGCAAATGCGCGGCAGAGCAAAACACTACACGTGGCGCCGCACGGCGGAGAAAACCCTGGCTGCCCTGCTGGCCTAAGGATAAGATGTGCGTCGCTCCCATGACGCGTTTTCTCGTAACAACCTTAGCAACAGCGGATGTTGTCGGTGGTGTGGTTTCGTGCTATGCTATGAACACTATGCAGGAAGCGCAGGCACGCAAAACTTTTTTGCACATGGTAGAGGGGTGGGGTGTTGCGGAGAGCATGCAATCGCTCTACGCGCATGATAAGTTGCCGCATTTCCTCTTACTGACGGGTGTGCGCGGCATCGGCAAATGCAGGCTCATATCGGAAATCATACAACGTATGTTTTGTGAAGCGGATGAGTCGGCAGCTCCCTGCAAGCATTGCGCGGCATGTGGCATGATTGAAAGAGGCGCGCATCCGAATGTGCGCTTGGTGCGGGGAGAAACGCAAACGGGGAAGATTTCGGTAGATCAGGCGAGAAAATTGCGCGAGTGGGCGCAGCGCACGTCAACAGGTTTGCGAGTGGCTTTTGTGCCGCAAGGGGACGAGCTTACCTTGGAAGCGGCAAACGCCCTACTCAAACTTTTAGAGGAGCCACCAAAAGATTTTCGTATGTTTCTGGTGGCAGAACACCCTCGTACATTACCCGAAACATTGGTTTCTCGCGCGGTGCATTTTACCTGCGCCGTTCCTTCTGTAAAAGTGGTCAAGCGGTTTGTTTCTTTATTTTTGCAAGAAGACCGGCTGTTGCGCGAGCTTGCCACGGCGCGTAAAATAGGAATGCTTTGGGAAGCGTTTCACCGGCCGGAAATTCATGCGGAGTGGCGTTATCTGGAAGAGACCATCAGCCGTATTATGGATGAGGCAAGGGTTCCCGAGCACTGGAGTTTACTGCAATCACTGCCCTATAACGCGGATACGCTGCTGCTCTATGAACTGACGCTCTCAAGGCATATCCGTGAAAAGACCTATACAAAACAGATGACGCACAACGCCGTACTTTTGGGAGCACTGCGTTCCTCTCCCCCTACCTCGCTGGCGACCGCGCACGCACTTACCACATTACTCGCCCTATGAAACACCTATTTCTCTTTCGCACCGCAGTTATTATAGGGATTGCGCCATTCATACTTTCTGGCTGCATTTCCATTAAAACCAATCCCTCCGCAAACCAGCCGAAAACCGATCTTGGGTGGTTTGTAACGGTGGATAACGGAGTCTCCTGGCAGCAACTTGCGGCAATTCAATCGGCGGGTGCGGACAGGCCAAATCTCGCCGGCACAAATATTACCGGTATCGTGCGCGATCCCTCCGATCCGCTCACGTTTTACACCCTGACCGACTCTCGGGGGCTTTTATGGAGCTATGACCAAATGAAAACGTGGCAGCAGGGGCGTGAATTTCGCACGGGCAAGGTGCATAGCTTGGCGATAGACCCGCAGAATAACTGCACGCTGTACCTGGGGCAGGGGAGAACGATTTACAAATCAACCGACTGCGCGCGCAGCTGGCAGAAAATGTACTTTGACACCCGTTCCAATATCGTTTTCTCCGCATTGCTCGTGGATAGGGTCAATACCCAGTTGGTTTACGCCGGCAATATGCAAGGGGAATTCGTTCGGTCATTCAACGGCGGAGCGGATTGGCAAACGGTGAAGCGCTTTAACAATCCGGTTTTGGAGCTTCGTTCGTATGCGGCGGATCCTTCACTCATGTATGCGCTTACGCAATCGTCGGGAATTTATAACTCCCGAGATGGCGGGATGGAGTGGAGTGACTGGAATGACGCGCTCAAACCGTACGGGGGATCCAACAAGTACGTACAGCTAGCCCTTAATCCGCTGGATTTAAATTTTATACTCTATCTTTCCGATTTCGGCATGTTGGAGTCGCGGGATGGCGGCGCTACGTGGCAAGAAGTGCAAATCAATACCCCGCGCAAGGGAACAAAAATATTCAGCGTCGCGTTCAATCCAAAAAACACGGATGAACTTTACTACACTACGGCGAACGTCTTCTATTACTCCAAAGACAGCGGTGCCACCTGGAGTACGAGCAATTTGCCGACAACCGCCGAACCGCGTATGCTGTTTATGGATGAAGAAAATCTACCGACGCTTTATCTGGGGACATATCGTCCGGCGCCAAAAAAATAACTTGGAGTAATTAAAGACCTACAATTCTTGTTACTATGCCATATCAAGAAAATTTCCGGAAAGCTTACGAATTTTTTCAGCAAGAGATAGAAGAGCTGCGTACCGGACGCGTTACGCCGGCGCTGGTGGAAAATATCTCGGTTGACGCGTATGGCACTCCCATGCCGGTCAAGCAGGTGGCGAGTATTACGATACCGGACGCGAAAACCATCGCCATTCAGCCATGGGACAAGGGACAGTTAAAAAACATTGAGGCAGCGCTTCAAAAAAGCGCTTTGGGAGTTGCGCCAAAAAATGACGGGCTTGCCGTCTACTTGAATTTTCCGCCTTTGACTGAAGAGAATCGCAAGCAGCTTGTGAAGATACTGGCGCAAAAAGCCGAAGCGGCTCGGGTGAGCGTCCGGCAAGTGCGCGATAAAGAACGGGAAGAAATACAAAAAAAAGAGAAGGCGAAAGAAATGGGTGAGGATGAAAAATTCCGCCTCCAAAAAC